>NC_022084.1:1898718-2215172 GCF_000246985.2 Thermococcus litoralis DSM 5473 | reverse complement strand
TCTTTTCGGTGTTCCAATAAGACTTTAGAAGAATTGAAAGAGCATCACAGGCCTAAACTTCAACATATTCTGAGGTGGTTCCAATAAGACTTTAGAAGAATTGAAAGTAATTTATTGTACAGTAAACGAATTAATTATATATATGTTCCAATAAGACTTTAAAAGAATTGAAAGACATACCAGAAGAAGATTGACTGGGAAGACACTCCTATGTTCCAATAAGACTTTAAAAGAATTGAAAGGATCATCCAATTCTTGTCGCGCGTAGGATGAAACAGGTTCCAATAAGACTTTAAAAGAATTGAAAGATGGAGAGTAGGGCACTACATCTTAATAACGCTTTGTTCCAATAAGACTTTAAAAGAATTGAAAGCTTGAACCTCAGCATTTGAAAACGCTGGGTTTTTAAACTCTAACTCTTCTACTCTACCATATATCAAAGGAGGGTGAGAGAATGGACAAGGTCTATCTCACATGGTGGCAGGTGGATAGGGCAATCTTCTCACTTGCTGATAGTTTAAAGAGAATACAAGCCTGATGTCATTGTTGGAATCTCGAGAGGAGGACTTATTCCGGGAGTACGGCTCAGTCATATTTTAGGAGATGTGGAGTTCAAGGTAATCGACGTAAAGTTCTACAAGGGCATTGACGAGAGGGGAGAAAAACCCACGATAACAATCCCGCTCCACGGGGACTTAAAAGGAAAGAAAGTCGTAATAGTGGATGATGTCAGCGATACAGGAAAGACGCTCCAAGTTGTTATCGAGGAAGTAAAGAAGAAAGGTGCAAAAGACATCAAGGTGGCATGCTTGGCAATGAAGCCGTGGACTTCAGTTGTGCCTGATTTTTACGTTTTCAGGACTGATAAGTGGATAGTTTTCCCATGGGAAGAGTTCCCAGTGGTGGTTAGAGAATGAGGGCGTTCATAGCGATTGATATTAACGACGAAGTTAGACAAAAACTCATAGAGGCGCAAGAGAAAATCGAAAAAACAAAATCCGCAAAAATCAAATTTGTTGAGCCGGAAAACCTCCATCTAACTCTAAAGTTCTTGGGAGAAATAACTGAGGAGCAGGCAGAGGATATCAAAAAACTCTTAGAACAGATAGCCAAAAAGCACAAGAAGCACAGCGTAAAAGTTAAGGGCATAGGAGTGTTCCCGAATTACAACTATGTCAGGGTTATCTGGGCTGGAGTGGAGAACGATGAGGAGATAAAGAAAATAGCAAAGGAGATAGACAACGCTCTTTTCAAACTTAGCTTTAAGCGAGAGAAGGATTTTGTTTCTCACATAACAATAGGAAGGGTAAAATTCGTGAAGGATAAGGTTGAGCTTATGCTGGCGTTGAAAGAGCTTTCTAACGAGGAATTTGGCGAGTTCGAGGTCAGCGCAATAGAGCTTAAGAAGAGCACTTTAACACCAAAAGGGCCCATTTATGAAACCCTTGCAAGATTTGAGTTGAAGGATTAGGTGAAGCATTGATGGAACTGCTGAAGGAAGTTTTGGAGAGGATAAAGCCATCGGAGGAGGAGAGAGCCTTAGTCAATGCTGTAACACAGGAGATACTTAAGATTGCAGAGGAAGAGATAGGGAAAAAGGACTTAGAGGTTACCCCTCGTTTGGTGGGCTCAATAGCGAAGGACACCTATCTATCCGGCGACCACGATGTGGATCTTTTTTTGGCATTTCCCCTTGAAGTTCCGCTTGAGGAGCTGAGGAAAATAGGGCTAGAGCTGGGGAAGGCCATCGGTAAGAGACTTGAGAGTTACGAAATAGCCTACGCTGAACATCCATACGTGAGAGCTTTTTACAAGGGTTTTGATGTGGACATTGTACCTTGCTACAATGTGAAAAGCTGGAGAGAAGTAAAGACGGCGGTAGATAGATCCCTACTCCACACCGAGTGGGTGGTAAAACACTTAGACGGGAGAAACGACGAGGTAAGGCTTCTCAAGAAGTTTCTGAAAGGGATAAATGCATATGGCAGTGAAGTTTATGTTAGAGGCTTCTCTGGTTACTTAACGGAGCTTTTGATAATAAAATACGGTTCCTTTATGAACCTGCTTGAGAACGTCGAGTTCTTGGGGAAGGGCAAGATAATAGACCTTGAGGGATGGTTAAAGAAGGAGCCAGAAATAGCGTACAAAACTGTGGAACGAGAAGGGGAAAGCCCCTTAATTGTTATAGACCCCGTTGATCCCAGAAGAAACGTTGCTTCTTCTCTTAGCTGGGAAAAGTTTGGAGTGTTTTATTTTAAAGCGAAAGAGTTTGTCGAAAAGCCGGGAATTGGGTTTTTCTTTCCATCAAAAGCAAAAGCTGGTGATTATAAGGCCTTGCTCAAGAAAAAAGGCACAAATCTGGTTACTCTCCTCTTCCCAAAGCCCGAACTCGTGGATGATGTTCTCCTTCCCCAGCTTGAGAGAAGTGCGAAGGGGTTTGAGAAGAGCCTGAAAAGGGAAGGTTTTGAAGTTTTTGACTTAAATTGGGGATACACTGAGAAGGCGTTCATCATGCTTGAAGTCGATAGGGTGGAGAGGCCAAGAGTAATTTTAAAACCCGGGCCAGAGTTCTTGGGCGAGAGGGCGCTTGATTTTTACACAAAGAACCAAAAAGTATGGATAAGGGGAAAGAGGCTTTATTCTGAGAAAGAGGTTAAGGAAGGCATAGTGGACGTTATTGAAGACCTTCTCACCAAAAACCAAGTTGCCCTTGGCAAAAACTTGAGAGAGGTTATAAAAAATGCAGAAATTTTAATCAACTTCGTTCCTCCAGAACTTGAGGAAGAGGCTTATCTCTTTCTCAGCAAAGAAAAATGGAACATAAAGGGCTAAACCTTTGCCCTATGCTCGCACCATTCCTTGTTTTCCCAGTTTCCGTGCATTTCTCCGGAGATATGGCCTGTATCTGCCACCGCTTTTTTCATATCATAGAGAACTTCTAAGGCGTTTCTTATGTCCTCTGGGAGGTCTTCGTTTCCAACGTAGAGGGCTGCCCTTGTTATTACATTGTAATCACAGTTTGGAACCTCGCTTTTTAGGCTATCGAACCAAGCTTTTTCACTTGTCTCCCATCCCTCAAGCCCTGGCATCTTGAAAAGTTCGTAGTCGTAGTAGAGCTGGGGAAAAGCAAGAAGCTTCATGTATTCGAGGAGGATGTAGTTGGCTCTCTCGTGCATGTTCTCATCAATATAAACCTTCATGAGCTCTATAAGTGCCTTGCTGATCGCGGAGACGTTCTCAAATGTTACCCTTGTGTCGATGTTTTCCCAGAACCGGGGATCTGAGTGGTTGGCGAGCAGCATTATGTAGTATATCCTTCCCAACCTTAAAGCAAGCGTTGGATCAAGGTCTTTAAGCGGTTCCATTATATATTCCACCGTTGTATCCATCTCAAAGTATTCGTAGTGTTCTCTAAAGAATATTCTCGCATATCTTACCAGAAATTCCTTTATATCCTCTATGCTCGCCTCTGGGAGGTATTTGTGGATCAAATCAATCACACCAAAGCGTATACTCCTATTTAGTTCCCTGAACAGCTTTGTAAAGGCATACTTCCAAAGCTGTGAAACCTTCTTCCCTTTGTAGACACGGTTAATTACTCTGCTGTCTTCTCTTCTCATGCCGAGCCATCTGATGTCACTCGTCCTTCCGTCTATGCTGAGATCGTAATAGTCACTCCAACTCGAGTAGTCCTTGACGTTGATTCTAAAGTGCTCACTGCACTCTCCTTCTAACCTTTTGAACTCTCCATTTCTCTTCTTTCTAATGAACTCCACTGCGTTTATTGTTTCAACTCCTTTTTCCTCAAGTTTTGAAAGCCAAGTGATGAACTTGTCCAGCTGTTGTGGGTTGCTCAGCAAAGCCTCAAGATCGCTTGCGAGGTAAACCAAATAGGGAATCTCAGAGTTCTCTTTGAAAACATCTATTCTACCTTCTACAACAGCCCTCACAAGGCCATCAACGTCAAGTGTGTTGAATGCAAAAGCATCGCTCAGCTGGTGATCCCTTCCGAAGACGTATCCTATTTTATCGTCGCATTTGTATGTGTTGCAGGAGAACTTTGCTTGGGGAAAGTGAAGGCCAACAAACTGCCGCTCGTCCAGAAGGAACACTATTTCCTTTTGTGTTGACTCTGCTATGATTTTGGCAGTTTCTTTAGTGATAACGTTCTCGGGAAGCCAGTACCCAACAACATCCTTGTCTTTGATAAAGGGTTCATAGAAATCGAAGGAGATTCTCGCAAGAATTTCCTGTTCAAAAGTGCTGAGGTGGGGCATTATTGGATGAAAAGGCGTTGTTGGAACCGGCTCCACTTTGTTCATGAGCAGATCGACTATTTCCGCGTATATCTTTGGTTTATATCTCAGGATCATGTAAAGTGTGAAGGGCTCAAAATCAACACTTACGCTTCTGGATTTTAGAGATCCCAAGGCATCGCTGGTGTATTCATACGCTTTAATAACGGTTCTTGTCCAGTTCCTGGATTTCACTTCTATATCCCTTATTTTTAGGGACACCGGGCTCAATCGCTCTGAATATTTTATTGGATCCCACCCGGAGCCATCGTGGATATAGATTAGATCACCGGGCTGGTAAGCATGAAAATGGTATCCAAACTTCTGGTACATTGTATCACCCTAAAAGTTTAAAGTCGAAAGGAGTATTAAGAATTGCGGTGGTTTCATGGAAAAGCTGAAACCCTATTTAGAAGATATAAATCGGAAAGCGGGTTATGCAGAAGAGCTTTATGGGATTAGAATAAGGTACGTCCCGCTTATAGTGGAGGAGATGACAATCGTATTTGACCGGCAAACTTGGAAAATAAAGATTCTGGAGGAGGGAAGGCACCTTTCTACAGGCGAGATTGAAAAGCTTGAAGAGAAAATCTTGGAGAACATCGAGAAAGGCTTGGTGGAACTTTACCTAACGCTCACTTTTGGAGAAGATGTTGGACTTGGGGAGGGTTAACCCCCATAGACTACCGGAAGAACCTTTAAGGTATCTCCATCACTTAGTGGGTGGTTTTTTGAAACTTTTCTTTCATTCAAAATTAAATGATGCTCTGAATCACTTATTTTCAAAATTTTGAGGACATCCTCAACCCTAGCTCCCTCTTTAACTTCTAGCTCAACCTCCGTGCCGTGTTTTATGGCAAGCTCTCCGTAGAGCCTAACCTTTATCTTCACCCCTAAGTTCCTCCAGGAACTGCTTAAACTTTAGATATATCTCCTCGGGAGCCTCTTTTAGGGGGGAGCTCTTTATTTTGGGCTTTTCCAAGCCTATAATCATTTTTTCAAAGAATTTGATTGCATTTTGCAATGCTTCCTCCTCAGTGGCTCCAGGAGGGATGTCGTTGTCCAAGTAGTACCAGCTATCGTTTTCTTTGTCGTACAAAGCCAAGCTCGGGAACCATTCCCCACATTCTCCCCCTATGCTGAGCTCAATCATGAGCTTGTCGTTTTCAAGGAACCCCTGCTTAAGCTTTTCACGCCACATTAACTTCACCAGAAAAGGATAAAGAAAGGGGTTTAAAAAACTTTCAGCACTTTTCAACTTCAACCTTTGTTGGGGTGGGGTTGGCTAAATTATCGCTAACTGGGCAGCGTTCTTCTACCTTTTCAAGCCACTTCTTGAGGGTCTCTTCATCAGCATCAGTCTTCACTTTAATTTTGGCCTTGATCTCTTTGTAGCCCGCTTTTTCACCTTCTCCAGTCATAAACTTTCCAGGATTAAGGACACCTTCAACTTCAACACTCAGGTCTTCAATTTGTATCCCCATGTCCTTGGCTACAAGGGTCGCGACAATATTTAGACATCCTGCAAGGGCTGCGAGGAGATATTCAACTGGGCTCGGAGCTTCCCCACCGATTTTGTCTATTGTAATCTCAAAATTCCCGGCTTTGACCTTCATTTTTGTTGGAGAAAGCCTCTCCCCTACAACTTTGATTGTCATGTCTTTGTATTCTACCATGGCAATCACCGCATATTTTTGACAATAAAGCCTTAAAAAGTTCATCAAAACCAAAAGTTTGAAAGAAAAGGTTAAAGGTTTAAGCGCTTTTTGATTCTCCTAACTTCCCTCTTTGCATCGCTTAAGCCGAGCTCTTCAAGAACTTCCTCTTTTGGAATCCCATTTTCGTCGTAGCCAATCTCTTCGTAGTACTGTCTGACCTTTGATTTTATCTCCTCCCTGCTGGATGCTTTTCCTCTAACGGGCCCACTTGGTAGTGGTTCATAGAATCTTGGTGGATTGTCATCGTCTTTTCTTGGATCCCAGTATACATCCGGCCCGCCAAGGAGTAAAAGTATTCTCTGGAGGTGGATTATCCTCAGACCGACTTCGTTAAACCACTGCTCTGGGGTTATGTCAAATCCTGTCAAAGCGTTTCCAAATTCTAGAATTCTCTCAAATCCCGGCCTTGTGACAAACATACACACAACTGCCGAATCATAAAATGCGTTTACCATTTCTCCCTCATAGCTCCTTGCTGGAAGGCTAGCAGTTGAAGTGTGATCCCCTCCTTGGACTGAGACTGCGTAGCTTATGTCTTTTGTGTAGTCAAGCTCGCTCCTTATTCCATGGGCCCCTACTCCGATTCCTTTCACGTGAACTGCATATTTTGTTGCATCCACTCCCTTCATCTCGGAGATCTTTAGTGCTGCTCTGTAAGTGCCTTCGGCTAGTATCTTTCCAATGCCCTCTTTCTCGGCTATTAGGTGTAAAAGCTTTGCAAATGCCTTTTCATCGCCCCAATTGAGCTCAAATCCTATGTCTTCCTTTGTGAGTATCCCTCTCTGGTAAAGCTCCGCTGCAAATCCTAAAGTGTTTCCAGCGTTTATTCCATCTAAGCCAAGTTCATCCACAAGGTATGAGAGGTAAACGATCTTCTCGGGCTCAAATATTCCAAGGTTGGTTCCCATATACGCTTGGAGCTCATAGTCAGGTGCATCCGTTATTGAGCCCTTGTATTCGCCGTAACGGAGATATGAAATTTTCATACAGTTCACTGGACATCCGTAATCGGCCCAGTACTTCTTTATCCATGCTCTATTTTCGAAGTTAACGACACTTATCTCCTCGTTGTCGTGATATTCCTCCTGCCAGTTTCTTATCGGCTCGCTTGAGCGGTCATGCCCTACGCTGTAACCCCCAGCTCCGGTGCCCCATTCTCTAAATGTGGTCATTGAGAAGAGCTCCTTCCAGAACTCTCTGAGGAGGAATTTCATTTTTTCTTTGTCGTAAACCTCTGGAAGGGATTTGCTTCCCTTTACAACTATCGCTTTGAGGTTCTTGCTCCCCATAACAGCTCCATAGCCCCCGTAACCTGCGGCATGCATGAGCTTTGTCATTATTGCAGCAAAGCGAACCTTGTTTTCTCCTCCTTTGCCTATGTACATCATTGCGGGCTCTTTGGGGATCCCTTTCAGCATTTCCTTTTTTCTTACCTCTTCGTGCACTTCCTTTAAGAGGGTTTTATGAAGCTCAATGCCCCCCATGCCCCAGTATTTGGATGCATCTCTTATTTCCACAGTATCGTTGTAAACGAAGAGATAAACGGGCGTTTTTGCCTTTCCTCTGATTATGATCCCATCGTATCCCGATGCCTTAAGCTCTAATCCTACCTCACTGCTTAAAACACTCCCTACAATACCATTGCTCTCTGGGGATTTAGAAACAACAGCGGTTTTCATGCCGGGATAATAGCCGGTCAGAGGTCCAGTGAGTATTAGAAGAAGGTTTTCCTCGCTAAGAGGATCAACGTTTTCCCACTTCTCTCCAAGCTCTTTCCAGAGGAGGTAAGTTCCAAGCCCTCTTCCCCCGTAGAACTTCCTTAGAGTTTCTTCCTCAAGCTCAACTTCTTTAATCTCTTCCTTTGTTAAGTCAACATCAAGGAGCTTTCCAGTGTATGCATACATTTTACTCACCCCAGAAACTCTTCTCCAAAGACCTTTTTCGCTATCTCAGAGCTCTTTTCCACGGGATCTTTTGCAAATGTCCTGAAGATCGGTCTGTAGTTTCCTGTGACAATCTTTAGGGCATCGTGCCCAGCCTCATGGCAAACTTCAACACACTTCGGATTTCCCCCGCAGAGGTCGCATATGACCACACTTCCCTTACCAACTGGAATTCTCGGAACATCTCCGGGGCAAGCTGTTATACAAGCCCCACACTCTATGCACTTCGCTTCATCAACAAGCACTGCCCCTGTTTTTTCATCAACACTAAGGGCTTTTGTAGGACAGGCATTTACACATGGATAGTCCGGGCATTGAACACATGTATGTGGAACGTTAACTCCGGGCAAAAGCTCAAAGACTCTGATTCTTGATGCCTCTGGCCATACGATTCCTTCGTGCTCGAGGGAACAGGCAACTTCACATAGCCTGCAACCACTGCACTTATCGGGGGTTATCAGAATCCATATTCGCTCAACGCTCTCCTTTTGGACTTCATAAGCTTCCTCCTCGCCCATAGTATCACCAAAAATGATATGCTTTCATTTTATATAAGGGTTACGAAAATTAGAACGCTTAAACCCATATCTAAAGGAAAACGCTTAAAAAGTGAGAGAGTTTAGATTGAGACATGAAAAGGGCGGAGCTAATTCTTCTTGGGATCACGGTCATATGGGGCTTCACCTTTCCAGCAATGAAAGTTAGCCTTGCTTATCTTTCCCCAGTCCTATTTTTGGCTTATCGTTTTGGAATAGCCTCTCTTCTTATGCTCCTCATCTTTAGAAAGAAAGCCATAAAGAGCGAAACTTTCTTTGAAGGGTTTATTTTGGGAACAACCCTCTTTTTTGGGCATGGTTTTCAGATAGTGGGCTTAAAATACACATCTGCATCCAACTCCGCCTTCATAACTTCCCTTTACGTGGTTTTTACTCCATTTATAGCTTATTTTCTTCTGGGTGATAAGCTGAGGGTAAGGGATTTTCTGTCCTTAAGTGTTGCAATAGCTGGTTTGTATCTAATCTCAGGAGCGAGCTTAAGTTTTAACTATGGCGATCTGTTGACGGTTCTTTGTGCAATCTCATTTGCATTCCAGATAGTCCTTGTCCAGAAATTTGGGGAAAGAGACTACCTCAGCCTTGCCTTTTGGCAGATATTTTGGAATTTTGTGTTTTCGACAATTTATGCCTTGATTTTTGAGGGATTTGTATTGCCAATAGGGATAACTCCATGGCTTGGTATTATTTACACGGGAGTCTTTGCAACGGTAATTGCTTTCACTCTTCAGGTGAAGTATCAGAAAGAAACGAAAGCCCATAAAGCGGCTCTTATATACTCCGCTGAACCAATTTTTGGGCATATATCGGCATTTTTGACTATAGGGGAAGTTCTAAGCTTGAGAGGTTATCTAGGTGCTCTGTTGATTTTGACTGCGATCTGGAATGAAATAAGAAATGAAAGCCATTAGAGAGTCTGTTGGGGATTCATGTCTGTGGAAAATGCTGGGTTTTTGCTTTCTTGTGTAAGGCCAACTTCCAAGGCCATCTTAACTCTCTCAAGATCGACCAGGGTGTTTATACATCCTGCCCTTAGTAGGGGTACTGCTTGGAGTGGAATTTTTAGTATGGAAAGCTTCTCACTAGCTTCTGCAAGCTCAGGCCAGCATGCTATCCCCAGTGCAGCCTTTATTTCCCCTTTAGGGACTTTTTCCTTTAGTATTTTCTTTACCAAACTCCCACCTGGGACTATATAGAACTGTTTGTAACCGAGCTTTTCTCCGTATTCAATTATATCGCCAATTGAACACTTTCCACACTTTGTGCATTTCCACCCATATTCGCCAAACTCTGCGGGGCATTCTTTCACATTTCTTAAACACTGGGGGATGAAAACAGCTCTCTTTTCAACAGGCACCTTTGCAAAGTCTTCTTTGTACGCTTTGTTCTTTATCTCCACGTATATCTGGTCTGTAAGCTCTTCATCCTCGCTTATCAGAGAGAGCGCCATTCTCACTGCATTTCTAGTACTGAGATCAGCTCCAACTGATGCCAGCTTTGCGATTATGTTATCAATCCCCATCCTTTCACCTCTTGAGGTTGAATAATGGAAAGTTATAAATCTTTGGAATCAGGTGAGAACCCTTTTTAGGATTTTAAGCTCTCTTTTTTCCCAAGCTTCTTCCTCAATTACCAGAATTAGAACTCCGTTGTATAAAAGCGTGAAATCCTTTAGAGAGGCAAGAAATTTTACGAGAGCTTCAAAGCCGTTGTATGTTTTCAAATATTCTGGACAGTCTATAACAATTATCCCCTCAAATCCCTTTTCCTTTGCCTCGTTTAGATATCTAACCGACGTATCAACAATTTTTGCCAGATCAGTGGGATATATGGAATTTCTCTCTCCGGCGGTCGTTATGAAGAAAGCATTCCAGCTCTCAGGTACATGCAGATTTCTAACAAATGCCAATACAGGGACTTTTTCGAGCTTTTCTTTTATTGTGGTATACTCTTCGGGCTTGATTATCATAACTCCGGGTTTAAGATACATCTCCGCTGGTGGCCTTTCAATTCTTATGAACTCTTCAGTAAAGACGAATTTTATCATGACGTATGCAGACAGAATGCTAAATATTGCCCCAAGGGCAAACCCTATTGGGGCGAACCACTCAACAAGTCTCAAAACAGGATAATCAAGCTCGTGGAGACCGTAGAGTGTAATAATGCCTCCTAAATACGATGCCTTGTCGTTATAAAGCTTTCTGAGAAGGAGTATCATAAGCCCAGAAGATGTTATGAAGAGTGCCGAGACTGCATAGGGCAGACCAACAAGTGCAAACCAATCAGAAGACCTACCTGAGGCACCTATTAGAATCCCATATAGGCTTGTTATGACGGGGATTATCGACAGGACTCCAACTTCTCTGCTTGTTATTCCCTTTTCTTCCAGCAGAAGGATTGCACCATAGAATAGGAACATCGCCCAGAATGCCTCCGATAGTGAAACAATGTACGTGTTTCCGGTTATGTCGGAGAGTATTGAAGAAGCAGCAGCGGTCCAAGAGAGGGACCAACAGAGGGCGGGCTTTCGTCTGTGTTTCCAGTAAATGTAAGCGAGAAATAGAGCCCCGGCTATTTTTGCAGAGAGGCTGGATACTTGCCCTAGGAAGAGGAGTGCGTGGTTCATGTAGTCCCCCTTACTATTTAAGTTTCTCACCTATATAACATCTTTGCCTTCATCCATAATTCTTAAAACCCCTAAAGGGAGTTTTTATTGGTGGGCTAAGACGAACGTTAAAGAGGAAATTGCAAAACTGGGCTATCGCGTGAAGTACGTGCCCCATGAGCTCATCAAAGAATACAATGCATGCTACAGAGTAGTCTATCAGGGAAAACTCATCTATCCACCGGCGGCAGATAAGCTTGGAATTCCTCTTAATGAAATTTGGATATCTGAGCTTTTGAGACCGTATGAACGTTATGTTCTCTTTCATGAGTTGAGGGAGATAAAGCATCGGGCTGAGGGATGTAGTGTAGAAGAGGCACACAAAAAGGCACTGGAACTGCAAAAAGTGAGGGAATAGGAAAGAAAAGGTTTAAAGAACTTAGAGAGCATTTCTGGTGCTTAGAGGAAAGAGATGTAGAGAACTCCGAGAAGGAAGAGAGCCAATCCAGGAATCAGCATCGCTCTGTAAACTTTTCCTAGGTCGGCTTTGTAGTATTCTGCGGAGAAGACTAAGCACAAGTGAACCGGGCTGAAGAGCATCCCCATGTAGCCGCTCAAGTACGCGAGTGCAATTTTATCAAAGCTCCCAAAAAACGGTGCTAGCAACGGGAATGTCATTCCCACATAAGCGAAGCTTATGCCAGTCATCAATCCAACTAAAAAGGGAGTTAAAACTATTACTGCCATTATTGGGAGGTTTAACTCTAAGATAATCCTTGGAAGGGCTTCAACGGCTCCTGTGACTTCAAGAAGCTTTTTGAAGTACATGACCGAGAGCAGAAGAAATATTATTTTTGGCTGTAAGGCGTATTTTATAATTTCCCCTTTGTTTATTCTCCTAAAATGGGGTATCAAAGCTGATAGAAATCCTATAAATGCCCCATAAACCATGTCATAGCCGAGAACAATTGAGATAAAGATGATCACAATTATCGGATACGTGCTTTTGAGGAACAACTTCAGCCCTTCTTTTATGTCTCCTTTTTCATCCTTAGCTGATTTTATAGGCCTAAGAAAGAAAAGATATCCAATCAGTGCCATAAGTATTGTTAGGGGGAACATCTTGCTACTGAATTCTCTTACAGAGATGCTTAAAATTGCCGAGGCAATTATTATCGCCTGATACATTGGCCAAGAGTGCTCCCATATATGCCTGAACCAGTAGTTAATGATGGTCTTTTTCTCCGGGGAAATGTTGAGCTTGTCAGCCACGGTCTCTATCATAGGAGCAGAAACAAGGGCTCCAGCAGGCATTGGCATTAGCCCTATTAACGCCGGGAGTGCGGCTAAAGAGTACTTTTCACTTGGAAACAGCTCCTTGGCTGCTCTCTCCATTATTTTGAGGTAGCCGATTTGGGAAAAGACGCTCGTTAGAGCCATTATAGCGACTATAATCAGGATGAGCCTTAAGGTCTGCCACTCGGTGGAAGATACGTAGAGGGAAAGTACAAGATCTCTTGGCTTTAATCCAAAGAGAACTCCAAGCAAAAGGGAGCCTAGGAATATAGAAAGCCCGATATTCACCTTTAGTCTTATGAACCCTATTATAATTCCAAAGGAAAGCAAAAGGTAGAGGAGTTCATTCATTGTTTTCACCACCGTATTAATGTGTAGATATGTGTCTTATTGGGACTTATAAGATTATCCCCGAGTTTTAGAAACAAAAGGTTAATAAACATTGAGGGCAACGTATTTTTGGAGGTGGTGTGGATGGTGCACCAGTACATTAGAGAAAAATCGAAAGTATTCACAAAGGAGGAGAAGGAAAAGAGGTACAAGTATCTCGGCAAAGAAGTATTGGACGTTGGTGATCCAGGGTTGGATAGCATACCAGAATTTTACGGCATAGCAAACGCTATATGGCATGACTGGAAAGAGGGAGAGATAAGCACAAAAACAGCACTTGGGAGATTAGCACTCTTAAAACTGCTCACATGCAAAACAAAGAACAAAAAGATTCAGGATATCCCTGAAGAAGATTTAGAGGAGATTAGAAAGTTCATAGATTACGTTATTCAGGTTATAAAGAACGAGAGCAGAAGAAAAGGGGAACCAGAAGAGGAAAGAACCATAGAGGAAAAGAGTTAACTTTTCCTTTCTTTCCCTCTTTATTTCAATCTTGGCAAAAGATTTATAAATAGAACTCCACAATTTTGACCGATGCCCATGAGGGGGGAGTGTTTTATCCTTCGCTTTGCATTTTGCCCATGATTCCTTGGGCTATTCTGCTAACCTAGCCTATTCTACAAATCCCAGGAGGTTTTTGAGATGATAAAGGAGCCAGAGATGAGGGAGTATAATCCACAAGTCTTAGAGGAAAAAATAGAAGCATTCTGGAAAGAAAATGACGTCTACAACAAGGTGAAAAAAGCAAGAGAAAACGGTCCGGACTACTATTTTCTTGATGGGCCACCATATGTAAGCGGTGCCATACACTTGGGCACTGCATGGAACAAAATAATCAAGGATATGGTGATAAGATTCAGAACCATGCAGGGCTACAACGTTAGAAGGCAACCGGGCTTTGACATGCATGGCTTGCCAATAGAGGTTAAAGTTGAGCAGGCCCTTGGGTTGAAATACAAAAAGGATATAGAGGAGAAAGTTGGTGTTGAAAACTTCATAAAGAAATGTAGGGAGTTCGCTCTGACCAATCTCAAAATCATGACAGAGCAGTTTAAAATGCTCGGAGTTTGGATGGACTGGGATAACCCGTATATGACAATCAAGAACGAGTATATAGAATCAGCTTGGTTTACTTTAAAGAAAGCATGGGAAAAGGGACTTTTAGAGAAGGATCAGAGGGTTCTCCACTGGTGCCCCAGATGTGAGACTGCTTTGGCTGAACACGAAGTTAGGGGAGAATACAAAATAAGGGAAGACCCAAGCATATACGTAAAGTTCCCGGTAGAGGGAAAAGAAAACGAGTACCTCCTCATCTGGACAACTACACCATGGACTTTGCCGGCTAACTTAGCCGTCACAGTTCACCCCGAATACGAGTACGCAAAAGTGAAGGTATTCCTTGATGGAAAGGAAGAGTACTGGATAATAGCGAAAGCATTAGTCGAGAGGGTTCTCCACGAAGCTGGTGCCAAAGGAGAGATCGTGGAGGAATTCAAGGGCGAAGAGCTTGAGGGCATAAGGTATGTGCATCCGTTTTTGGAGGAGTACCCAAGGCAGAAGGAGTTTAGGGAGAAATACGAGTGGGCTCATCGCGTAATATTGGGAGAGCATGTGACCCTTGGTGAGGGCACCGGATTAGTTCACACCGCCCCTGGACACGGTGAAGAAGACTTTGAGATAGGAAAGCAGTACGGTCTGCCAATCTACTCACCTCTCGACGATGAAGGAAGGTACGTCGAAGGGAAGTGGGAGGGCAAGTTCGTTAAAGATGCTGATCCTGAGATAATTGAGTATCTAAAGGAAAAAGGTCTTCTCGTGAAGGCTGGCACGATAGAGCACAAATACCCACACTGCTGGCGCTGTAAGACGCCGCTGATATTTAGAGCAACAGACCAGTGGTTCCTGAAGATAAGCAAAGTTAAGGATAAGATAATAGAAGAAAACGACAAGAACGTCACCTGGTATCCAGATTGGGTAAAGATAAGGTACGACAACGGAGTTATGAACAGCGGAGACTGGTGTATCTCAAGACAGAGGTATTGGGGAATACCCCTACCAATATGGGTATGTGAGAGCTGTGGCAACGTCCATGTGGTTGGTTCATTCGATGAGCTCAAAGAGATGAGCAAGGAGCCAATAGAAAAGGACTTTCATGAAGTAGACCTCCACAAACCGTGGGTGGATACGGTAGTACTCAGATGTCCCAAGTGTGGAGGAGATATGAAGAGGGTCAAAGACGTTCTCGATGTATGGTTTGACAGTGGAATAGCGAGCTGGGCTTCTCTTGACTATCCAAGGAGGAAAGACCTCTTCGAAAGACTTTGGCCTGCAGATTTTATAGTTGAGGGAGAAGACCAGGTTACAAAGTGGTTCTACTCCCAGCAGGCAGCAAGTGTTGTTGCGTTTGACACCGTTCCGTACAAGAAGGTCGCAATGCATGGCTATGTTTTGGACGAAAAGGGAGATAAGATGAGCAAGAGTCTTGGGAACATAATAAGGCCAGAAGAAGTTGTCCAGAAGGAAGGAAGAGATCCGTTTAGATTCTACATGCTCTGGGCGACGACTCCTTGGGAAAACCTAAGGTTCAGCTGGAAGGGGCTTGCACAGGTTAAGAGAATGCTCAACATCCTCTGGAACGTCTACATATTGGCTTCAACATACATGAGCCTGGACAAGTTCGACCCCACAAAGGTCAACCCAGAAGAGCTTCCATTTAGGGAAGAGGACAGGTGGATACTTTCAAGAGTCAACACTCTCGTAGATGCTGTGGAAGATGGAATAGAGACATTCTACCTCACAAGGGCAACGAGAGCAATAGAGTACTTTGTGATAGAGGACTTAAGCAGGTGGTATGTAAGGCTCATAAGGAAGAGGCTCTGGATTGAGAAAGACGACCCAGATAAGCTTGCCGCTTATTGGACGTTGTGGAAGGTGTTCGACGTTCTGCTTAGATTAATGGCACCGTTTACACCTTACATCACCGAGGAAATTTACCAGAACCTCATAAGACCGTTCAGCGGAAAGGAGAGTGTTCACCTCGAAGACTGGCCCAAGAAAGACGAGAGATGGGTAGATGAAGAGCTTGAAAAGGAAATGGAAATAGTCAGAAAAATAGTGGAAGCTGGCTCTGCGGCGAGACAGAAGGCAAAGATAAAACTCCGCTATCCTGTGAGGCAGATACTCATAGAGACCGAGGACGAAACAACAAAGAAAGCCGTTGAAAGGCTTAACTACCTCCTCAAAGACCAGCTCAATGCTAAAGAAGTCAAGGTAGCCAAGGTTGAGAGAGAAATAAGAGTAAAGCCCAACTTCGCCAAACTCGGGCCTCACTTCAAGGGAGATGCAAAGTTAATTGCAAAGTGGATTGAGGAGCAGGACGACAGGGAGCTCTATGAAAAGCTTATGCAAGGAAAGCTGAAAGTGGAGATAGAGGGTAAGGAGTTTACAATTGAGAGGGAGCACATTGTCGTTGAGGAAGAACTCCCGGACTTCCTTGTAGGAGAAGAATTCGATCACGGCAAGGTATTTGTTGACAAGACACTCACAAGGGAGCTTATGATGGAAGGACTTGCGAGGGAATTCGTGAGAAGAATACAGGAGATGAGAAAGCAGCTCGACTTAGACGTCAATGACAGAATAATGGTGTACATTGAAACAACTGACGAAAACAAAGGGCTCTTGCAGGAGATGCTTGACTACATAAAGGGAGAAACAAGGGCAGTTGAGGTTAGGTTCGAGGAAGCAAAGGGATACGTTGTCGAGTGGCCGGAAGTTGAGGCAAAGATAGGAATTGAGAAAGTCGAGAGCTGAGCTTTATTTTCTTTGATTTCTTTAATTTATACAAATCCCAATCTATTTCTCGAGAATCTCCACCTTCAGTCCATACTCCTCAAAGCGCTCAAAGCCCGACATAAATTTTTCGAAATCACTTTCAAGTTAACGAAAAAGCAAAAAAGCTAATCAAATCACGGAAGCGGAATCCTCTCGACCTCTATTCGATCCCACGTCGGATACTCCTCGACTATGTAGAACTTTACATCCCCTTCTATTGCATCGGCAAGCTCTTCTGCAACCTCTATGGGCATTTCAATCCTTCCTTTCTTTGTATTTATGTAGAGCCACTCTTCTGGAACCTCCGCTTCATTTACAAGCAAATTGTAGAGCTCTATTAGGTCATCATACTCCGCAATCCCGAACCTTAAGGTTCCCTCTTCGGTAATCTCCATATAGGGCTTGGCGACGTTTTTTGCCATCCTCTTGAGTCTGTTTCTCAGCTGAACAGCGTCCTTAAGCTTGGCTGTGCATAGGTGGTAGTTCAGGGAGGTGTTTTCTTCTCCCCATTCAAGGATCTTCAGCCCCAGTTCAAGGCTTCCCGCTATCGCTGAACTTTCATTGCTAACAGTTCTAAGTCCTCTTGAGAGAAGGGCATCTAAATTGGTCTCACTGAACTCAAGCTCATTTATATTGAGGAACTTTGCTCCACGGGCATCTAAAAACTCAGCAAACCACTTAATCCTCTCTTCCTGCCCTGGAACGCTCGGCACTTCTCCGCCAACATCCCAATCAAAATCAAAAGCATTCTTTATGTTCTCAAGCTCTTTCTGGAGAAGCCTCGAGTTGGGATTAAAAAGATCTGGGTGGAAGCGTATTTCATCCAAACCCGCTGAGTAAAGCTTTTCAAGGTTCTCTCTTGTGGCTAATGCTCCGGTAGTGTAGAGGTGGATGTGAAACTTCTCTCCAAAGTTCTCTTTTAGGGCTTTTATATATTCCACGGTCCTATCTATCCTTGAAAGGGGATCTCCTCCAGTAACTCCCGCACCCAAAGCCTCTTGGATTTTGGCCTCCTCTATTATGTCGTCAAGACTCTTTATGGGCCTCTCATTTGCATAGCTGACATCTCCTCTTCTCCAAGGGCTTAGGGGGCAGTAGAAGCAATCTCTGGGACAAACTCCGGTTGTAAAGAGCACTAACTTTGCCCCTTGAACACAAAGCTTACATCCTTCCGGAAGCTCCCCAGCTGCATACGAATAATACTCAGTTCTTTTCATGGTTCCTCCCTACATGCAGATTCTTTAAAAACCTTTGCTACGCAACGTCGACCTGCTCGTGCGTTGGCAATCCCCTCTTGTGTTTGAGGAGTAACTCATAAAAGAATTCTTTCATCTCAGGGCTCATATTATCGTCTAAAAGCAAATCTGCTTTCCCGGTATAGCTCTTCTCGGCCTCTTTGACAAGGGCATGAAGGGCAGGCAAGAGGTGGTTTATCAATGCCCTTACGATTTCTGGATATGCATCTTCGTCAATTACTTCATCGCTTTCTAAGCCGAGATAAATCACATACCCTCTCATCTGAACTGCCAGCACAAACTCATTGTCTGTAATCTCAACAAAAGAAAAATTATAGCCCTTTGAGTTCGTCTTTGCTATCATAACCCCTTTTACAGAGAACGTAACCACTTCATCGTCAACCTCGAAGAGCAAGTCCTTTGCGAGTTCTCTCTGGGCTATTGCGTAGAGGTTTATCATTCTACCACCTCCACAATCTCACCGTTTCCGGGCGGTAGGATTTGCATTAAGTCGTCAAGCTCCACTTTGTACCCCCACTTCTCGAAAATTTTAGCTATTTTTTTGGCAAGTTCGCTCTTTTTTGTTCTTCCCGGGCGGATAATGATGTACTTGTCTGTATGAGCCCTAACGGCATCAACAGGCCCACACATTGGGAGCTTCTCTCCTTCATACTCCACTATTCCAATGGCGAGCTTTACTGGTAAGCCATGCATCCAGTTTCTCTTTCCATAAACCATGAAGGCCCCTTTGCCCAGGTATTCTCCACTTGGGGCTTTTTTTGTCACTTGGCTCGGATCTGCCCAGTAAGCGTCTCCGGAGTATATTCCATCTTTCCATGCCCTTGACATGGAAACTGCGAACTGGCAGGCTTCGAATATCGTTTTCTCCCCAGCTTTCTTGCCATCTTTTATTACCACGTGTGGCGCTCCATAAATATCTGCATGGCAGTAGAGGTCGTTCTCACTCATATGTCTCTTTACGACTATTTCATTTGTTGTGGCATCTTTTCCCCCTATTACCAGAAAGCCTTCACTGCTTACAAACCATCTGAACTTTTCGAACCACTTCTTCTTTCTTTTTTCAAGCTTCTTCACGCTGAGCTCCTTTTTCTCTTCCTCCTCTATGAGCTTTTCAATTTCTTGAATTTTTTTCAGTGTGTCTTCGTAAGCTTTTCTTGCTCCCTCAAGCTTGTGCTTTGCTTTCTTTGCTTTTTCATAGTAAATCTCGGCGTTTTCTCCTATGCTCTTGTTGAGGTAGAGCTTTACCTTTTTACCTTCGAGTTCGACCGTTACGGCCTTCTCTTTTGGATCTATGCCTTTTATTATCTGAGCTACTTTATTGCCCGATTTTCTACCTTCTTCTATTCTTTTCTTGAATTCCTCCCACCCAAGCTTTTCAACTGCCTTTGAAAGCTCTTTGAGGAGGTTTTCCACAAAGGTGAAGTTTGCGTAGATTAAGTCGCCGATCTCCTGATTTTCCTGCATTTGCCTTTCAAAACCTTTTATCATTTCCTCTTGCTTTCTAAGAGTAACCTCTAACCCTCTTTTCTTGTCCTGAAGCTTTTTGGTTCTCTCAATTTTTGCACTCTCAATGAGGATTTTTCCAAAATACTCATCTAAAGCCTCGCTGAAAGTCTCGAAGAATTTTTTCTCATAGCCTTCATACCACTTGAGCTCGATTGGAAGGACATCTATGGGTGCAGAGTCTTTATATACTATGTTTGGCTTCTTCGGGGAGTTAAAAACTTCTTTCATCCTATCAAAGATAGCTTTGAGCTCATCTTCATTCAACTCGTTGGCTTTTTTGGTTTTCCCTATTTCAGCCCTTAGAAGAATCTCCTCTGCATATAACCCACCCATGTTAAGGCTTCTCGCCAAAGCCCTAACTATCTCAACTTCTTGAGATGATATGAGCTCTTTAAACTTCCCCCAAGAAACGTCAATGGGGTTCTCTCTCGCAGGAGGGATTTTGTACTCGTGTTTTGGTTTTATTGCCCTATCTTTAAACTCTTCATGCCTCATGGCAGAGATTATGACATTATCTTTATCAACGAGAATAACATTACCCCTTTTAAAGAGCTCGGCTATTAGCGTGTATTCCCCTATTTTGAGTTTCACTATTCTGTCAAAATCGTGCTGTTCTATCTTTTCAAGCCTCAAGCCGCTCAGGTATTTTCTGAGAAGCATGGTGAACGAAGAGGGCTGTTGGGGGGCTTCTTTTATGTAGGTTGTTAGATGAATCCTTCTGCCCGCTTCAATAATAAGATCTTTTCTCCCTTCTCCCGCTATGTGGAGTTTTATTCTAATTTGATCCCCATCGTGGTATATTTTGTCAACCCTAGCCCCCTCCAAGGACTTCAGCTCCTCTACTATGTATTTGATGTCGACGCTGCTCATTTCCTGCTTCACTCTTCCCACCTAGGGAAAGTTGTTCCAAATGCTTTTAAATTATAGCGGTGCTCATACATTCTCAAGTATTTCATCGTTATGAACCATTTTTAAACCATAAAAGGAATTTCCATTCCGAAATCGTTAAATACTCAAAAGTTAATAAAGTTCTACAGAATTGCAGCATAGAGGTGGTATTTTATGGTCAGAGGATATTTTACGTTTGTGCTACACACCCATATTCCCTATGTAAGGAAACACGGCAAATGGCCTTTTGGCGAGGAGTGGATCTTTGAGGCTATCTCTGAGACTTACATACCTCTTTTGATGGAGTTTGAGAGGCTCAAGAAAAAAGGGGCAAGGTTTCAGCTGGTAATAGGTGTCACACCGATATTAGCCGAGCAGCTTGCAGATGAATACATAAAGAGGGGATTTGAGGAATACATGGAGAGAAAACTCAAAGCCATGCGTGAGGACTTGGAAAAATACGAGGATGAAAAGCTTAAACGTGCAATTTCTTACATGCTTGATTACTTCACTAGAGTCTATGAGTACTGGAAGAGCATAAACGGAGACATACTTGGGGTTCTCAAGCAGCTCCAAGACGAAGGATACATCGAGATAATAACATCTGGAGCGACCCACGGCTATCTACCCCTTTTAGAGAGGGATGAAGCAATTGAGGGACAGATTGTCAATGGAATTCTCACCTACGAAAAATATTTTGGAAGGAAGCCAAAGGGTATATGGCTTCCAGAGTGTGCTTACAGGCCAGAAGGGCTTTGGCAAAGCCCAAGCAGCGGAGAGATCGTATGGAGAAAAGGCATTGAGAAGTTCTTAGAAAAGTACGGATTGGAGTTTTTCTTTGTTGAAAGCCACCTGATAGATGAAGGTCCAGCAAGCTTCGGCTATGGGAAAATCCTCCCTGCAAAGACCAAGAAGTCCACGCTGAGACCTTACTTCATAAAGGGAACGAACATAGCTGTGTTCGCGAGGAACAGGGAAACTGGGCTCCAAGTTTGGAGTGCGGACATAGGGTATCCAGGGGATTTCTGGTATAGGGAGTTCCACAAAAAAGCAGAAAAGAGTGGAGGACAGTACTGGAGGGTTACATCCAAAGAAGTCGGCCTTGGGGGGAAAGAACCCTACGTTCCAGAAAAGGCTTTAGAAAGGGTTGAAGAACATGCAAGACACTTTGTAAGCTTAGTTAAGTCTCTCCTGGAAGAATATGAGAGAGAATGCGGAGAAAAAGGCATAGTTGTTGCGCCCTATGATACGGAACTCTTTGGTCACTGGTGGTTTGAGGGTGTTAAATGGCTTGGAAGGGTACTGGAGCTCATGGAAGAAGAGGGCATAGAGAGCACAACGATATCAAGGTTCCTTGAGAACTATCAGGGGGAGAGGTATGAGATAGAGCTTCCAGAGGGTTCGTGGGGAATGTACGGGACTCATTACACATGGTGGAATCCAGAAGTGGAGTGGGTGTGGGAGCATATACATCTTGCAGAGAGAAGGATGGTTGCCCTTGCAAGTAAATATCTCCATGAGGATGAATTTGGCGATAGAGTTTTAGAACAGCTTGGAAGGGAGCTTTTGCTTATTGAGAGCAGCGATTGGCCCTTCCTTATTACCACGGGTCAAGCAAAGGAATATGGGAAAAAACGTCTTTTGGAGCACGCAAACTACTTCCACCGCTTGGTAAACGCTCTAGAAGAGTACTTCAAAGGCAGTGAATTCAAAGAAAGGGAATTCTTAGAAGAGGTGGAGGAGATTGACAATCCATTCCACCCAATAAACATCGAGGTTTACGTGAGCGAAGAGCCTCCGAGTGTTCCCGATCACATTGAACCACCGGAAATTCCCTTAGAGGAAGAGGAGAAAGGGGAAAGCATAAGCGTTGCAAGTGCTCAGAACTTGGAGGAAAGGTGGGAGAGCAGTAAAGCCAAACGTCAGCTTGAGCTTGAAGAGATAACAAAGGAAGAAAAAGAATTCGAGAAAAAGCTTCTGGCTATAAAGGGTATAGGCCCAAAGACCGTTGAAAAGCTAAAGAAAGCTGGGATTAGAAGCATTGAAGACCTTAAAAATGCCGATTTAGTGAAACTGGCAAAAGAAACAAGAATTCCAAAGAAGAGACTTGAAAGGGCTTTGAAATACCTGGGTTAGAAAAGTTTATCTTCTTTTCTTTGCCTAATTATATTTGGTGGAACTTATGAGAAAAATTGAAGCTGTTGTTAGGGAAGAGGATTTTGATAGAGTTCAAAAGGCTTTGAAGCAGATGGGGATAGTGCCCATGACTGCTTATCCTGTCAAGGGCAGGGGTGTGCAGGGAGGAGTACCACCTTATGAACTCATGCCGAAGATGAAGATTGAGATAGTTGTTAAAGACGAGGATGTTGAAAAAGTCGTTAGTATAATAATTCAAAATGCAAGACGAGGCATGCCCGGGGATGGGAAGATATTCATTCTGCCTGTATATGAAGCGATAAGAGTAAGGACGGGAGAAAAAGGAAACGAAGCTCTCTATTGAGAGCTAAATTTTAATTTTCTTTTCAGAGGAACGCATGTCTGTGCTTGTAAAACATGTAGATAGCATAGCTCAACAGCAACAGCTCGGCAATTCCAAAGAGCACCATTATTCCAGCAATGATTTGGGCAGTAGTTGGAGATACTCCCAATCCTTGAGCGGCTTCTTGAAGTGCGCTGGGACTTATAAACACATCTATATAAGCCCTCACTGCAAGGGCACCTGTTATGAGTGGAATTGGGATTGCAGCAAAAGCCAGCATAAGTCCCGTATATCCCCTCTTCCTTAAACTCAGGAGAGAAAGCAATATCGGAATCAACAATATGAGTGAAGTTATTTTAAATTCCACCGGCAAGAAGGCCGTTACAACGAAAAAGCTTACCATGCCCCACACGTATGCTTTGTAAGCTCTGTTTACATATTTCATATACCCGGCAAAATCATATGGAGTAGCTTTAGAATATCTGAACATCACCTCGACGCTCTTCATGTACTCTTTCTCCCCTAGTCGCTCTACGGTCTTGTCGTTTGTAGAGTTCTTTAGCTTAACAGCTCTCTTTAAGAAAAAGTTGGCAAGCTCTTCGTTATCAATAACAACTTCATCAGCCATTTTTCTAAAATTCTCTCTTGCTTCTCTTATCTTGTTTAAGGCACTCTGTTTCTTCCTTGGTGAGAGGGAAGTTAAACTTTTAATTTTTTCCTCAGTCTCTTCTAAAACCTTTGCAGTTTCCCTAAGAAGCTCTGGACTTTTCACAAAGAACACCTCCTCTAAATATTATAAAGAAAAGAAAAGGGCTTTAAGATTTTTGCTCTGCCTTGAGCAATTTGCCCACTGCCAAGTACATCCAGATTAATATTACGCCCCATGCAAGGGCCATAAATGCCAGAGCGCTTGCCTTCATTTTTCACCACCTCAGAGCTTTATTATTACCTCGTTCTTTGCTAGTTCCTCGCCATACTTCTTCTTGATGGCCATGTATGCCTCAATGGCACCAATGATGAGGATAAACAGCATCATACCCCTTGCATACCACACCCAATTGGCGTATTCTGGCGTGCCAACATAGCCGGGTACTGCCTTGAAGTAACCTGCCTTGTAGTAATCCCATGTACTTCCCAGAAGGAGTATTATTGTATAAATCGGAGCTATGTACATCATAATTGGTTTAATCCAGCTTGGAACTTTAATATATGCTCCCTTGTGAAGCTCCTCCCAGAAGTTATCCGGCTTGAAGAGCCATACTGCGACTATGATGTCAAAGAGACCAAGTACGACGAGCAGGTATGAGCCAACCCAATTGTCAAGCTCTGTTAAGTAATAAAGGTCAAGGGATGCTTTTGTTGGGTCAAGGACAACTGGGAGACCTAATATCAAGTAGAGCAGGAATACAATTGCTGAACCTGTTTTTCTGTTTATTTTAAGGTCTTCTTCTAGTAATGCTGTTAAGTAGTTGTACATAGCTATAGCTGATGTGAACCCTGCAAACCAGAGTAATAGGAACCATATTGCACCGAATAGCTGTCCAGCTGGCATGTTCATGAAGACGTTTGGTAAAGCTATGTATGCTAAACCAACACCACCCGCTATAGCCTTTTCTGGGCCAAGGTAAGCAAAGGCTATTGGGATAGCAATTGAACCACCAAGGATAACTTCGGCAAACTCATTAAGGGAAACTGTTGCAAGACCTGAAAGTGCAACGTCATCCTCTGGACCTAGGTAGGAGGCATAGTTCTGTATGATACCCATACCAAGGGAGAGTGTGAAGAATATCTGTCCTGCAGCTGCAAGGGCTGATTTAAATGTCACCTCGCTAAATCTTGGCTCCCATAAGAATTCAAATCCCTTGATTGAGCTCCATTCCGGCTTTACTGGTGAACCAAGGGTGAGAGATCTTAAAACCAATAAGATAGCTGCCACATACAAGGCTGGCATCATTACTTTAACCCATCTCTCGATACCTTTACTAACACCTTGTGCTACTGCGACACCAAGGAGTGCAACTGAGATACCCAGAAGATGAACACTTGGGTATTATTGCTGAGATAGCTAATAAGGAACTCCACGGAGTCTTTTCCAAAGTATGCTCCAGTTGCGCTGAAGTACGTGTAAGCTGCGGACCATCCGATAATGTGTAGATAATAGCTGTTAAGCAGCGTTGTCACTGAGAAAGCTAGCATACCACCGATCATACCAAAGATAATGGCAGTTCTGGGCTTCACGCTTTCTCTAGCCATTAAGTAGAATGTTGGACCCAATGTACCGTGGCCGTACTTACCTCCATACCTCCCCGTAACCCACTCTGCCCACATAATAGGAACTCCGAGGAGGAACAGTGCGACAAAGTAGGGTATCATGAACGCACCGCCACCATTGACGGCGGCTTGATATGGAAATCTCCAGAAGTTTCCGAGACCTATTGCGTTTCCTGCCATAGCTAAGATCAAACCAATTTTGGTTGCCCACCTATCCCTTTGCTCCATCTAATTCACCTCGTATATTGTTGTATCTGAATAGGATGCCGATGTACAAATATCGGCAAATGTGTCTATGTTTTCTTCCATTAATAAACTTTTCTCTTGGCTTATCTCGACAAAAGACGATTTACAAACACTTGAAACTTAGAATCTGGACATTTGTCAAGACGACAATACTTAAAACTAGCGTAATTATGGTTTTTGAATAATTGTTTAAAATTTAGCGATTAAGTAAGAACTATTATAATAGTTGCGTAACTTTAATTGCAGGTTTAGCTTTAAAAGGATTGATGTAATTAAGTATGTCCCGATGATTGGAACAAGAGTGAGCTGAAGGGTGATGACCGACTTCTCGCTGAGGGCACTTTTACCTTTTTAAATATTTTGACATAGTTAAAACTTTCCATACATCAATACACTTTCTTAGGCATTGATGTATGCTAAAAAAAGCCTCTGGAGGCTTCTCCATCAGAAAACTTTTTTAGATGTTTTTTATTTATAGGAAAATGTATGTACATAACCTTTTGTTTAAAAATATCGGTTCTCTAACCACTTTCGGCGAAAAGTTTATATAGGCTATTGCTCAAATTTGTATCGCCAATCACCTAAGTTGGAGGGATGAACATGGTTGAGCAAGACCCATTTGAAATTGCTGTTAAGCAGCTTGAAAGAGCTGCCCAATATATGGACATAAGTGAAGAGGCCCTTGAGTTTTTAAAGAGGCCACAAAGAATTGTTGAAGTCAGCATTCCAGTTGAGATGGATGACGGTTCTGTAAAGGTTTTCACAGGATTTAGAGTCCAATACAACTGGGCTCGCGGTCCAACAAAGGGTGGTATTAGATGGCACCCTGAAGAAACACTTAGCACCGTCAAGGCTTTGGCCGCTTGGATGACCTGGAAGACTGCCGTTATGGACCTCCCATATGGTGGAGGTAAGGGTGGTGTCATCTGTAATCCAAAGGAAATGAGCGACAGAGAGAAGGAAAGACTTGCTAGAGGATATGTAAGAGCTATCTATGATGTTATAAGCCCATACACCGATATTCCAGCTCCAGACGTTTACACTAACCCACAGATCATGGCATGGATGATGGACGAATATGAAACAATCTCAAGAAGGAAAGACCCATCCTTTGGTGTTATCACGGGTAAACCACCAAGCGTTGGTGGTATCGTAGCAAGAATGGATGCCACAGCTAGAGGTGCAAGCTACACAGTTAGGGAAGCCGCAAAGGCTCTTGGAATGGACTTGAAGGGCAAGACAATAGCCATCCAGGGTTACGGTAACGCTGGATACTACATGGCCAAGATCATGAGCGAAGAGTACGGAATGAAGGTTGTTGCAGTCAGCGACAGCAAGGGTGGTATATACAACCCAGATGGCCTCAACGCTGACGAAGTTCTTGCTTGGAAGAAGAAGACCGGTAGCGTTAAGGACTTCCCAGGAGCAACCAACATAACCAACGAAGAGCTCCTTGAGCTTGAGGTAGATGTTCTTGCACCATCAGCTATCGAAGAGGTCATCACAAAGAAGAACGCCGACAACATCAAGGCCAAGATCGTTGCCGAGCTTGCAAACGGTCCAACCACACCAGAGGCAGACGAGATTCTCTACGAGAAGGGCATACTCATCATCCCCGACTTCCTCTGTAACGCAGGTGGTGTTACAGTAAGCTACTTCGAATGGGTACAGAACATAACCGGTGATTACTGGACAGTTGAGGAGACAAGGGCAAAGCTTGACAAGAAGATGACCAAGGCCTTCTGGGACGTTTACAACACCCACAAGGAGAAGAACATCAACATGAGAGACGCTGCTTACGTAGTTGCAGTCAGCAGAGTCTACCAAGCAATGAAAGACCGCGGATGGATCAAGAAGTGATTTCTTCTCTCTTTTCTTATTGTTCTTTGTTGTTAAAAAATAAAGCAGGAGTTTATGCTTTTGTCCAGTACTCCTTCTCTTCAACCATAGCTTGGATCATCTCATTCTCGTCCTTGAACATCGTTCTCCTTGAGGGATTTTGCATGCCGTAGAATTCCATAAATGGGCTTGGTCTCTTTTTAAACGGGTAGTAGAGATAAATAGCTCCTAGAGTCCTATATGCTTCAGCCATCTCGCTTATAACCCCAGCAGATACCCCTTGGGCATAGTGATAGACCGCTATGGCCTTGCTTACATCCACTAAATTAAAATCTCTCTCAACGAGCTGTCTCCTTAAAATATCGGTGGCTTGTTCTATATCCTCTCTGTCGAGCTCTTCTATTTCTTCACCATCCCAGATGTTCTTGATTTTTATTCTCTGCACTTCTGGGTTTTTCTCTACTTGAGCATCATACTCTGCAACAATCCACCAGTCGTCAAGCGCTCCAGGATCCAAGACCGTGAAATGCCTGCTGAGCTTCTCGTAAAATCCCCTAACCCTATGGTAGTATTCCTCCTCATGCCCTGTCATGGGATAGCTTAGGTACACCAAGGGTTTTTCTTTTTCATGGAAGATTAAATCTATAAACGTCTGGGGTGGGTGTCTAATTCCAAAATGAAGGACATACCTAACCTGGATCCCCTCCTTGTTGAGTTCATGGACAAGGGTTTTCACGTGGTTTATGGCATCTTCACGCCACATTACAAGGGTTGTGAGCTTAATGTTCTCTTTGTCTTCTCCAAAGCGCTCAAACCATTCCTTATCATGGATTATCCTTCTTCTAACACTCAGGATATCATCGAGCATTATGATGACCCTACTCGGCTTTAAGAGCTTGAGGTTGCTTAGGGTAAAACCTAAAACGCTCCCACTTCCCCATCTAAACAGGGCTGGAGTTGAGACTAGATGAAAAGCCTTTTCGCTCTTTTCGATTTCGTCTTTTATCCTTTTGAACGCCTCGTCGCGAATGCTGTTCATCAAATCCGGATGGCTTATCGCAAAGTCTAAAACGTTTTTTCTTGTAATTTTGACGCCCTTTTCTCTTCCGACTTCCTTCAGATAATCAAACACGTGATAATACTGAAAGCTCTCACTTTTTGCAAGCTTTAACGCTTCTTCCGCATATTCATCCCGTCCGTTAAGGGGAGGGCCCGTGAGGAGTATTGTTTCTTTCATATTTCATCCCCCTCTTTCCGTAATTGGAGTTTAGGCTCTTCTCCTTTTCAACTTTATGGATGTTTAAATGAATTCATGCAAAAATTTTAAAAACATCCCAATTAATTGATAGTGGAAAATATTTGCAAAAAGCTTAGGCTTATAAGGTTATCAAATAAACTACGTGGGGTGATGTTCATGCCAAGAAACGATAAAAATAGAACTGTTGAAGGGGAGGAAGTCATTAGAGTTCCCCTCCCAAAGGATAACCAAGTGTTCGGAATAGTAGAGCAGGCTCTAGGCTCAGGATGGATGGATGTTAGATGCTCAGATGGAAAGGTTAGAAGGTGCAGAATACCGGGGAAGCTGAGAAGGAGAATGTGGATTAGAGTTGGGGATGTGGTTATAGTCCAACCCTGGGAAGTGCAAAGCGACGAAAGGGGAGACATAGTTTATCGCTATACAAAGACCCAAGTCGACTGGCTTATCAGGAAGAACAAGATCACCCAGAATTTCCTTACCGGCGGCTTAACTCTGTGATGGGTTATGAAAATCCAAGACATAGATAGAGAGATATCACAGATTCTGGGATTAGAAGAGCGTAGGGAAAAGGATAGTGAACTCTATAAAGTGTTTAGTGAGGTATTTGACAGGACAACTGTTAACACCCTTTCCTACTTTCATCGAAAGGGAAATATAGAAAAACTGCTTGGTGTGATTTCAACGGGAAAAGAGGCGAATGTGTTTAGGGGTATCGATGTCGATGGCAATCCTATTGCTGTTAAAATCTATCGCACCTATACAACTGAATTTAGGAGAATATGGGAGTATTTAGCAGCGGATCCAAGAATTGGCTATCTACCAAAAGACATCAGAAAGCTGGTCTTTGTATGGACTAGGAGGGAATTTAAAAATCTCCAGAGGGCAATGAAATACGCTGTTAGGGCTCCAGAGCCAATAGCATTCAGCAATAACGTTCTCATAATGGAGTTCATCGGGGATGAATACCCCGCTCCAAGATTAAAAGACGTGGAAAAAGAACTCACTAAAAAAGAATTTGAAGAGCTCTATAACTTTGCCATGGATTCAATTGAAAAGCTCTGGAAAAGAGGAGATATGGTTCACGGTGATCTCAGTGAGTATAACATCCTAATCTGGGATAAGCCAGTAATAATTGACTGGTCTCAGGCAACGGTGAAGAGGAATAGAATGGCGCTCTCACTGCTCTATCGTGATTTAAGAAATGTCATCAATTACTTCGCTAAAAAGGGAGTGGCGGTTGATAATCTTGAGGAAAAGTTTAGAGAGCTAGCTGGTGATTGAAATGGATGAGTTTGAAGAGAAGCTGAAAAAGTATGAGTATGTAGACAAAGAGGGAGAAAAAAGGGAGTCCTTTGAAATTGAAGAGTTTGAGGCCCTAGGCGAGCAGGAAGAGTTTGTGAGAATTCCTAAAGAGAGAATTGGAGTGGTTATAGGGAAAAAGGGCGAGACAAAGAAAAAGATTGAAGAGGCGACAAAAACCAAGATAGAGGTAGACAGTCAAACAGGGGAGGTATTTATCACTTCCACAGAAAAAACTGACGATCCTTTGGCAGTGTGGAAGGCGAGAGATATTGTGTTGGCTATTGGAAGGGGCTTCTCTCCAGAGAGGGCATTCAGACTGCTTAACGAAGGTGAGGTTCTTGAAGTCGTTGACCTGACAGATGTTGTTGTAGGGAATGAGAAGAATGCCCTTCCAAGGGTTAGAGGGAGAATAATTGGTAGAAAGGGTAGAACGAGGGAGATAATCGAAGAAATGAGTGGGACGGACATAAGTGTCTATGGAAAGACCGTTGCTATCATTGGAAATCCAATTCAAGTCCAAATAGCCAAAACGGCTATTGAAAAGCTCGCCAAAGGTTCCCCCCACGGAACCGTTTACAAATATCTTGAAAGAAGAAAAAAGGATTTAGAGCTTGAGGGAGGCATGTATTATGGCGAATTCTGAAGCAAACAAGCTGTTTAAAGAGTTTAAAATCCAGAGTGTCAGTGAGTTCTTTAGAAGAAATGCCGCAATGCTTGGCTATACTGGAAAACTGCGCTCCTTTACAACTCTTATCCACGAAGCGGTAACAAATTCTTTGGACGCTTGTGAGGAAGCTGGTATCCTGCCTTACGTTAGAGTCGAGATAGAAGAACTTGGAAATGAGCACTATAAAATAATCGTTGAAGACAACGGCCCTGGAATTCCAGAAAAGTTCATAGCACATGTCTTTGGTAAAATGCTTGCTGGTACAAAGGCTCATAGAAATATTCAAAGCAGGGGTCAGCAGGGTATTGGTATTAGCGGTGCCGTAATGTTTGCTCAAATCACCAGTGGAAAAGCCACCAGAGTTATAACCTCCACTGGTGGTGATGAGATAATAGAAGCTTGGGTCGGCATAGATGTGGAAAAGAACGAAGGAAAAATTTTCAAAAAGATAAAACACCCCAACCCTACGGGATGGAGGGGAACGAGAATAGAAATGGAAGTTAAGGAAGTTCGTTACATCCGCTCCAAGCAGGGCCCTTACTGGTATCTTAAGCTTACCGCGATAGCCAATCCTCATGCCCATATTGAACTTATAGAGCCTGATGGAAAGTTGATAGTCTTTCCGAGAAGCAGTGAAGAAGTTCCAGAGCCTCCGGAGGAGATGAAACCCCACCCAAAGGGAGTAATGACGGATGACGTTTACAGAATGGCCAGAAGAACGACAAGAACAACAGTGAGGACTTTTCTTATAGGAGAGTTTTCAAGAATAAGCGACAAAAAAATAGACGAGCTTGTAAAATATATAACCGCATTGAGGCTTATAAAGGAAGAAGAGGAGCAGAATGTCAGGGAACAACTCTTAAAAAGGCTCGCTGAGGGAGAGGTTGATAGAATAATCGCAAGTTTTGGAAGAAGAGGTAAAAAAGTTCTCAGAGAAGTCAGAAAAATTATGGAAAAGTCTCCGGATAAGCTCACTTGGCACGAGGCTGAAGAGATTGTAGAGGCGTTTAAGTACATGACATTTTTAGCTCCCCCAACCCATGGATTAAGACCAATTGGAGAAGAGAACATAGAAAAAGGACTTTTAGGAATTTTAAAGCCGGAGTTCGTAACCGCTGTAACAAGACCTCCCAAAGTCTATCGTGGTGGAATTCCTTTCCAAGTAGAGGTGGGCTTGGCATTTGGGGGAGAGCTGAGCAGTGGTTTTGATCTCCTTAGATACGCTAACAGGGTTCCTCTGCTCTTTGATGCCGGTTCGTGTGTTATAACCTCCGCGGCAAGAAATATCGATTGGAAGAGATATAGAGTGGATGATCTCGAAAGGACACCGCTGGTACTTTTGGTTAACGTAATCAGTGTGCACGTTCCCTACACCTCTACAGGAAAGCAAAGCGTCGCCAGTGAAGAGGAGATATACGAAGAAATAAGACTTGCTGTAATGGAAGTTGCGAGAAGACTTGCTAAATATCTAGGAGGAAAACACCGCAAGCTCTATCAGGTGAAAAGAAGGAAGACGTTTGAGAAGTATGTTCCAGAGATAAGTAGGGCTTTGAGCATTCTAACCGGAGAGCCTGAAGGCACAATAAAAACCCTTCTGATAAAGATTATTGAAAAGAAATTTGAAACCATAGAAGAAAAGCCACTGGAGGCTGAGGAGAATGCTTAAACGTGAAAAGCCTAAGGAACGCTTCAGCTACGATCCTAGAAAAGTCCTTCAAAAGCTTGAGGAATTCGGAAAAGAAGTTCTCGAAGAAATAAAAGCAGGCAGAAATCCCTTTATAGATGTTCCTACAAGAGGCCTCAGCAACGTTTATTTCGATGAAAAAGATCGCTTAATTAAAATGGGTAACAAGACCTCAAGGAGGTACCTCTTCCACGTTGCCCATGCTAGGAAATTTATGCAGACGCTCTTGATAGCGGCATACATAAAGAGATTGGTCGCTGAGGGTAAGCACGCAAGCTTGAGAGAAGCCTATTATGCAAACAAACACACAATCCCCGGTACGAAGGAAAACACCTTCGAAGATCAGAGCGAGAGCGATCCCATAATAGAGGACCTGGAGAGAATGTTCGGTGTTTTGAGAGAGGAAATGCACATAACTGCGGACAGAAGGGGATATGTTTACGGTGATATCGTTATTAAGGACGGAGAAGATGAGTTCAACGCTTCAAAGCTCGGTATGGGTGGATGGGCAGTCCCCGGAACCGTGGAGCATATAGAGTTCCCAGAAATTAATGTAGATTACGTTCTTGTAGTAGAGACTGCCGCTATGGCGGACAGGCTTATAGAAGAAAAGTATCCAAAGAAAGAGAAAGCCCTCATAGTTGCCACCCAGGGACAGGCTTCAAGAGGCGTTAGAAGGCTCATTCACAGGCTTCACTACGAGGAAGGTTTGCCGATAATTGTCTTTACTGATGGTGACCCTTATGGATGGTACATCTACTCTACAATCAAGCAGGGATCAATAAACCTCGCTTATCTCAGTGAAAAGCTTGCAACGCCAGAGGCAAAGTTCGTTGGCATGACGATGGACGACATCAAGAAATACGGTCTTGAAAACGTTACAGAAAAGCTCAAGGGAATTCCGCCAAACAAGAAAGGTGGTCCAACCGGGGATTACAAGCGTATTATAGAGGAGATGAACTACCCGTGGTTCCAGAACAAGGAATGGCAGAGACAGCTTAAATTGGCACTCAAGTGGGGAGTTAGGATTGAACAGCAGGCTCTGGCAAACAAGAGTTTGGAGTTCGTTGCGAGAAGATATCTCCCCGAAAAAATTGCCAATGAGGAACTCCTGCCATGACGACAACTGAGGAGCTTATAGCACAGATAAATAGGGTTTTGGACGATATAAAAATAAACATGGGCAGGTTATTTGAGAATTTCGACCCTCTTTATTTAGCTTTTAATTTAAACCGCAATCTTGCCTTCCTTAAAGATTTGGAAGAAGAACTTTCCCGTAGAGTTGGTGAGACGCTCTCTTATACAATGTCAAGTAAAAGGGAACGAGATCCCCATATCAGAAGAATTCTGCTGAGAAATCACTACCGCATGCTAACCCTTGAACGGCTTAGAACGGCAATAACAGCCCATAAAATGGCCCTTGCTACAATAGAATCCAATTATACCTTTTACAAAGGGAAGAAAATTGTTGAAGTTAAAGACATCACTAACAAGGAAGAACTCGGCTCAATAAGAATCTCTGAAAAGCCCATTAAGCTTGGAAGAGTGGAGATATTGCCTCATTTGGCTTACTCAGGTGATGTTCTTAGAATCCTGGGGCAAAAGAGCAACAAAACTAGAGATACTTTTAAGGAGATAAAGTCCAAGCTCAAGGAAAAAGGTCAGGTTCAAAGAAAGGGGATGAGAATAGAGGTGGAGTACTGGCAGGGAGGAAGGTTAAAGAAAGAGAGAGTTGAGCTCCCTGTAGATGCCGATATAGACGGGGAACTCAAGAAGCGCTTTGGTCGAAAATTCAGATGGAGGCTCTTAACATATGTGAAAACTAAGGGAGTTCTGATAAACAGTCACTACACCATAGACAACCTATCACTCGCCTATGCTTCCTTATATCCCGAAGACGGGGCTAAAATTCTTGCCTTAGATTTATTCAGATATTACTACATAACCTCTGAAAAAGAGAGAGAAACTATTGGCCTATATCCCCAAATAAGGCCCTGTATAGATTGCCATTACTCAATCTTCGATCTGCCGTTTATGGATGAGCCAGAGTTCCGTACTGGATTTGGCAGTATGCTTATTATTAAAAAATGTGAAATTGAGACTCTCTTAAGCGGGAGGAGGAGCGAGATTTCGAACATCCCCAACTACCTTTTGGGCGGGGTTATTCTGTATGGAGTTAGCCCCTTTGATGAAGAAAAAGTGAGCAAGCTACTTGGGATAGATGAAGAAGAACTCAAAGAAGCTATAGAGAAGTTTGTACTCTCTGGCTTACACATGGCGCTATTTGAGGATACAAGCAAATTTGAGAAGTTTATGCCAAAGAGTGATAAGGCAAAACAATTTTTGGAGCTCCTCCAAGGGTGAGAAAGATGAGGGTTGAGATAAAGGCGAGAAATAATGATGAGCTCTTGAGAAAAATAGAGGAGAAGCTTAATAGGGATGTTACTGAGGTTTACATAAATCTCAGACCAACCAAGATAATCCTTGTGAAGATACTTGAGAGGGCTCCAAATGTGAAAGTCATCGGATGCCCTCCGAGTTTGTATCCAAAAGTTTCCAAAAAAATCATTAAAGCACTTAACCAAATGGGAATTAAGCTTGTCCCTATGAACCACGCCCGAGGAAGACCTAAAAAGTATGATCCGGCTACATTAAAGCTTATTGAAGAGCTCATTAAAAGCGGAAAAACACCTAGGGAGATAAGTGAAGAACTTAACATTCCTCTGAGGACCGTCTACTACATAATAAACGGGCGGTAGATATGAGGCAAATACTGCCATTTTTGCTTATGTTGTTGCTCTTTGCCGTGCTCTTTAGGGCTACTGTGGAACATGGACAAAGCACCTTCAATATCGAGGTGATTTACATCCTGTGGGCGGCACTATTTTTTGGACTTCTTGCCTATTCAGTATGGTTTCTTTTCGAGAAAGGCATCCCCCTGCAGTCAGTTAAAAAAAGAAAGCGAACAAAAGGAGATTATCTCCGAGAGCTTGTAATTATTCTGGCGATTGTGATAGCGCTGAGGGCTCTTTTCAGCAGGAGGGTTGAGCCTTATAGGGGCGTTCAAGCGCCTATAATAAAATACCCGAAGTTCAGCTTCTTTAATGATACTTTCAAAATAACCTATGAACCCCTTCCAGGCTATGCTTATCTTGCCCCAATTTTTGTTTTTGCCCTTATCCTCGTTTTTCTTTTTATAACTAGAAGAAGGAAACCAGAAAAACTTGAGATTGCCAAATTTGATCCTGAGATAGCTTTTGATTCAATTGAAGGAAGTCCCGAGGAAAGAATAATCAAAATGTACAAAAACGTCGTTGCGGGGTTAATAAGGAAAGGTTATCCTTATCAAAAAAGCTGGACCCACTGGGAGCATGAGGACAAGCTAAGGGATATTTTTGAGGATCTGGAGGATTTGGATAAACTTACCCGCGTGTTTGAGAAAGCAAAATACGGGTATCGACTCAACAGGGAGGATATTACTGTAGCAAAAGAAAGTTACGAGAAGCTTATGAGATTTTTGAGATAAGTTTAAAAGAACCGATTAGGTTCTCCTAATGGAGGTGAGAAAATGTTTGAGACTCAAGAAGAGATTCCAGAGATCAAAGAGAGACTTCACAGAGTTGGCATAACAAACTTGAGAACAATAGCGAGAATAAACTGGAAAGGTAAGCTTTACACCTTTATCCCAACATTTGAGATAACGATAGACGTTCCTGAGGAAAAGAAAGGCATTCACATGAGCAGGCTTGTTGAAAGCATCACCGAAACAATGAGTGAGGCCGTTGAGGAGGAAGTGAAAGAAGCACACACTTCTCTTGAAGAACTTGGTCTCGCGGTGATAAAGAGGTTGGAAGGAAAGCATCCCCATAAGAGGGCTGAAGTGTGGATTAAAACACAGCTTATCATGGAGAGAAAAACACCTGCCAGCAAAAAAATCAGCCTTGAGACGTATGATGTTGAGGTTGGGGTAATAAAAGAGCCCGGGCAAATTGAGAAAGTTTTGAGGGTTAAGGTAATTGGAAACACCGCTTGTCCACACGCGATGGCCAACAATCAAGGGAAAACCCACATCCAGAGAGCAGTTGCGACACTCGAAATAAGAACAGACTACAATGAGGAAATAGCCCTAGAAGATATGATAGATGTGGTAGAGAGTTCTTTTAGCTCCCCGACATATACCTTATTGAAGACCATTGATGAGAACGCAGTTGTTCAAAATATGTACTCAAATCCAAAATTCGTGGAAGATGTTGCGAGAGAAATAATATTCAAAGCAAAGCAGAAATTTAAGGGCAAAATCCACGTAAAGGTTGTAAGTCATGAAAGCATACACAAGCATGACGTTATAGCTGAAACCTGGTATTGACTTTCTTCTCTAAATTTTTAAAAAGAAGAGAAATCAAAGGAGCATTCTAGCATCAACTGCAACTGCACTGTCTTCGTAAGCGAAGATGGGGTTTATGTCAAGCTCCTTGATCTCTGGAAGCTCCAAGGCTAATTCTCCAACTTTGACGATTATATCCGCAAGGGCATCGATGTCAACTGGCTTTTCTCCTCTTGCTCCGGCAAGGATTGGGTAAGCCTTTATTTCTTTGATCATCTCAAGGGCTTCGTCTTTGCTTATTGGAGCAACCCTAAAGCTCACATCCTTGAGAATCTCGACAAATATTCCACCGAGACCAAACATTACTGCGGGTCCAAATTGTGGGTCTCTTATCATACCAACGATAACTTCCTTGCCAAGAGGGAGCATCTTGTACACTATAACTCCCCAAAGATCTGCATCGGGCTTGTAGTTTTTGGCGTTCTCCATAATAGTTCTGAAAGCTTCTCTAGCCTCTTCGTCGTTCTTTATGTTGATCTTAACACCACCAGCGTCGCTCTTGTGGATAATTTGTGGAGAAACTATCTTCATAACAACTGGATAGCCTATTTCCCTTGCGAATTGAACAGCCTCTTCCTCGTTTCTTGCAACCTTAAAATCTGGAACTGGAATGCCGTAAAGCTTAAGAATTTCCTTTGCCTCCGGTTCCACAAGTGGTCTGTTCTCAGCTTTTGCCTTTTCGATTATTTCCCTAGCTTTTGCAACTCTATCCATCTCTACCACCTCGATTATAGTGATGACAGTTTCAGTTATGTTGACAATGTTAAAAGTCTTTCCATTTCGAATGTGATTGAAGCTGTCGATTCCTATAAATAGAATGAGGGTGATATCCTCTTGGGTGATTGAAATGAAGCGAAAAATTGTTGGAGGAGTTTTAGTGGTTTTTGTTCTTCTAGCCATGATTGTATTCCATCAAACGAAAGCTGAAGAGAGCCACACTGCACTTGCACTCTATGATTCAGCCAAGATTGGAGTTGTGGAAAAGACCATTCAAGTTGAGCTGAAGAAAGGCATAAATGAAGTTCCGCTGGAGATGCTTAAAGGACTCCAGATTGATGAGGTTACGCTGAAGCCTCTTGATGAGAAGGTTAAGGTTCTTGGAGTCGTAGGTAAAGAACTTAAAGGAAAAGATCTGGTTGAAGCCAATATTGGAAAAGAGATAACAATAAAACTGAAAAGCGGAGAAACACTAAGTGGAAAATTCCTGGGATACAAAGACGGGAAGATAGCAATCCAAGGAGATGGCTATTATTTGATAAGTCAGGAGGAAATAGCCTATATAAAGATGGCCTCAATCGGTGAAGAAAGTACCGCGGATGTTTATGCCATAGTAAACGCTGAGGAGGATGGAAAGTACTTCTTCAAGCTCATCTACCGGGTTGGAGGAATAGGCTGGAGCTCAAGGTACAAGCTTTACCTAGGAGATAAGGCGGAGTTTTATGGGTATGTGGTGATTGACAATCCTACCAACAAGAGCTTTGAAAACACTGACGTTCTTCTTGTTTCGGGAGATGTTCAGTTTTACCAGCCTCCTCAGATAATTATGGATAGATACTATACACTAGAGGCAGCTACAAAAGAAGTACCTCAGCAACCAATCCAGAGGATAAAATTGGAGGCTTTTTATCTCTACAAACTCGGAACTATTGACATTGAGGCATTTGAGAAAAAGCTCATCCCTTACATCTACCAGGAGAGCAAGTTTACGCGGGAATACCTCTATGAAAGCTATCCCTACGGTGGAAGTCAAGATGTTTATGAGATTATCTCCCTAGAGACAAGTGAAGTCCTGCCCAGAGGTGTTGTGGAAATTTACAAAGAAATGGAAGACAAGAACGTATTAATTGGAGAACAAATGATAGACCACACTGCGAAAGGCGACATTTTGAGGCTTAAATTAGGCAGAGATGTGGACTTAAAAGGAAAAACGGAAGTGCTGGAAGAAAAGCACAGGGAAAGATATTCTTACTATAAAATCAAAGTCACGGTGGAAAACTTCGGCAAAGAGAGCAGGGAAGTGATTGTCAGACACTACAAGTGGCGTGGAAAAATCTTGGAAAGCTCAGTGAGCCCAATAGTAGAGACAGCCAACTACGTGGAATTCAAAATAACGGTTAATCCGGGAGAAAAGGAAGAAATAATTTTCGATTATGAGGTGACCTATTAAAGCTTTCTCAAGAGGATTTCGTAGCTCTTGTTTTCTTTTACTATTTCCAGCACAAGGCTCTTCTCATAGTCCAGGAACCTTGTGCCCTTTAAAGTGTATCCCTCCTCTTTCAGGTGGTTCATTATGCTCAATCCCAAGTCTCCGAAAAGCTCCGCTGCCATCGTGGCAAAACTTGGTTCTTTTATGCCCAGTTCAACATGATATTTTTTAGCCAGCTCAAAAACATCCATGCTATCACCCGTAAGATAATTGGCATTCAGAACTTTAAGCTCTTTCGATTCCTAGAAAAGTTGTTAAGTGGCGGGCCGGACGGGATTTGAACCCGCGACCACCGGGTTAAAAGCCCGGTGCTCTAACCAGGCTGAGCTACCGGCCCTCGATAAGTTAGGGATTACAATGCTCTTATAAATTTTTTGGTTTTTAAGGGCGTGTTTATAGTAACCTTTATTAGGGTTTTTGCTGAATTCTTTCAGGTGGTTGTCGTGATCCCCAGATGGGATCACAGACTCAAAGACCCTGAAAGCGTGGCATTCGCAATTCTTGACGTTTTAGCAGACTTCGAATCAGAAGGAAAGCTGAAGAACCTACCAAAATCCAAAAAATTCCCAGTAAAAACAATACTGGCAATACTCCTCTTTAAACAATACTACAACCTACCTCTCAGAGACGCCCAGCACTACGGCAGAAAATTCTTCGGAGCAAACATTCACTACTCAACCCTCCACAACTGGGAGAAAAAGCTGAACCTCGAAGAACTGACAAACCACCTCCTGAAAAAACTCCAGAAATTACCCTACGCCAGCACTCAAGCAGACTCAACCATTATCACAAATAAAAAAAGGACAGAATAGAAGTTCAGGCAATAACGAGAATCCTGCCGGGTTTACTGTATCCGGTTGCTGTGAAGATCACGACTTCTGAGAACGAGCTGATTGAACTCCTGCCGGAGGGTTCTGGGAATTTTTATGCTGATGGGGCTTATGATTCAAAGAAAGTTCTGAACACTGTGGTGGAAAAGGGTTATCGGCCGATTGTTAAGAAGACTAAGAACCCTCCAGGTGGTTTTGGTAGTAAGAAGAGAGACAGAGTGTTTTCTGAAGAAGAGTACGGGCATAGGAATCCTCATGAGGGGTTCTGGGGTGCGTTTACAACTTGGTTTGGCAGTAGAATCCCCTGTTTTCTGAAAAAGACTACTGTAACCCGAATCCTGCTTGGGGTAATGTGTTATGGTCTGAAAATCCTCCTCAGAGTCAAATACTGTTTAAATAACAGGGGGTGAAACTAAACACGCCCTGGTTTTTAACGTGCCGCTATCAGGATAAGCCGTTGGGTGTTGCGTTTTAATATCTGACCTCCTCCCCGCCCCTGAAGGGCGAGGCTTTCAAAAGAAAAATTTAACCTTTTGATTCAAGAAAGTGGAGAAGGAGATAAAGCGAGTTTCTTGGTTTGATAAATCTAAGGCGATGCTACCAGATGGCTTCAGAGAATGTTGTCCTGATAAGGGGGTACCTACACAAAAAACTTTTAATATTCTTCTAACTTAGGAATACATTAGGGTTTATAGTTGGAGACTGGAGGGTGTCATTTCATGAATACGAATTTTCTAAATACTCTCCGTTATGTTGGGAAGAACAAACTAAGGCTTCTTAGATATCTAGCTCGAACATATCCCTCGCCAGCTTATCTTTCAGAAATAGCCAAAGCTACAAATTTAAGCATACAAGAGGTCAAAGACATGCTCTTAGGAACAGCATCTATACATCAAGATGATAAATCACTTGTGGACTTAGGGTTAGTTGACATTGTTGAGGGAGAAGGATTTAAGTATTATCGCTTATCTGAGGAGGGAAAGAGTTTTTTGGATTTTTTGGAATCTCAAAATGTGAAAGAGAAACTTCTTTTTCAAAAAAATGGTGTAAAGACCCTAGTTCGTGTCCTTGATACAACGCTATCTTTTGCCGTGAACTTAGCACTGCTTAATTTACTCAAACTTGGTTTGGAGTATGGAGTATTTCATGCAATAAATGAAAAAAAGCATTATGCAGACGCCCTGGTGGACATTCCTGTTAGAAATAAAGTTTTACTCAAAACAATGCTAGAGACTTACACAACACTTGGGTTTGCAGAAACCGCATTTAATAGAATCTGGGGGAGGAGTATAAATTACAAACTAGAATTAGACATAGGATCCATATCGTATCTCACTCTCGATGTAATCCCTATATTTGACAGAATGCTTGAATTTGTAGAAGTCTCCTTAAATTCCAACTCTCCAATAAGTCTTATGGACTTTGACAAGAATGCAGAGTTTTGGGATATGCGCCTCAACAGTCACTTGACAAGAATTTACCGAACAATTATCAAAGAGGTTGGTGGGATTACCCGGGGTAAAAGGGTTCTAGATCTTGGATGTGGCTCTGTATCTCCAGAAGAGATTGGAAAAATTGTTGGTTATGAGGGAGTATATACAGGAGTCGATTTTTCCCATAATCTTCTGAATATCGCAAAAAGACGAGTAAAAAGAAATGGGTTAGACTGGGTGACACTAAAAGAGATTGATGTTCAAAAAGTTAAGCCGAAAGGAGAGTATGATGTAGTAATAGTGAGTTTTCTCTTAGAATATATCCCAAATATTCAACATGTCATAAGCAGTGCTGTTAATGCTTTGGGTGAAGGAGGAAAACTTATAATAGTTGAACCTTTTAGAGAGAATTATCCTGGAATTGAAGCTTGGGAGTTCTTTGAAAAATTAACTAAAGAATTTATCAAGTTTCCAAGCAAAAATGAAATTATCTATTCATTGGAATCTACCGGTCGAACTTTTAGAGTTGAAGAATTTGGAAAAAGTGTTCTCGCAATTGAAGTTCTATAACAACCAAAGCAGTTATAAACCCAGCTAGTTTTTCTCCCTTAGGTGAGATAATGAGAAAAGGGCCAGTATTTTTAGGGAAAGCCCACATTCACTGGTGCGAGGAATGTAATGTCCCGTTAATAAGTGAGAAGTGCGATATACATGGTGAGGGATTTAGGGTAGACTTAACTCCCCCTGCAGACGTGAGACTTGCTTTTGAAAAGGATTTAGAGTTTATTAAGAGAGAGTTTAAAGCCCATTATGGTGTTGATGTAGGGGAGATACTTGACGGCAAGGTAGTCCTTTTGAACAAAACCCCTGGGGAAGACGATGTATATGAGATAATTGTAGACGGCTACGTTTTTGGGTGGCTTCGCTTTGACCCGCTTGAACTTAAGTGGAAGCCGGGGTTGAAGATTGAAGGTGCCATAGCCTTATGGAAGCGCTTTGGAAAAAATATGAAAAAGTGGGTTATAGTTGACAAGGGTGCAAAAGAGCCGATAAAAAACGGTGCAAACGTTTTGCCTGTGGGAGTTATCGAGGCAGAAGAGAGCATTAGAATTGGAGACGACGTTATAGTGGTCTGTGAGGATGAAGTCATCGCTACAGGAATAGCTAAAAAGAATTACGAACAGCTGATTGATAAAAAAGAACGCGGTACCGGGATAAAAACAAGGCACCAAAAAAAGGTTCAATACCGGGAAGGGAAGAAAGCAACTATGGAAGAGGTAATAAAGGCCAACAAATCGGCGCTAGAGGAGAGAGTTAAAGAAGCCAGAGCGTTTATGAGAACAACTGCTCAAAATACAAATAAGCCAATTGCCGTTGCCTTCAGCGGTGGAAAAGATAGCTTAGCCGTTTTGGGTTTAGCCCTTGAGGAATTTGAGAACTTTACGGTGTTTTTCAACAACACTGGAATAGAGTTCCCAGAAACCCTTGAGTATGTAAGAGAAATTAAGCAGGATCTTGAGAAAAGAAACATAAAATTTATCGTGGCTGATGCTGGCGATGCATTCTGGAGCTCTCTCAGCGTTTTTTCACCCCCGGGAAGAGACTATAGATGGTGTTGCAAAGTTACAAAGCTGGGCCCAATAACCTTAACGATAAAGGAACACTACCCAAATGGTGTCCTAATGTTTGTGGGCCAGAGAAAGTACGAGAGCCTGCAGAGATACAAGCAGCCCAGAGTGTGGAAAAATCCATGGGTGCCTAACGAAATTGGAGCCTCTCCAATATTTCACTGGAACGCCCTCGAGGTGTGGCTCTACATATTCTCCCGCAAGCTGAAATACAACCCCCTCTATGAGAACCGTTTGGACAGAATTGGCTGCTTTATGTGTCCAAGCTCTTCCCTAGCTGAAATTCAAACACTAAAGGAGGAAAAGCCGCAGCTGTGGGAAAAATGGGAGAGTGAGCTTAGGAAGTGGAAAGAACGCTTTGGAATGCCAGAGGAATGGATAACCTACGGCTTCTGGAGGTGGAGGCGGTTAACTAAAGGGCAAAAGGCCATTGCAAAGGAACTTGGAGTAAAGATTCCGGAAAAACGGACATGGGAACCTATAAGATATTCGCTTGAAGAGAGAGATGGAGAATTTATTCTCAAAATAAATACGAAGATACTCTTGAAAAGAATCAAAGAAGTAGCCCCGATATTGGGTGAAGTAAGCGAAGATAAAAACTCCATAAGGGTAAAGACTATAGTGTTTACGGAGGAAGAGGTTAGGGCAAAGAGCAGAGAAGATGCTATAAGGGCGTACTACCTAATAAAGAGGGCATATGAGTGTGTTGGATGTGGGGTTTGTGTCGGAAAGTGTCCAGAAAATGCTTTAAGAATAAACCCCCATACAAAAAAGATAGAGGTTGATTCAGCGAAATGTATTCACTGCGAGGAGTGTATGGAAGTATGTCCACTGTTAAAAATAAAAAACCCTCAAGAAGGAAGTCAGCTTTAATAGCCATGCTATTTTTCCTGCTCTTGCCTTCAAAATTTGTAGTTTCCCAGGAGTACGAATATAACTTGGACAGTTACTCCCTTTATTTTGATATTCTGGAGGATTATAAGGTCAAAGAAACCATCGAGGTTGTTCTATTTCCAAACGTTCCCCTTTCCTATTACACTTTCTACTCTGAGTACCCAATCGAAAACCCAGAGGCAATAATTGAGATCAACGGCAAAACTCAAATAGCCAACATAAGTGTTTCTAAAATTGTGGGTGACATAAATGCCGTTTATATTGAATTTCCTGAGGTCTCGCCGGGAAGCAGGTTAAAGATAAGAATAAGCTTTTATTCAGAAGGAATGCTCCAAGAGGTTAGTGGGAAAAAGCAGTTTTCATACTACGTCAAATTTAACCAGCCGGTTGGGTATTTTTACGCGAGACTCTACGTTCCCAAGGGTTATGCAATTCTATCTCCTGTAGTTCCCTCCCCGGATAAAGTTGAAAGCACGGGAAATGCACTGATTTTGGAATGGAAAAAGACAGACGTTAGACCAGAGGAGGAGTTCTATTTTATAGTGGGATTTTCGGGAGAGGTGACAAACCAGTTCCCGTTAGCGATGTTTCTGGCAACAATTTTTATAGCCTTTTTAGGCGGCTTTTTTGCTGGAACTATCTATAAGAGAAAAGAAAAAACCCTAATTGACCTTCGCTCAGATGAAGAGAAGGTTCTTGAACTGCTTAAAGAAGGCCCACTCTACCAAAGCGACCTTGTAAAGCGCCTTGGCTTTTCAAAGGCAAAAGTCAGCTTGCTGTTAAGAGACATGGAGGAAAAAGGCTTAATAGAAAGGGTTAAAGAGGGAAGAACGTATCTAGTTAGATTAAAAGAAAGCTGAGCTAATCTTTATAAAGAAAAGTCATCCAAAGCTGCAAGGTGAGGAAAATGGAAGAGTATTTTGTATGTCCTGAATGTGGAAGCGAGGAAGTTGAGGTTATATCAGAGAGAGGGAGAGAAGTAAAGCTAAGATGCAGTGAGTGCGGTCATGTATGGCAGATCACATTAAGCAAGCTCATTAAAATCCCAATAATAGTTAGCAAACATGAAAGAAGCTTCAAGAGATTTGCGGAGCTTCCCGAGGATGAGGAAATAAAGGTAGGGGATATAGTGGAGATTGAGGATGATGAAGTTAGGATTACTGGAATTGAGCTGGAGGAAAACAAACGGGTTGAAAAAGCCCTAATAAAGGACGTTAAGACGCTCTGGGGAGAAAGCCTGACCTACCCAAAAATAATTGGAGTTTCCATCTATCTTCCCAAAGGAATTACGCAGTCATTTAAGGTCAAAGTTGATAGGGAAGAAGAGTTTGCAGTTGGGGAGGTTCTGGAAGTCGGAGGCTATACCTTCAAGATAGACAAAATAAAAACTGAAAATAAAATGCTAAGGCATGGAAAAGCTAAAGCTGACAAAATTGTTAGAATTATGGGGAGACCTATAAGGGCAAGGGCAAGCAGAAGCCTTGAGATTTATAGGGGGTACAAAGGGGAACAATCTCCACAAACTTAAAATCCTTCTTTTGCAATTTTTATATGTGAAGGACATGGAAGAGGATGAGCTGTATAGAAAATGGATGAGACTTGTTGAGAACCTCGAAAGAGAAGGAATAATCAAGAGTGAAAAAGTAAAGAGGGCTTTTCTTCGAGTGCCGAGATATAAGTTCGTTCCTGAGAGGTATAGGACATATGCTCACGTTGATGAGCCTCTTCCAATTCCCGCAGGTCAAACAATAAGTGCTCCCCACATGGTCGCTATAATGCTGGAGCTTGCCGAGCTGGAGGAGGGAATGAACGTCCTTGAAGTGGGAACTGGAAGTGGATGGAATGCTGCTTTGATCTATGAGCTCGTTAAACGAGATGTCTATACAATAGAGAGAATTCCAGAGCTTGCAGAATTTGCCAGAAGAAACCTTGAGAGAGCAGGCTACAAAGATAAGGTGCACGTAATCGTTGGCGATGGCACTAAGGGGTTTCCACCAAAAGCTCCCTATGACAGAATAATCGTTACCGCCGGAGCTCCCAAAGTTCCCGAACCTCTGATAGAACAGCTCAAAGTGGGAGGCAAAATTTTAATTCCTGTAGGAAGTTACCACCTGTGGCAAGAGCTCCTTGAGGTTATAAAGATAAGTGAAGACAACAGGGTAAAGATAAAAAACCATGGTGGCGTGGCATTCGTGCCTCTAATCGGAGAATATGGATGGAGGGAATGAGATGTACCTCATAGCGTTTGATTTAGAAGGAACCTTGGTAAAATCCAAATCAAGCTGGGTTGAGCTTCATAAAAAGTTTGGTACGTGGGACAAAGGGAAAGAATACGCAGAAATGTTCTTTGCTGGGGAGTTTGACTATGCAACATGGGCAAAGTTGGATGCTTCCCTCTGGAAAGGGAGGACAAAAGATGAGGTTATGGAATGGGCAAATTCAGTTGAGTATTTTGAAGGTGTGGAAGAGCTTTTTCAATTCTTGAGAGAGAGGAACTTTAAAATTGCAATAATTAGTGGTGGCCTTAAATGCCTTGCTGAGAGGGTCGGAAGGGAACTTAAGGCTGATTTTGTGTATGCAAACGAGCTTGTCTTTGACGAAAAAGGCAAGATAACCGGAGAAGTTCTTCCATGGGTAGACTTCAGAAACAAGGGGGATATATTGCTCGAGCTTAAAAAAAAGCTCAAGCCGAAGCTGACCATAGCTGTAGGTGATGGGCATAACGATATAGCGATGTTCAAAGTTGCGGATGTGAGCATAGCAATTAACCCCCATGAGGGCGTTGAAGGGGACTACCTTGCGAGAAACCTATATGAAGTAAAGGAAATCATTGGGAAAATTCTAAAAGAAAAAGGGTAGGTCAGAGAAGGGCGTGTTCATCACAATCAGCAAAGCAAAAGCTCATCATCCCTTTTCTATATTAAATTCTGCAAGGTTTTTAAAGTTTAAAGCCCTGAGCTTTTTAGCACGAGCCACCAGAATAAGTCGCCGTAAAACACCGATATTAAGAAGCCCAAAAATAAGGCCGGTGCAAAGGGCATCGCATTCCTTACAACAAATTCATCTTCCAACTTTCCTTCGTTCACAAGAGCTTTGAGGGTCTCTATGTCCTCTTTTCTGAGCCCTTCAGCCGTTGGTGAGGCGATTAGTTTGTCGTATTCAACTCTCAGCGCATTTAGGTTAAGAGTTTTCAAAGCCCTAATAACCTTGTCAAAAGAACTTTCTCTGTCTCTGTAGATTTTGCCGTCCTTTTCATATATCCACTCGCCGAGGATGTCCCATTCCTTAAGCTCATTAGCAGAAACTTTTTTTGTCAATACTTCCTCCCTTAAAACCTTTACAAGGGAAAAGAACACCTTAAAGGTATAAAATGTTGCGGCAAGTTTCAAATAGCTGTAGACGATTTCCGGCGTTTTAAATGCACCATAAGCAAAAAGCATTAACCCAACGACATCTCCAACCTTTTGCAGTTTTGCTAAGATAACTATCGCTATTGCCCATATTAAAACCCCAAATTGAGGAGGAATAGCTTTCCCGACAATTCTGAGAATCACAAAAGCCGCGGATATCCAGAGGGCAAGCTCAAAGGGCTTGAGCCATTTATCGATGAAAATCCCCTTTAATTGGGCAGTTTTTCTCCTTATTACTAACACTGCGAGAGAATAAAAGAAAATGAAGGGGAACACAGCAAGTATGCTGTTAAATAAGAGGGTTATGCCGTGCAGGGGGTATCTTATCGCATAAGGAGGAACTATCTTTGCATAGCTTGATGCGTATGGAAAGAGAGCTGAGTAGCCCATTAAGATAACAACGTCCCCACTTGCCCAGCCTCCCATGAGATAGAGCAGATAACCCAACAAAAATCCGATGGCGAGTCCTATTAATCCGGAGAATGCGTAGAAAACGTCATGCTTTATGGCAATCCCATAGTAGAGATAATAAAGAATCCCAATCCCGGCAATTGGAAAAACGTGCTTATCTTCTATAAATCCAGTTTTTATATCAGTGTAAGAGGTTAGAATGCCCATTATAACCCCGAGACCTATTAAAAAGAGCTCCATTGAACCACCTCACAGAGTCTCAAGAATCTTGTCCTTTACGGTGTCGATGTATTCAGTTACTGATGAGTTTAATGCCTGAACACTTGTGAAAACAACTCTTATGGTTACCATAACCAGTATCAGAACAGCAGCCAGTATGAACAGGTACTCAAGTGCACTTTGAGCTCTTCGCATTTTATCACACCAAGTATATTTAGCTCTCAAATGATTTAAACCTTTTCATTTTTGTGCAATCTTTTTAAGGCATCTACCCCACTAACTAAAGGAGCAATGAAAGTGCACAAACTATACGTTAGGGATGAATATCTTGAGATGATAAAAAGCGGAGAAAAGCGGATCGAGGTTAGGGTAGCCTACCCACAGCTAAAGGGGATCAAGCCCAAAGATAAAATACTATTTAACAATGAAGTTCCTGCGGAGGTTATCTCAGTTAAAAAATATGAGACCTTTAGGCAGGTTTTGAGGGAGGAACCTATAGAAAAGATTTTTCCAGATAAGCCCAGCTTTGAACAGGCTGTGAAAAGATTCCACAATATGTATCCAAAATGGAAGGAGAACCGCTATGGAGTAATCGCCATAAAGTTCCGCCTCCTGAAACCAAGGAGGGAATAAAATGAAGAATCTAAAGTTCGATGGAAAATACAAAGATATGCTCCTTAACGGGAAGAAAAATGCCACTATAAGGATGGGCAAAGTTAACCTAAAACCAGGAGATGAGGTTCTTATCCATGCAGGAGGTTATGTTCTTGGAAAGGCTAGAATAAAGAGAGTTGAGAGGAAGAAAGTTTCCGAGCTTACTGATGAAGACGCTGTTAAGGACGGGTTTAAGAACAAAGAAGAGCTTTTGGATGCCCTTAAAGAACACTACAAAAACATAAAACCTGACACGGAGGTAACTATAATTGAATTTGAATTCACAAAGCTGCTGGATAAGCCCATATTGTCGGCAGATTTTCCATATGAGGGCAACAATCCAATCGAGATAGCAGAGCTTGCCCTGAAACACCTAAAAGATTTAAGTTTTGAAGAGGTTGCACTTTTAAAGCTCTTTTTGCAGTCAGGCAGCCTTAGAAAAGCAGCTTATAAGCTTGGAGGGCTCAACAAGAGGTATAAAATCCGAGAAGTCCTAAGGAAAGCTTATGAAGAACTTAAGAAGATGGGCATTATGGAACCGAAATTATGAATTAATTTGACTTTAGGGCTGGAAAGGTTCCTTTCTTGCTGAATATTTTACTGGATATATTTTAAACTTCTCACTTCCAATTAGATGATGCAGCTCTCTCTTGAACTCCTCCAACTCTTTGTTGTCTTCAAATCTTAAAAATGCTATGAAGTCGTATTCTCCGTACAGCCAGTGACCTTTTATTGGAAGTTTTTCCAATACCTCGTCTCTAACCCCCCATATCAGCAGTACAGCCTCGAGCACAGTCACCCCCTTCGATTATATTCCCTTGCTCTATAAATACATTTTCCAAGATTTTACGTTTAAATGGCAAAATCAGGCAAAAGTATTTCTATTTAGTTGTCTTTTCTCCAACTATATTTCACGCTTGTTAGATATTTAATCCCCCCACAATAAAAGGATTTTTAAGACGGGAGACCATTTTTGTATTGGTGATAAGTAATGATAAAGGCGGTGTTTTTTGATTTCGTTGGTACGCTGCTCAGCAAGGAACATGAAGACATTACCCACCAGAACATAATAAAAGAAGTTTTGAGAGAGGTTAAAGCGGAGAACGTTGACCCAGTGGAGGTATGGAAAGAATACGAAGCTCTTACAAGTGAAAGATTTAAGGAATTTGCAGGGAAGCCCTACAAACCAATTAAGTTGCTTGAGGAAGAAATTATGCAGGAGCTTGCTAAGAAATACAATTTTGAGGTCTCTCCCAAGTTCTGGGAAATTCACCTTAAAATGCATCAAAAGTATGGGAAACTCTACGATGAAGCCCTCGAAACTCTAAAAACCTTAAGAGCCAATGGATATCATGTAGGACTCATCACGGATTCTGACAATGACTATCTCAAAGCCCAACTAGAAGCCTTGGGTATTCTAGAACTCTTCGACAGCATAACAACAAGTGAGGAGGCAGGTTTCTACAAACCCCACCCACGGATATTTGAGTTAGCTCTGGAAAAGGCAAATGTAAAAGGGGAAGAGGCAATATACGTTGGTGATAATCCTCTTAAAGACTGTGTAGGCGCTAGGCAGGTTGACATGGTCAGTGTTCTGCTGGATAAGAAGGGAAACAAAAAAGAGCTGTGGAAAGAGTGTGAATTTGTTATAAGCGACCTTAGAGAGATAGTGGTAATAATTGAAGAGCTAAACGGTCAGTAACGGCAGGGATCTTCACAAGCTCCGCTAGCGAAATTTTCATCATCCCGTTTTAGCTTTTCCTCTCAATCCAATCTTTTCTTCGCTTCCCACAATCTTTGGAATGCCGTTATCCATGCTAAAACTGCAACGGCATAAACACCAATATCGACCCTGTTGAAAAGGGCCGTTACAATTATTATGAGGAGCCGCTCTGCCCTCTCAGCTATTCCAATTGCGAGAGTACCGCTTCCAGCAAGTTCCGCCCTGCATCTCTCGTAACTAACCAAATATGAACCTATGAGCGCAATAACTGCAATCTCCCATTTTACTAACCCTCCATATGCGATTCCAAACAGCACTGCCCCATCGCTTATTCTATCGAAGGTTGAGTCTAAAAATGCTCCAAACCGTGAAGTTTTTTCTGTAAGCCGTGCCAAAGTTCCGTCAAGGGCATCTACAAGTGATCCAAAGAGCAGTACTAATGCGGCAATCCTCTGAGAGCCTTGAGCAAAGAAATACGCCCCTAAAAGAGATATCAACAGTCCAACAAATGTAAGCTGGTTGGGGGTAATGCCTATTTTAGCTAAAGGCTTTACTATAGCCTCTAAGTATCCCTTAACTTTTGAACGGTATCTATTCAACATCTCCCTGCTCCTCCAGAGATATTACCTTCTTCCCTTTTTCTTGTGGGATTATCTTAACCTTTGCGTTTTTGAATTCTTTTTTGAGTCCTTTTCCCTCAAGAAGTCTATCGAGAAACACCGCCAATGCTGCAACTTCGCTGTGGGGCTGATTCCCAACAGCCACGTTGTAGTGGGCAATCTCATAAACTTCCCTCGGGACTTTCTCAGCACCAACAACAATCAAGATGTCCTCATTCTTTGCTACTTCCCTTATCTTTGAGATAGCTTCATCAATGTGTATTCCATACATAGTTAAATGAACTATCTTTCCTTTCCACTCTCTCAAAATCTGCCTCCAGTGGGGGTTAAATTCAATCTCAAACGGCCCTCCCCAACGTTTTACAACGTCTGTAACGCTCTCATACACATGCTCATCCTTTTCGGCTGCTATTATAATTTTATCCGCTCCAAAAGCCCTCGCAGTTAGGGCTACATGGGTTGTTATTCTTTTGTCCCTTTCCGGCCTGTGTCCCAATCTGAGCACCACTATCATTTGTACACCTCCATCAGGATACCCCAGTACTCTCTAAAGTTTTCTGGCCATGGTTTGTCTTTATAAAATTTGTATAGTGCATCAACGTTTTTTGCGAGGTTCTTTGGGTCAGCCTTTTGAAAGACAAGGTTTAGTTCTCTTTCAGAGGCAGAAGCAAATAAGAAAAGGGTGAATATACGCTCGTTTTGATTCATGTTGATCAGCACCACTGATAGTTTTGGCTTTACCATAGGGTTAAGTCTTTCAGAGACGACCTTCTTTAAGGACTCTTCTATATTGGCCAAATACTTGGGGCTTACATCCACGTGCTCGTGCTTTTCTTCCTCTTCCGGTGCTTGAGCTACAAGATTGTAGAACCCATCCGTTACCATCTGATAGATCTTGGGGAAATGTGGGGTTGCTATGTATTCTTCTCTCGAGCCAAAGAATTCTCTCTTGAAGTCTACAACATACCATCTCCCCGCTGAATAAAACTCTGAAATTGCATTCTCCGTGCAGTCTTCCCCGTTATAAAGTGTTACAACCCTAGCCGGAATATTCAAAGATCTTAAAATCCCTGTGAAAAGAAGTGTGCCCTCTTCGTAGCTTATCTTATTCTGGGGAAGTATATTAGAGGGGTTTGTGGTCGTTGTGATGTCCCCAAAGGTGTATCTGCTTTTAATCATATCATAAACTGCCTTCGCAGCTTCAATCTCTGAGGTGGCGTTTTTCACAAGTGAAAGAGACTCATTCTTTAATAGTTCTCGGTTTATCCTGGATGTAGAATTGAATTTTTCTTTCCAAAATCCATCAACGAGGTAAGGTAGCCCTATCCAGTAGTACTCCTCACCATAAGCGACTCTTAAAATGTCGTCATCATAGTTCCACGGTCTCCAAAGAGTTTTGACAAATCTGTTTTTAAGCTCTCTCTTCTCCTCTCCATTTTCAGAGTAGATTACGGAGATAGTTATATATCCCTCTTCTGGCATGTAGGGGGCTTTGATCACATAAATCAGCCCATGTTCTTCTCCAGGAAGAATATTTGCTGGAACCTCTGGCTCTCTGACAATTTCCATGCCATCTAATAGATTCAGCGAGATTCCTTTAAGTGTTATGGGGGCGTTGCCAGTATTTTTCAGCGTTATCTCAACTCTAAATTCGCTACCCCCTTCAACTTTCTCTGGAGAAGCAACGCTTGCACTCAAAACCCCAAATAAAGGTATCTCGCTTTCTTTTTCCACGACGTTTATTATCAATTCTTTATAGAATCCACCCCACGTTCTCTGAAGTTCATCCACTACCTCTACGGATGCTTTGAGCATATATCTACCGGGATTTGAAGGAGCCTGGACTATCCATATAAGCTCTGCCCTCTCGCCTACTTTGAGAGGTGCCTGCAAAGAAGGGGCTTGAAGTATCCTAAAGTCTGGGTTGTTAAGATACAGGTTAACCCCAGTTATCGCGACTTTTCCAGTGTTGTTGACCTTAACTATTATATGAAAAATATCCCCCTCCTTAACGACGCTTTTGTCTAGGTTAATATCAACTTTTGCCGGTTCCTTAACTAAGCATCCAGAAGAGAAAATCAGAAGAATGAGCACGATTGGAATAAATTTTAAATACCTCATGCTTTCCCCCAAAGTTCTTTTAAAGATAAACCTTAATAATTTTTAGGTGGTGCCAGTGATAACTCTAACCACAGATTTTGGCGTCAAAGGGCCCTATGTGGGAGAAATGAAAGGTGCTATTTTGACAATAAATCCGGAAGCAAAAATAATTGACATTACTCACTCGATAACACGGCACAGCATTGTTGAGGGCTCTTTTGTTATGGAGCAGGTTGTAAAATATTTCCCCCCAAACACTATCCACGTAGGGGTTATTGATCCAGGGGTAGGCACCGAGAGGAGAGCAATCATAATAGAAGGCACCCAATTTTTAGTGCTCCCTGACAACGGCTTAGCAACGCTTCCCCTTAAGTGGATACAACCAAAAGCCGCATATGAAATAGACCTCAAAAAAATGGAGACGATCATTGGGAGGAAAATAAGCTCAACTTTCCACGGAAGAGATGTTTTTGGCCCTGCGGGAGCTCTGCTCAGTCTTGGGTATGAGCCTTCGAGGTTTGGAAAAGAAATTGACATAGAAAGCATAATCAAGCTTGATCTAGAGCCCAAAAAACAAGAAGATTGCTGGCTTTTGAAGGTTATCTATATCGATGACTTTGGAAACGTCATTCTAAACCTCGAGAACTATGAACGACCGAAATACGTCGAGATTCTGGGAAGAAAAATTCCCTATTTGGACACCTATGGCAAGGTAAAACCTGGGGAGTTGCTCTCTCTTCCAGGGAGTCATGATTATCTTGAGATAGCGGTTAATCAAGGTTCAGCTGCAGAGCTTTTGGGACTGAAGGTTGGGGATGAAGTGAAGGTAAAACTAATCTATGGGGAGGGATAGATGATGAGGGGTCTTTTCGTTGGTAGATTTCAGCCCGTACATAATGGACATTTAAAAGCCCTCGAATACGTTTTTAAGCAGGTTGATGAGGTTATAATTGGCATTGGGAGTGCTCAGGTTAGCCATACTTTGAAAAACCCATTTACAACAAGCGAAAGAATGGAGATGCTTATAAGGGCTTTAGACGAAAAAGGAATTCCGAGAGGAAAATACTTCCTCGTTGCCCTACCAGATATAAACTTCAACTCCATTTGGGCCCCGTATGTGGAAGCAATGGTGCCGAAGTTTGACGTAGTCTTTACCGGTAATTCCCTTGTCGCACAGCTTTTTAGAGAGAGGGGTTATAAAGTAGTAGTCCAGCCGATGTTCAGGAAGGATATACTCTCTGCTACAGAAATAAGGAGGAGAATGATTGAAGGCGAACCATGGGAGGATCTGGTGCCAAAGAGTGTGGCCGAGTTCATAAAGGAGATAAAGGGTGTCGAGAGGATAAGGATGCTTGCGACGGATCTTGAAAAGAATGAAAAAGAACTCCAGGCGCCTATAAGGATTCCTGAGTTTTGAGGCGAAGTGAATGAGGAGAAAGCCAGCTCTTATGGTGACATATTCCTTCTTTGTCTTTTTCATCGAAACATACCTCGGAATCGGCAACTGGAAAGTTGTCAGTTTCTACATGACTACTCGAAGAGTCGGACAGAACCCCTGTGTCGAGTTTTACTGTGTAACATCTACTTGGATTCTCGCCTTAGCCATTTTGATAGTTCCCTTGCTCATTGCTTACCTTATCCTTGGGCGTTATGGTTTGAAGGAGTTCGCAAAGAGCCATTTACTCTTCGGCCTTCTTCTCGTCCCTGTTGGCATCTGCAAGACGCTCTATGGTGGAGGCTTTGTGATGATGCTCATCTTCCTTTTCCTCGCAACTGCCCTCTTGTACTTTCTTCATCGCGATTACTACGAAAAACGCATTGACGAGCTCGCTTTAGTGGTTTTTACATGGTTTGTAACAACATCGGCACTGATGGTCAAGCCCTGGGCATGTTGAAAGCTTTATCAGATGGACATCTTAACCGACAAATATTTATAGTAGCGGACTCAATCTTTCCACCATGAGTGACTCAGTGCGGCAACTCAAAAGGCTCCTAGGCTACCTCAGAGACCACAAACTCCACTTCATAGGTGGTCTAGCCATAGTTCTCCTGATGTCGTACACCAACGGCGTTATTCCGGTTCTTATAAGGGAGGCCATAGATCAGGGTGTAACCACCGGCGAGTATAGGCTCGCCATCCGCTATGCTCTCCTCGTGCTTCTCGTTGCTATTCTCAACGGGGCCTTCAGCTTCAGCGGGAGGTACCTTTTGGTTAAAGCCGCTCAGCACGCCGTCTACCACCTCCGTATGGACGCCTTCAGGGCAATCCAGCGGCACAGGATGGAGTTCTTCGACAAGACTTATTCCGGCCAGCTCATAAGCAGGATAACCAACGACACGGAGAGGATAACGCGCTTTTTGTCGTTCCGCGTGAGAATGTTCGTCTATTCCATCTTCCTCATCCTCGTCTCGCTCTACTACATGGCCCGCATGAACAGGGCCCTCACAGGTGTTGCTCTCCTCACGATAGCCCTCGTGGTCGCTTTAAACACCACCTACGCGAAGAAAGTGAGGCCCATATACGACGAGGTGAGGCACCAGACGGGAGTTATAGCCTCGGTCTCGACGGGCAGCATAGCGGGAGTTAAGACGATAAAGGCCCTCTCCGTGGAGGAGGAAATCCAGGGGAGGTTCCAGGAGGAGAACGAGAAGCTATATTCCCTCAACGTCGAGGCCACCAAGATAACTGCCCTCTACGGCAACGCGCCATTCCTTGTAATGGGGATAGCTATGAGCGTCATGCTCTACTACGGCGGAAGGGCGATAATGGGCCAGAACCTTACCGTTGGTGAACTCACGGCCTTTCTAACGTACATGCTAACCATGACGTGGCCCCTTAGAGCTCTCGGCTTCACCATAGGCGACATCCAGAGGAGCCTTGCCGCCGCGTCAAGGCTCTTTGAGGTTATCGACTCTGCCCCTGAACACATCGACCCGCCTGACGCTGTCGAGCTCACCAACCCGCGCGGTGAGATCGAGTTCAAGGACGTTTACCTCACTTACCACACCGGAAAAACGGTGCTAAAGGGATTGAACCTGAAAATCAGGCCCGAGGAGAAAGTCCTCATAACCGGCCCGCCCGGAAGTGGGAAGAGCACCCTGTTAAAGCTCATAGCGCGCTTCTACGAGCCGGAAAAGGGGGAAGTCCTCATTGACGGCGTGGACGTGAGGAAGATAAAGACTTCTTGCCTGAGGAAGATAGTCGCCTACGTTCCCCAGGAGCCCTTCATCTTCAATAGGAGCATAAGGGAGAACATAGCGCTGGCGAAGCCCGACGCTAGCCTTGAGGAGATCATCAGAGCGGCCAAGATAGCGAAAATCCACGACTTCATCTCCTCGCTCCCCGATGGCTACGACACCGTTGTCGGTGAGAAGGGCGTAACCCTCTCCGGCGGCCAGAGGCAGAGGATAGCCCTGGCGAGGGCCCTTCTCCTCGAGCCGAAGATAATCCTCCTCGACGATCCAGTGTCAAACCTCGACGCGAAGACCGAGGAGAGCCTGATTGCTGATCTTAGGGACATCCTAAAGGGCAAAACTGCCGTTATCGTCTCCCAGCGCCTTTCAATGGTGAGGCTCGTGGACAGGGTCATAGTTATTGTTGATGGCAGGATTGTGGAGGACGGGAAGCCGGAGGAGCTGGCAGAGAAAGGAGGCCTCTTCAGCGAGATGCTGGGCAGGGGTGGGTGGAATGGCGGCTAACTCGTCCCTTGCGCTCCTAAAAAGGTTCATAGGTGAGGCCCTGTCCCATAAAAGAACCCTCGCGATAGTCGTTGCGAGCATAGTGGGCTCCGCCCTGGCCACGCTCGCTCCCCCGTACATCCTGAGGATAGCGATAGACCGCTACATTTTGGCGAACAATTATTCCGGCTTCTTAGCTGTGGCTCTCCTCTACCTTGCCTCCCTCGTGGCCCAGTGGTTCTTCGCCACGCTCCAGACGTTCTACATCGAGGTCTTTGGGCAGAAAGTCCTCCGCGACCTGAGGGCAAGGCTCCACGAGAAGGTGCTCCTCTCAAATTTAGACTTCTTCAAGGACAAATCGACCGGAGACCTCGTTTCGAGGATAGTTAACGACACCGGAATAGTGAACGACGTCCTTGTGTCGGGCCTCCTCGGCAGCCTGGGCAGTCTGCTCAGCCTCATAGGCATAATAATTGCCATGCTCCTCCTCGACGTGAAGCTGACGCTTGTGACTCTCACGAGCGTCCCGCTGATGGTCATCGTCGCTTACTACTTCGGCGGGAAGATGAGGAGGGCCTACAGGGAGACGAGGCAGAAGATAGCGAGGATTTCGAGCGTCGTGGAGGAGAGCGTGGCTGGAGTTGAGACCATAAGGGCCTTTGGAAGGGAGAGCGACGTCGAGAGGGAGTTCTCGAAGGTCTCAAGGGAGACCATAAAGGCCTATTTGAGGGTGGCCGTGTATATGGGCCTCTTCTGGCCGCTCATGAACATAACCAGCCTGCTCTCGGTCATAGTCGTGATTGCCTATGGGGGCTATTTAGCCTACCAGGGCGCGGTTAGCGTTGGCGTTGTCGTTGCATTCATCCAGTACGCCCAGCGCTTCCGCGGGCCGATAAACGAGGTCATAGGCCTCTACGACAGCCTGCAGTCGGCCCTAGCCGCGCTTGAGAGGATATACGAGGTTCTGGATGACGAGAACGTTGAGGACTACTCTGGAAGAGAAGTGGAGAGGCTGAAGGGCGAGATCAAGTTCGAAGACGTCTGGTTTGAGTACGAGAACGGCGTCCCCGTCCTCAAGGGGGTAAACCTCCACATACCCCCCGCCACGAAGGTGGCCGTTGTCGGGAAGACTGGAGCCGGAAAGACCACGATGGCGAACCTGATAATGCGCTTCTACGACCCGACGAGCGGTAAGCTTCGCTACGACGGAATCGACGGGCGGGAGATAAGCAGAAAGAGCCTGAGGAAGAGAATAGGCTATGTCCCGCAGGAGACCTACCTCTTCCCGGGAACGATAATGGAGAACATCCTTATGGCGAACCCGGAGGCGAGCGAGGAGGACGTGATAAGGGTCTGCAAGCAGCTTAGCGTCCACGAGTTCATAGAGAGGCTTCCGCAGGGCTACAACACCTCCGCGGGGGAGGCCGGAAAGCTCCTCTCCGTTGGGGAGAGGCAGCTCATATCCCTCGCGAGGGCCCTTCTAAAGGATCCTGACATAGTTATCCTCGACGAGGCGCTCTCAAGCGTTGACCCGAAGACCGAAAGGCTGGTGCAGGATGCCATGCTCAGGCTGATGGAGGGGAGGACTAGCATCATAATCGCCCACCGCCTCGGAATAACGCGCTTCGCCGATAAGGTCGTGGTGGTTGACGACGGGAGGATTGTAGAGGAAGGCTCTCCAGAGGAGCTGTTAGCGAAGAAGGGCTACTTTTACAGGCTCTACACATCGCAGATGGGTGAGGCGTGAGACTTTCCTCCCGCTTCTATCTTTAGCCTCGACATCGAAAGATATTAATTTCTGGTACTCAAACTAACTTCGGTGGGACGATGCACTACGAAGAAGTTGAGGTTCTCCTTCAGATGTCAGAGGACTACATGGAGCTTGCTAACTCTGCTTTTGAGGGGAAGAAGTACGACGCCGCGATTTTTCTGGCGGAGCAGGCGCTCCAGTTTTACCTCAAAGCCCTACTGATTAAATACGCTGACGTGAGGCTCAGAACCCACTCGGTGAGGGAGCTTCTAGCGGCCCTTGGGAAAGCCCTTGAATCGGAAGAGAAGGTAGCTGACTTCATAAGGTCGCACAGGAGCCTCCTAAGGGAGCTTGAGGATGCATACATAGGCACGAGGTACGAACCGCGGCGCTACTACCGCGAGGATGCAGAGGAGCTCATGGAGTTCGTGGGAGAAGTTATGGACTTCGTGGAGGGCTTAGCTAATGAGTTCGAGAGAAAAAACCCTTGAGGCAATGATCGAGCGCGGGAGGAAGAGGTACCTCATGATAAAGAACTACCGGCGCTACCTTCCTACGATAAAGAGAGCCTGTGAGGAGGTTTTTGGCGAGTGCGAGCTCTACGTATTTGGAAGCGTCTTAAGTGGTAAGTTCACCGCCGGGAGTGACGTTGACCTGCTGATAAAGGTTCAAAAAGTCCCAAAAAGCCTCCGAGAGAGGGCCGAACTTGAGGCGAGGATAGAGGAGCTCGCAGGTCTGCCCGATTATCACCCATTTGAGTTCCACATCGTTGATGAAGAGGGATTCGAGCGGTACAGGGAGCTTTTAAACGTTAGACTCGAGAGGGTTGGGTAACTTGGACGCTGTGCTGTCCTGGTGGCTGGCACATCACCCCCGAATCCGTTTGGTAATGTTGTCCGGGAGACTGCCAAGCGTGGGGGTCACTCCAAACAAAACAAAGGGAAGATAAACCAGGGGCCCCTGTCCAACAATAACCCGCTCCTCAACATTTCTACTCAATTTAAACGCCCCCACGCTTACCCGATGGTATCAAGAGCCAGCCCCGAGGAGCTTTTCGAGCTTGTCCTCCTTTTCCCGGGCTATCAGCTCGGCCGCGAGGGCATAGAGGCAGGCCCTAAGGAAGGCCTCCTCGTTAAGCTCTCCCTCGGCTATCTCCTCAACCTTTTCCCTGAGTTCTTCAGTGGCCTTGCTCCTCGCCTCTGGAGAACCTACGAGCTTAACGGCCTTCACGAGGGAGAGGACCTCCAACCTCACTCCCTCGGGGACTGTCTCCAAGATCCATTTGGGGACGTCCTTCTTCTGAACCTGGGTGAAGTTGGACTTAGCTCCAGCGGGCTCCAGTATTTTTGGATCGATGCCCTTCTTCTTGAGGAATTCGTACCAACGGTCGCCGTAGACTTCCTCTGGCTTTGAGAATCCGGGGAAGAGTTTATTTAGTTCGAGTATGGTGTCTCCCACTTTTTCGAGAAGATCCACCCCCAGAGTTTTTTCAGCGTATTCTATTGCTTTAAAACCCTCCGTTCGGTGCACTTCTGCAGATTCCGCTACCATGTGGTACATGCTCTCATCTACGCCTCTGAACATATCATGGAATCTTTTGCCATATTCCGCTGCGAGTTCGAAAGCTCTTCTCAGCTTTTGGCGCTCCTCAGATGTTAGCTTCCTACCTAGGATCCTCTCTATACTTTCTGTGGCTCGGTTTGCAAACTCTTCTTTGTGGTTCCTATAAAAGTCCTCGTATTTTGGGTAGTAAACTAGAATGTGCTGGTGATAATTTTCCAGCTTTGGGTTGTCTGGGCTAAATTCTTTTACGAATTCTCTGTCGTTTTCCTTTCCGAAACTCTGCAGTATATGTAGTGTCGTTTCGACGGGATCTTGTGTTCCGGTTACTCTCTTTATAATCTCTTTGCCAATTGCAACCAACGCGTCGTACCCCGCTGCGTCGTGGTGCCCTTCTACAACGTTTGCGTAGCGAATCTTTCCGACAAAGTGTGTGTGGACACATCTGTTCCTAATGCCTTTCCTAGGGCATTGTCAGCAAGTGGTGTAAGCCCAATATGTTTCTCGTACAGATATTCTTGCTCGATCTTTTTTTCTCTACCAAAAAGCCCTTTCTCGACAACATATCCTTTCTTTTTGCGGTGTGCAAGCAGCATTTTCTCCACCCCTTAAACTTTGGCCTCAAAAGAATTAAGCCTTTCGAAGTCCCTCAAATCCCAAACCTGCCAGCCCTCTTCTCTGAGCTCTCCCTTTCCCTCCACCCTCTTTGCCACAAGTCCGTAATACTTCTCCCATTCATCGAGACCCACGAGCTCGGCCTTCCTCTCTAAGTCCTTCAAAATCCCCCTCGCTTCCCTCCCCCTAAGATCTTTCCATTTCACCTCAACGAAGAGGGCCTTCTTTTCACGCTCGTTCAAAGCAACGAGGTCAATCTCCTCCCCCTTACGCCACCAGCGACCTATTTTGATAAAGCGGAGCGGGGGCTTTCCGGCTTTGTTCAGCTCGATGAGGAACTGCCTAGCGACCTTCTCAAACACCCGGCCGAGGTAGTGGGGGTAATCCTGCTTGATCTCAGCCACATCAAAAGTCCCCTCCTCGATGCGGGAGAGGTTCGGATAGATGAAGCGGAACCAGAAGGCGAGGAAGTTGTCGGCCAAATAGTAGCGCCCCCTCTTCGAGGTCGGCTTTTCCGTCACCGGAACCTCGCGGACGACGAGGTCAACGGCAATTAGGTTCCTGAGGTAGGGGGTTATGTCGGAGTGTTTCATCCCAGTGAAGTCCCTTATCTCCTTGGGGGTCGTCCTTCCGAGGGCTATCGCCTCAAGGATCCTCTTGTAGGTGCCTATTTCGCTGAACTCGTAGCGGAGAAGAAAGTCGACCTCGTCCCTGAAGAAGCTCACCGGATCGCTCAGTTCTTTCTCAAGCCACTCCCAAAAGGGCAGTTTAACGCGAGTGATGTAGAAGGGAATACCATCGGTAAGGCCATAAACTTCAACCAGCTCCTCCCAGCTCGCATCTGGGAAGAACTTTTTGAGGGCAAAGAAACTCATCGGCTTGAGCTTCATCGAGCCAGTTCTCCTGCCGTAGAGGGGGCTCTTGTAGCTGAGGACCTTTTCGGTCATCATTCCGACTGAAGAACCAAGGAGTACCAGCTTCGTTCTTGAATTCAAGAGGTCGAGATCGATCGCCCTCTGAAAAACCGAGAGGACTTTGGGATCTTCCTTTATCAGGTTCGGGAACTCATCTATGACGATGACCTTCCCTTTGAGCGCGTGGAGCGTTCCCTCCCAGTCCTCGCGGGAGTACCTGACTTCAGGAAAGACCCTCTCGGCGGTCTCGCGGAAGTGCCTGAGGTTGTCCCCCTCGACTGCGAGGTAGTAGACGTGGGGTAGGTCTTTGACTGCCTCAAGAACGAGCCTCGTCTTTCCGACCCTTCTCCGACCATAGATAACTATAAGCTCGAAGCCCTCTCCCTTGAGCTTCTCGCGGAGGGACTTCAGCTCCTCCCTCCTGTCCACGAAGGGCATCATTTGATAATCACCATTATCATAATGGCAGTTATCATAATTAAGGTTTTCGGATGTTAGGGTTTCAACTGTGTGAACGAAAGGGGGCTCAACGCTCCTTACGGAGCTTTTCTAGTCTGTCCTCCTTTTCCCGGGCTATGAGTTCAGCGGCACCGCGGCCCAATCCTTAAAACCCTTTTGAGTGCATGGGCGGGAAGAGTTTTGCACTCTCACTGCAAAAGTTTTATAAATACCTTTGCACTACAACTGCACATGCTTGAGGTCCAGAACCCCTGGTGGCTCGGCGAGCCAGACAAAAGCTGGGAGCTCTTTGAGAGCCTGCCCTACAGGGTGAGGCCGAACTGGCTTGAGGAGCTCTCGATGAAGCCCTTCTCCCTCAACTTCGTCGTCGGGCCGAGGAGGGTCGGAAAGACCCTCGGGATAAAGCTCCTCATCAGGGAGCTCGTGAAGGAGAACCCCTACCGCGTCTTCTACTTCAGCTGCGACGTCCTTGAGGACTACAAAGATCTCCTTGAGGTTCTCCGCGAGTACTTGAGGATGCGGAAGAGAAAGGGAGTTAAGGGCTCCTTCATCTTCCTCGACGAGGTCAGCCTCGTCCGCGACTGGTGGAGGGCACTGAAGTTCCTCATAGACAGCGGCGAGCTCCGGAACGACGTCATAACGGTTACCGGCTCAATATCGCTCTTCGTCGGCAGGCAGGTGGAGACCTTCGGCGGCAGGAGGGGGCACGGAAGGGACGTAACGGTGATGCCCCTCAGCTTCAGGGACTACTACAACCTCTTCTACGACGACTTCTTCCCCTCGAAGGGACAGGAGGTTTTTGAGGACTACCTCGAAACCGGCGGCTACCTTGCCCACCTCAACGGGACTCTGAGGGTGGAGGAGCTGGTTGGGCTCATCAAGGCAGATCTCAAAGCCCTTGAGCGCTCCACTGGTCTGGCAAGGGAAATAATGGGGGCCGTGATCGATAAAGCCCCTTCGCCAGTTTCCTTCAACTCCATAGCGAAGGCAGTAGGAGTTTCCCCCCACACAGCGAGGGACTACATAGAGCTCTTCGAGGCCCTACACCTGCTCCTCCAGATCCCCTACCTCGGCGGGGATGGAAAACTCTATCCAAGGAAGGAGAGGAAGTTCGCGCTCAGGGACCCCCTGATGGCGAGGGCCATGGAGCTTTGGACGCGCAGGGAAATTGAGAGGGATATACTTTACGAGTGGGTTGTCCAGGAGCACCTCTACCGCGCCTTCGGCGAGGTCTTCTACTATCGCAATTCCTACGAGGTAGATGCCATAGCCGATAGCCTAAAGGTCGAGGTGAAGTCTGGGGAGAGGGCCAAAACGGGAAGGTACCCAAAGGACGTCAGGGTGCTCTCTGGAAAGGAAGTTCCCCGGTTCCTCTATGAGCTGCCCTCCTAACTGCCTTACCGTGGGTTCGTTGAGTAAATGGGGGAGGAGGCATGGGAACAAGACTGTGGCAGGTGTGGGATGGGGTAGTGTTCTACGTCCAAACTTTTTTATCCCCGTCCTGCCAAGTTATGCCGGTGGTGCCATGCACGTCCTTGAGCTTGCGAAGCGCAGGAAGACCGTGAGGAAGTTTCTCCCGGATAAGCCGCCAAAGGAGGACATCCTGAAGGCCATAAAGGCGGCAAAGGAGGCCCCCTCCGGGATGAACGCCCAGCCCTGGAAGTTCGTCGTTGTTGATGACAACTGGCTCAAGGCCAAAATCCGTGAAGCCTGCGAGAGGGAAGAGGAGAAGTTCTACTCTCACACCAAGGGAGAGCTCATAGCCTGGCTGAACGCCAAGGGCTTTAAGCCGGAGAAGCCCTTCTTAAGTGAAGCTCCCTACCTAATCCTCGTCTTCGGACACACTAAAGCCCCATACTGGCTCCACTCCACTTGGATAGCCGTTGGGTACCTTCTCCTTGCGCTTGAGGAACTCGGCCTCGGGACGGTAACGTATACGCCCCCGAACCCAAAGCCCATCAAGGAGCTCCTCCGGGTGCCAAACGAGTGGAAGCTCCAGACGATACTCCCCGTTGGCTATCCAGCCGATCCAAAGCCAAAGTACGAGAGGAAAAAGCTTGAGGATGTCGTGAGCTTCAACGAGTTTTAGCCTTCTCTCCCACCATTAGGAGCATCGCCCCGGCCAGGGCGAAGAAGGTAAGACTCGCGCCGTAGGGCAGCGTGGGGCGAATGCTCGCCAGGGCTCCTGCCGCGATCGGCGTTACGAGGCCGAGGGCCCTGTTGTAGCTCGAAAGGGCCGCGTGGAACTCGGTGGTTTTTTCCTTCGGGATGAGCTTGAAGAGCCACGAGCGATAGAATGGGAACCACAGCGCGTTGCCGAAGTCTCCGATGGCGTAAACCGCCAATGCAAGCCAGAATGGCGGAGCCAAAGCCATCACGAAGGCGTAGAGGGCATTGAGGAACATCCCCAAAGCTATCACGTGGAAGCCCTTATTCTTTGGAACGCGCTCGCTGGCGTAGGTACCCGCTATCCTGAGAATGCTGCTCGCGACCGCTATCAGCGTTATCTCGAAGACCGTCTTTTTCAGCACGAAGACGACGTAGTTTATGAGGATGAACTCCGGTGCAAGCCCCCACGCGAGCGTTAAGAGCGTCTCAAACGCGATTAGACGCTTGAACTCACCCGCTTTGAACGTGAACCCTTCCGGGCTTATCCTCTCCTCCTTCCCGACGCTCGGGAGGAAGAGCCAGAGATAGGTAACCGTTACGACCGAGAAGAGGCCGAAGAAGAGAAAGGTCAGGCGGTAGTGCTCCGGCTTATTGTACACGTACCCGAGGAGGTAGCCCATTATCGGAAAGCTCACCAAGGTGGCTATCTCGGGCAATCTTAGATGCCAAGCGAATATCTCCTCGTACTTGTCCTCAGGATAAATTATCTGCTCGTAGGCCTGGTAGAGAGGATAGAGGAGAGTGGAGAGCTTGTCGATCACTTTTCCGCCGAAGAGCATCAGCGGCGCTGTCGCTCCCTTGGCGAGGCCGTACATGACGTAGGCTATCCCGTCGAGGATGTCTATCGCTATGAGGCCCTTCTTGATGTCCCAGCGGTTGAAGAGCCTGCCGAAGATGTAGGTGAGCGGGATCGAGGTGATGTTGACTATCGTGAAGAACGCTCCAACTTCGAGGACGGAGTAGCCCGTCATCATGAGGTAGAGTGGGAAGAGCGTCCAAGTTATTAGGCCTGGCGCTATGAGGGTGTGGTAGATCATGTAGGCCTTGGCTTCCCTGGGAATTTCACTCCAGCGCATAAAGAACCCTCACAGAGTTTTAAAGCGTCGTGCTTTGGGTGAAAAAACTTTAAATAATTTTCGGCAGGAGTAATGGGAGCATCCTTGAGGGAACTTAAATAGCAGGGTCTTGTACGTTTTTTCCTCATGGTGTATTCTCAAATCTTGAACGAATCACCGAAAAATTTATATGTAATCATTTTATTACATGTTATCAAGTGATAACATGGATGTGGAAGAACTGGCAAGAATACTCGATGGGCTGGGACATCCACTAAGGCTCAAAATTGTTGGGGTGCTTGCCAAAGAGAACAGACCAATGTATCTTAATGAGATAGCCATAGCACTTGGAATAAGCAGGGCTCTCGCAAAAATCCACTTAAAAAAGCTCGAAAAGGCGGGAATAGTTAAGAGCAGAGTCGTGATGGATGAAAAACGAGGAATGGCCCTTAGGTTTTTATGAACTTGTTCCGTTTGATGTTAGGATCTCTCCTGATATCCTGAAGGAGGTGGTCGGATGAGAACGAGAGATGTGATTATTTTAGCAAGTTGGTTAGCCGCAATAGTTCTGTCTACAGTAATAATCCTGAAAGGGGGCGCAAACTATTCAAACATAGGCATTGCAATAGTATTGTTCCTGATGGCGGCAGGTATCTCCTACTCCGTTGGCTACTCTTTGCATGACAGGGAAGAAATTAAAACGGCAAATGAAATCTCCCGGCTTGTTTCAAAGCTAGAAGGCATTGAAAAAAGGCTTGAAACTATAGAAGGGAAGGTAGAGAAGGTGGAAAGGTTTTTGGAGGAATAAAATCTTTTTTCAAAATTTTAACTCCTTCCTGAACACCAGCACATTGGGCTCCTTGCAGTTGTCCCAGACTTCAAAGCCAAGCTCTCTGAGGGGCTCAAGCAATTTCTTTCTCTCTTCAGGCACCATAATTTCAAGGTATTTTTGATTTGCTTTCAAGGCTTCTTGGGCCATGCAGGGGAGGAGTTGTTTTACATATGGCTTTGAAAGGTGAAACGGTACAAAGGCACTTTCGGAGTCTTTGGGCATCATGAACTTGGTTCCGCCGCATTCTTTGATAATAGCTTTTTCTTTAAGCCAGTCTAAAGCTTCCGGGACTTTATGAACGAACTTCCATCCTACTGGGATATACTCCTCGTATTCAAGCTCTTCTAAAGAGGCTATTGTGCTGTCGGATGGCTTTGAAGGTTTAATTTCTTCTACAGCTTTCCCCATAATGTAGTAGCGCTTCACAATCTTGAATCCATCCTTCTTTGCCATTGCTATGCTCTCCTTGTTGAGGAAGTAAGTCGAAAACTCCAAAGCATTTATGATGCTCTTTTCTGCAAGTTCCCTTCCTTTCTGTATCATGAAATTGTGAACTATTCTTCCAAAGCCCCTGCCCCTATAGTCAGGGTGTACTCTAAGCCCTTCAAGCCAACCAACCTTATCGGGTAAAAGAGTCAGCTTTGCCGTTCCGATTACTTTTCCCTCAAGCTCAAGAACATAGAGGTTTCCATCTTCTACCCAGCTATCAAAGACTCTTGCGAGGTAATCTTCACCTTCCCATGTTAGCTTTGCTATTTCTTCGATGAATGGTTTATCCTCGGGTTTGGCCTTGCGGATGATGGGTTCCATTGTGCTTCACCTTATTAGAAAGGTCGATATCTTGGAATTTATACTTTACTCGCCGAAGGAACCCACAAGGACAAAAAGCTCAGGAACTGTGGCATTTGGGAACCACTAAGCCTTAATACTCACTGGGCACTCTCCTTCTCCAAAATTGTACACTCTGCCTTCCCAGCTTCTGCTTCCATCGGTGTAGATTACTTTCACCCATCCCCTCTTGAGCCCTTCCCTGTGTTCGGCTATAACCTCTGAGCGGACAATCTTAATAATTTCGCTATTTCCAGGGGATACCAGGATCACTAGGGTGTTGTTCTCAAATTTTAAGTCCTGAAAGCTGTATCCTTCTGGAATACGGATTTCTGCAATCTCGCTTAAGTTGTAAGGGCTCACAATGTACTGCATTCCAACAATATCTCCCTTGTTATCAAAACTCATGATATAATCCCTGCAGGTTGGGTTCAGAGAGGCTCCATCTATAAGGATGGTTGCGTTCTCAAGATCAAGATTGCAGAAGAAGCAACGAACTTTGAAGGTTTCATGCTTCGTCTTGATTTCCTCGGAGCTATTTAGTGCATGGAACTTGAGGATTACTTGGCCGTCCTCCACGAGGTAGCCTTCGCTCACGAGTTCCCCTGGGTAGTATATGGTGACCTGGACTTCGGCGGTTTTCATTGCTCGGGAAAATACAAAAGCTCCAATAAGCAATAAAAAGAAAAATACAACAACAGCACGCCTAACTATCATATGCCACCACCATGTTCCCTAACTCACAGAATATTCCGTCAATTTCGCTGAAACCCGTTACTGTTGTCCCTTCCACACCACCAAAGAAAACTCCGACGATCCTTGTTGCGGTGGTGTAATACGGTTTTACGAATACCGGTGCACCGCTATCTCTCTTTTTCCACTCCATGCCTACAACCTCTGAAGTGTCCTTTAATCTGACCTCCTCCCCGCCGTGAACGACGAGGGTTCGGCTTTAACCCCTTGCCAATGGCGGAGAGGTTTACGGGCGACTCATTCCCTACTCCCGTTGCCGGTTTCGGTTCAGCCCGAGGGGACGGTCTCGCCCCCGTTACCCCTATCCCCAAAGGGGACTTGGGGTTATGGTTTCAGAGGCTAAACCTTTGGTTTTTGGCCGCTCGAAGGCGGTTTTTGAAGACGCCTCACAACGTCAACCACTCCAAGGCGGAGTGGTAACGTAAAACCTTGTCTCATCGGGTTTTTTGAGTGGCCTCTCCGAGGCCTTATTAAAAAGCCAAGACATTTAAGGGTTTCGTCTTCCCAAGGGCTGGTTTTTCAATCACTGCATCCCCACCCTAAAGGGCGAAGCTTTCAAAAGAAAAAAGTAATTTCTCCTTTCAGACTTGGAATCCTTTTGCCCCTTTCTTAGAGGTGGCAATAATGTACAAGCACCTCTTTATTTCCGGATCACCGCTACGTAGCTTTTAACGACTCCTCTTAAACGATTGAAAAGCCTTATACAAAGCTATCCCCAACAAGGACCCAATGTAGAAAAGGACGGTAACAACTACCCCACCTGAACTCTCATCGTAGTAGGCTGGACTCAGAATCCTCGCGATTATGGACTGGGCAAATATTGTAAAAGGTGTTACCAAAAGGGTGAAGACTCCAAATTCTCCTGGCGACACACGAACCAATGAGAGGAATAGAGGGGTTGAGAGTAGCGGGAACAAAAATGATAATCCCCAATGATAGCCAGACCCCCTCCGCTCGCGGTTATTAAACCCCCCACCTCGCTTAGGGCAAACACTGTCAGCTCAATGAGCAGGATTATAAAAACAATAGAAAAAGTGTATTCTTTCACCATCATCGGATTTTTGTGCTCTAATGGGGTTTCGTTCATAACATCTCCTCTTTACATATTCATCCTGTCATATCTCCATTACTATGAACTCGAACTGCTCTAAGTGCTTGATACAAAGCGACTCCAAGCAGGAATGAAACAACCGGCATAATGTACGCACCAAATATCAGCACCGGACCGCTATCGCTGTAATCGGAATGGCCGGAGAGTGAACTGATGGCAAATGCGAATACTAACGTTATTAATGGGACAGTTAATGCCAAGACTCCGAATTCCCGGGGGGACACTCTCGTTTTCCACAGGAATGCCAGTGTGAGCACCGAGAGCAAGAATGTGGGATACACGAGTTCGTAGGCCCCGGATAAAAGATACCTTCCTGAAATAGGGTCATAGTGAACCCTTACAAGGGGAATATTGTCTATGGCATTAGGATAATGCTGGGCAAGCTCGGTGATTCCGATTATGGTTAAGATCCAAAGGGGAGAGGCAAGGAGTAAAAAGAAAATGGCACTTTTGTGTTCCTTCATGGCTGTTCACCATCCACCCCAGAGGGATTCCCATAATATTATGTGCGTTTAGACTATTTAAGAATTCCTATTTGTGCATGTAAAATTGTCTGAAAAAAGAAAGTAACTTACAATGCCCTGCGTTTCTAGAAATAGCCGAGATCAAAGTGAACAGTGAACATGGAATCAACAACAATATGTCTGAGCCTTCTCTCATTTATGTCTCTGCTTTCTGTCTATTCAGAGGTATTGCAATGGTGTAGTTGATGTCTCCGTAGATATAAACTATTATTTTTTCGGCTTTGACTTTGGGAGTGACCTTAAAGATCGATGTGTATCCAAGTAGTGGTATGGTGGCGTTTATTTCTTCGCCTGAGGGCAAGGTTGTAGCAACTACCCTCCTTTCTCCTGAGCCTTTGAATTTTAAATATAGTTCACCTCCAGAATATGAACACATAACAAGCTCGAGGTTCGTGATTTCATCAACCATTATAAAGGCACTTCCATTTTTTATGCTTATAAAGGCATCATTAACCTTTTCCCAGTTTGTTATTGGGGATGACATTCCCTCTAGAACGTGGTATTCCACTAGGCCATCGCAGTCATTACTCCAGGAGATGTTCCCTTTCTGTGATCTGCTATGATCAAAGTAAAAATAAAGAATCCCAGTCAATAATATAAATAAAAAGCATAAGAGTAGAACCCTTTTTTTCTTCATCCTATCTTCACCCTCTCATCAATTTACGTCGAGAGTTACTCCTAAGTCCTCTTCAATTCCGTCTATTGGGCTATAGGCTGAAACAGTGCTAGTACCTCCCCAGAGAATGCCATAAAGTTCGACAAAAGTGCCGTATGACTTGAATACCGGAGCACCACTATCCCCTCCGGCACTTTCCAAGTTCGTCTCCATCTGACAGTACAATGCAACTAAATCCGGATAGTAGTCCTCTTTTGGGGATAGGAATGAAGTTACACATTTATTTGTAATCTCACCTGTAGTTTTTCCTGTTGTTGCGCCCACTTTGATAACAGTTTCGCCAACAATTTGATCTGCGGAATATCTTTTACCTATAACAATATAATCCGAGCTTGTATATGGTGATGGATTATATATTTTCGTTGAGCCTGCAACATCTGCTTTGACAAGCATTGAGTCGCTGTATCTATAGGGAATTGACTCATCATCCCGGAAATACGGATTGTACGTAACTGTTCCCACGTAATTCTCTTCATCCACTGTGGGTTGATAAATCCTCTGACCACTGGTACCCCAGATCCCAAGATGCCCTGCTGTAACAAAATATGGGGTTGATCCAATGAATCCAATATAACCTAAGGTTCCCCAAGAGTCTGGAGCATCTTCTCTCCTTATCATAACACCTCCCACTAACGGTCGTGCTCTGTGATAATCAGCCAGTAGTTTCATGTATTCTCTCCTCTCAACCCTTACTGCTTCTTTTGGTATTCCAAGCTTCTCTAATCTATTTTCAAGTAGCTTCAGTTTCTCCGGTGTTATTTCTTCCAAACCAATGGTTAGAGAGTTGTGGGCTTCGTCGACATCGAGCATTGTAATTCCGAGCTGTTCAATGATTCTTTCATCCAGTTTTTCCATCGAGTGTTTCCATTTTACTAACTGTTCAAAGCTGTATTTGCCTTTTAAAAACACCACGTTCACTTTTCCTCTGTATTTTCCTAATGCCTGTTTGAGTTCCGCCTTATCTTTCTCATCCCTCACATACACGAAGATTAATCCTTTTTCCTCGTTGATAAACATTCCCCCGTAGGATGGCAAGCTTGTGGAGAATTTCCCGCGAGGCTCATCAACTCCCACCAAATTTATTAAATCCCTTGCAGCTTGGTGCAATGTCATTGGATCCGGTTTCTTGAATAAACCATAGGGCATTTCTTTGAATGCAAAACTCATAAAACCCTTGACTCTCTCGGGCTCTTGGCAGTACCACCAAACTCTGGGCTCGCTCTTCTGAACCCACTGTCCATTCTCAAAAACCCAGTAACTCACAAGCTGGCAAGCCTTGTCATTCCCGTTCTTAACAATATTTGCACTCCCAAAAGAACCCAAAATCAACAAGCCAAGCAACAAAATACCCAGTAGTTTCCATCGCATTGGCATCACCATATGAAGTTTTCATAATTTTATATAATCTGTAAGATATTTAAAATTTTTGACTTTAAGGTATCAAATTTATTTTAAAAAAAAAGTAAGTGTTAGAAAGTCCTATTTTTGAAATAGAAGGAATTTAAAGCATAAAAATCCCAGAAAGTAACCAAAATGTTGATACTTTTTTGATTATCTGAATAAATTACTACTTTAATGTGTCAAACTGATAGAAGCTATCACTCTCTTTAATTCTCCCTATGAGTAACTCTTTATCCCTAAACTCTACGCCAAAACCATTCTTCTCAAGGGCATAACGCAGAATCCATGGGGACCATATGTAGAACTTATCCCTTGAGAATACGCCTTTTTCAAAATCAATGAGCAGTCTCTCAAGATATCCCTCGTAAACGTTTACATCTATGTTTATTCTAATCAAGCCCTCAGCTTCAAGTCCCGGCTGGTTGAACCCCCTTATGAGTGTCCAGAGGAAGTCGCTTTCTTGAATCACAATCCAGCCTTGAGGCTTCAGAACTCGTCTAACTTCCTGCAAAATCTTATCAAAATCCCAGATGCTAAAATGTGCCAGTGGATAACCTAGCAGAGCAACGAGGTCAAAGGTGTTTTCTTTGAAATCCAGATTTTTAGCGTTCATAACATAAAATTTTGCCTTTGAACCTCGCTTTTTGGCTAACTCTTTAGCCCGCTCTACGGCCTTTTCTTGAATATCTATGCCCACCACGTCGAAACCCAGCTCTTCTAAAACAAAACTGCTTAGCCCAGCGTTGCAGCCAATGTCCAAAGCTCTGCCTCTTTTAATGGGTAAATGCCTTGAAAGAATCTCTCTTAACTCTGAAAATCTTTCTTTACCTCTCTCGCTTTCTATATCGTATTCATCTTAGGTCTTTTCGTAAAAGGGTGAATCAGTATAGCCGAGGTCTTTAAACATGGCAACCCCTCGTTATTACGACTCAAAAGAGTTTTAAATCTTTATCGGTAAATTAAAGTTTGGTGGTTGCATGAAGAAAAACTTATATTTCATTCTCATAGCATTACTCTTAGTTTCAGCCTTCTCGATATATTCTTGGTGGCAGTGTAAAGAGAAGGAGAAAAGAATGCTTGTTGAGATGTACACGAAGTTTGAGTTGAATAGGTGGGAGCTTGAATCAATGGGAGAAACTTTTGAACATCTTCTCCAGAACAATGCTTCTGATGAAGTTATCCAATTATATGCTCGAAACTATCGTGATAATGTTTTTGTTGCTAAAAACACATTTATAATCTTAGCTTCTAAAGAAGAGAAGTTTTGGAAACTTTATGTTGCGATGGGAGATTTATTTGATTTTCTAAACAATGTTTCAAAGAGGAAGGATGTTGAGGAAAATTTAGAGACTCTAAAACAATTTGATAGTCTGTTCAAAGAACTCAACAAGTACCGAGATCCGTTTGATATTCCTGATGAGCTTGCAGAAAAAGCATTCAACCTAAGTAAACAGCTGAAGTGGTAGTTTTCCTAGTATGGGGTGCATTACAAAGATGTCTTTGTAATCCAATAAACTAATAAGTAGTGAATTCCACAATTATGATGGTGGTATAAGTGGAGGTGGCAATGACCGAAGGTGCTAAAATATGGGAATCAATTGTTCCGGGAGAGAGTGTCTTGATAGAGTACGATTCACTGACACTTCCCTACAAGGGGTTCTACTACTTGCTCACCTGGGCTAGAAAAAAAGGTATGATGTCATGATCATTGATATTCTCGATACTCTGTCTTTATACAAAACTCAAATAGGCCTTGCAAAGCTGGAAACGAACTTTTTTGAGAACTTAAAGGTCATTAAAGTTGGTGGTCGCTTAAACGTAGGCAAAGTACTTGCTAGACTACCTGCGAGTGATATTCCAAAGCTCATTAAGGATTTTGAATTAACTTGCACTCCCTACTTCTCCCAAAATGAAACCAAACAAACCATCGTCGTCGTTTTAGGCTTATCTAGAGTGTTTTTACTGGCTGAATCAAAGTTTGAAGCCCTTATGCTCCTTGACCTGCTTGTGAAATACGAAAACTTCCGGAAAAATACTATATTTTACTTTGTGAACAGAGATGTCCTAGATGATGGTTCCAGATACGTGATGTCCCTCCTAGAAGAATTGGCAACCACTGTAATAAGAGCTGTAAGGGCAAAAGATGGGAAGGAAACTAAACCATACGTGTATGTTATGGTTTTAAAGGCAATTAACACAGAGATGGAGGGCTTTAAACTAAAACTCTAGCACTTTTTATTGCTTAATTTTTCTGGTGTTTAAGGTGAAAGTTGCTCTAATCCCGATGCGCGTTGAGGATGGAAACTTTGGGACTAACTGGAAGGAGTTTGAGAGACGATTCAAAGAAGCACTACAATATAGTCCCGATTTTATAGTTTTCCCGGAGTACTGCCTCACGGGCTTTAGGGAGTGGGACTTCAGTGGAGCAAAGCTATATGATGAAATTGTTAAGAGAGTGAGCACTCTTGCGAAGAATAACGCCGTGTATGTAATCTTTGGGCTCTTGGAACCGTATAAGAGCTGTGTCTATAACTCCGCTCTCCTGATAAACCGTGAAGGAGAAGTGATCCTTAGGCACCGCAAGTTTCAGGAACCAATGAAGTTCTGTACGGGCAATACAGTGAAGACTGCTAAGACTGAATTCGGTAAGGTTGCAATAATCATCTGTGGCGATCTTTACAACAAGCGCATAGCGAAGTGGATAAGGAAGAAAAAGCCCGATTTTCTGTTTGTGCCTATGGAATATTCACCCGAGAGCGGAAAGATAAGCGAAGAAGACCTTAAGGCAATGTCCGAAAGAGTTAAACTCCTCAGCGTTAAGACTTTTATCGTTAACAGTTACCCTCCAGGTGGAGCTTGGGTGTTTGATGAGAGCGGAAATCTCTTGAGGAAAAGTAGCGGTGATAAGCTCTTAATTTTTGACATCTAACAATTTCTCCATTATAAGTGCTCTTGCTTGATACCCTCGTTCTTCGTACCATTTTACTGCAGGGTTATCAACTTCCACCCTAAGTACAACTTTCTTTGCTCCCTTCTCTCTTGCCCATGCTTCAGCTCTTCTTAAAAGGGCTGAACCGATTCCAAGCCCTCTTGCCTTTTTAATAACTTCAATGTCGTAGATATAGGCTATTTTAACGTAATCCACAGTATCAAGGGTCAAACAAACCCAGACATGGCCCAGTAGCTTTCCTTTCTCATCGAGGGCTGCGAAGAACTTGTGCTCTCCATGTGAAAGAAGTTCCCTAAAGAGTTCTTCGTGCCTCTTTGCGAAGTCCTCATAGGGAATGGAAAAGCGAACGAATGAGTAGCTTATTTCCCTGTCAAGCTTTTTGATCTCTTCCAGGTATCTCTCCCCATCAACTATCGTGTACTCCATGGAGCGCCTCCTCCCTTGTTATTTCAACCCATTTGCCTTCCTTTAGGTAGGCATAACCCCTTGTATACTGCTCGAATATTGAGTATATCCTCTCTCTGAACTCCAGAGGGATGTTGTCGAAGAGGGAATTTCTGTCATCGAAGTGGAGCATCTCCACGTGGTCTCTCCTCCCCCCGCTGAGGGGAAAATCGGGTTTTCTCTGCTTTATCAGATAGAGCGAGTGTAGGAGTTCATCCTCGTCAAGTCTAACTTTTCCTTCTGCTATCCTCTTTGGAAGCGTCTCTATGTGGTGCGGTTTGTATTTAATTAGCTGGGGATCTATTCCATTAGCCAGCAAGAATGTTTGTATGCCGTTGCACTTGAAGCACGTGCCACAGGGCACATAATCTCCGCCTTCCTTATGAACTGAGTGACAGCTCCTCTGGAGTTTAAAGAGCTCCGGATAACGGTTGTAGAGGATTCTCTCAACGATAAGTCCCGTTATTGGTCTTACGGCAGACCACTGCCTTATATTTAAACCCCTCTCGGCGAACCATCTCGTCATATACTTGTCGAAGAACTGGCTCTGGTCGAGGACGGCATAAAAGTGAGGTATCCCATGGAACTCATAAGTAAGCCCCCTCGGGTCGTCATATTCGTTGCCCAACAAAACGTTTCCTATGCTGTACTTTTCAATTAATGGCAGGAATGAGAAGACGTAATGCTCAAAGAAGAATAGCCTTATCGGATATACCTCAGCCTTTGGCTTCCCAACGTTTTGGAGTATCTTCATGTGCTTTTCTATAAATGTGTAGAGCCTGTCCACGTTGCTCCACACTTTCTTGGTGTTTGGCTCCTGCTCCTTGAACCACTTGTACGCTGTTAGGGCGACTTTCCAGTGCCCGCCGGACTCATTGAAGAAGAATGGATAAACTTCACACCCTATTTCCTTCATAAGCCCATAGGTGAGAAGGCTCTCCTTTCCACCACTAAGCATTACAGCGCATTTGTTGTAGTCGGGAGTGAGTTCTGCCTCTTCCTCTTCGACTCTTTCCGGGACAACCTCCGCTAAAGGCTGCGGTTTTATCTCTTTGGGGATGAACTCTTCCCTGACAAATCCTGTCCTCCTGTATATCCTGTTCACAAGGATATCATTTGCAGTAAGCTCCATCATATCCTTGAAGAACTGCAGGTCTCTTGGATCAAGGGAAAAGTTAAAGGAAATTTCTGGGGTGAAGAGAGCGTAGTTTATCGCTGGAGTTATGACCATAAGCTTTGCGAAGACTTCATTTCTGGGAATTTTTTCTTCGTAGGTGTGAATGAGCCTAAATTTTTCCTCATTTCCATCAATAGAAATTGTATAAACGGAGGAAATCCTCCGAGAAGAGAGCTTTGGCTTTTCAATGGATATGTAATCAAAGCATTTGAGAGGCATTTGCAGCCACCTCTTGCTGGGTCACTGCTTTTAGGCGTTCTGCGTCTTCAAGAATTGCCTTAACTATGTCTTCGACACCTTCATATAGAGGTACTCTCGTTAGAATTCCGTAAGTTGCTTCTATCTCTCTTGCTTTTTGAAGAGCCTCTTCCTTCGTGAGTCTTTCAGAGTTTATTGTGATAGCTATCGGTTTTTTACCGGAGAGGAGTTCAATCAGCTGTATGTACCTCTCCAAGGGTGGAATCTCGTACTGGGGGAAGTCATCGAAAAATCTTCTTGCCGGGGCATGTTGGAGCACAATGTAGTCCGGTCTACCTGAGGCTATTAACTCAAATCCACCTGGATAAGCTGGGTGGAGGAGAGAACCCTCTCCGTGTGTAACAATAACATCCGGATTTTCTTCTTTCCAAGCTCTCCAGATAACGTCCTCAATAGCCCCTGCAACGAAGTCGTTTACTATTGAGTCCATTACTATGCAGTATTTTGCCCCTTGCATCCACCCGGTCTGTCCCATTGCCACAAAAACGCTCTTCTTTCCAAAGTGCTTGAATGCCTCATGAAGCATTATCGCGGTGGTTCTTTTGCCTATTGCACCATCAGTCCCCAGTACGGCAACTTTTATGGCTTTGACTTCCTCAATTTTTCCTGTGAAAGGAATCTTTAGGTCTCTGTATATCTTCCTTACATCTATCAGCTGAACTTTGTACCTCTTGGCTAGGCGAGAAAATTCGGGATCGTCGCTGAGAAAGTTGTGGAGACCATTAACTATGTTCATCCTTCTTTTTATTGCCTTTTTTATAATCTCCCTGTAGATCGGAGGCAAATATCCGCCAGGGGTTGCCACTCCAATTATGAGGTACTTGACATCGGGATTCTCTGCAACTGCTTCCTCGAAGCTTCCGTAGATGGGAATGTTGCGGGGTATTCCATCCAAGACTTCTCCAGCGTCCTTTCCAGCCAAAGTGGAATCTATTACCCCCACAATCTTAAACCTCTTAGAGTATCTAACCAACCCATGGGCAGTCTTTCCATCGGTCGTTTTGTACCTTCCTTCCGCAAGAATCAAGGCTTTCTTCATTTTCAAACCCCTCCAGTAAGGAGCAGGACGAAATTCTCGTTATTTACACCGAATTTTCTAACAAACTTAACAAGCCCGGCTAAAGTTAGGGCAGAGGCTGGGAGAACCTTTATCCTCTCACTCATTTCCAAAATCTTGGCATATTTTAAGGCTGTATCATCGGTAAAACCAAAAACATACCCTTTCGATGCTTTTACAGCTTCAAGGGCATTTTGAAGATCAAAGGATATCGATGAGACAAGGGGTTCATTAAGATGAGTTTCAACGAAGTCTCTAACTTCTTCCATACTACCGGTATAAAATGCGTTCAGTATTTGATTTCCGTAGCTTGTTGTAACTCCAATGATTTTTGGCATCTTTCCATATTTTTTGAAACCATAGTAAACCCCCACTAGAGTGGAACCGTTTCCTACGGGAACAAAGACTGCATATGGCTCAATTTCTTTGAGAATTTCTTTTGAAATGAGGGAATAAGCTTCGTAATCTATCATGGGTTGCGATCCCGGGTTTGCATCGTAATAATTCATAGTTGCTGCAAAAGTTTTGCTCATAAAGACTGCTGACTCATATGGCCCGTCCACAAATATAACCTCTGCCCCATGCCTTTTCATTTCTTCCACTCTTGAGTTTTCATAGTGCCTTGGAATAAAGATCACGGCTCTTAGTCCCTCTTTTTCTGCAAAATATGCTATAGATGTCCCGTAATTACCACAGGTTCCCACAGTAATCCCAGAAAAGCCGAGGGCTTTTGCCCGTTTAACGTGTGCCTTTGCGATCCTGTCTTTGTGTGTTTTTGTTGGATTTGCCGCTTCGAGTTTTAGATAGATTTTCGAAATCCGCAATTTCTCCTCTAGGCTTATTGCCCTTAATAGGGGGGATTCATCAGAGTTCAGTTCTGTCTCCATTTCCCACACCAAATCCGCCTATTTTTGAATTTGAGGGCTCAAATTTGGATTTTTATACTCTACGCTTATTCAGCCCTTGTATTATGGATATTAGCCATTCTAAAGTTGGTTAAGGGTATATAAACCTTTCTCCCAGGTATGGCTGTTATATCTAATTAACATTGTTATACAGCCCTAATATTTTTAGATCTTGAATGAGAACCGAGAAACCATGACGAAAAGTTTATAAACCCATGATCTCTGTATATAACGCCCCGAGAGGGGCGGGAGGTGTCAAACATGCAACCCCCAAAGAAAAAGAAGAAGGTAGAGGACTACGAGGAGGAGCCATTGGTAAAAGAGGAAGAAGAGTTTGATGAGGACTTCGATGAAGAGTTCGAAGAAGATTGGGATGAAGAGGAATGGGAGGAGGAAGACTGGGACGAAGATGAAGACTGGTGAACTGCTCTTCTCTTCTTCTTTCATTACTTTAAGGTGTCCCCAATGAAGGCTTCTCGGAAGAGGGAGAATGCATCCCTAAGAGCCATCGAAGATTCAGCCCTGTTTGCCTACACAAAGAAGTCCAAGATTAGATGGTTTTACGCATTTGTCCCATTCAAGGTTTCAACAGGTGGTACTTCTACACTGATACCCCTCCTAACTTTAGAAGCAGGTGGATCTGCTCAAGAAGTAGGAGTAATTAACGCTATTGGAAGCATTGCCTCAATGATAGGGGGAGTATTTTGGGGAAAGCTCTCAGATAAAATGCTTAAAAGAAAACCTTTTTTGATACTGGGCTTTATCGGGACATCTTTGTTCTCGTTTCTAATGGCGTTTTCAAGGAGCATTACTCAGCTAATGGTCCTCAACTTTCTGTATTCTTTCTTCATCGCAGCCACAATTCCAATTCCCGTTATACTTATTGCAAGAGTCCTAAAGAAAAAGCAACTCGACTACGGGATTGCGAAGTTCAACGAGATAGGTGGTTGGGCGTGGGTTATTGGACTTATTCTGGGGTTTTTCCTAGCTTATTTTCTAAGTATTAGACAACTTCTTGTAGTTTTTGCTGTTGTTAATATTCCTTCGATTGTTTTGGGAGTTAAGTGGATTCAAGAAGCCCCGTTTAGGATTGAGAGAAAGAGTCTGGGAGTTTATGCAAACTACATTGTCGAAAAGTTTAGGTATCTGCCAAACATCATGATTCACCTGCCCGAGTACAACAAGCGAGCTCTCACAAGATTTTTGGAGTTTAAGGAGTTTTATCTTGCCTCAATCCTCTTCTGGGTAGGAGCGATGTTATATTTTTCACAATTCCCAGTCCTGTTAAAATCCCGCAATGTTAGCACGTCCGAGATATATCTAGCTGCTGTTCTAAACTCATCAATAGCAGCCTACATGTATATGAAAGCCGGAATACACACCGAGAGAAGAGGTGGAAAAGCTTCTCTCCTTAGGGGATTGAGCATAAGAAGCTTTGGCTTTTCCCTTATTCTGCTCGGCTTATCTCAAACTGGAGCGGTATTTAAACTCTACGCCTTCGTCTCCTATGCACTGGCTGGCTATTCATGGGCATACATAGGCATATCAACGACTTCAATAATCTCTAAGCTTGCGAAAGAGAAAGAAAAAGGGGCAATGATGGGCTTTTATAACCTGATAAGTTCTCTCGGTGCTATCATCGGAAGTATATTGAGCGGATTTATCGTGAAAGCAGGGGGATTCTTTGCAGACTTCCTTCTTGCTTCCCTCTTAATACTTCTCAGCATTTTTATCATTTTGAAGTTTAGTGCAGATGCTTCCTCCCAGCACAAAGCCTAAATATTCGCTTCCCCAATTTTTTGTGGTGAAATTTATGGAGCTTTATGATGTCAATGAATTCTGGAAGTTTGACCTTAGGGTGGGCCTCGTTAAGAGAGCTGAAAAGCTGAAGAGAACTAAGAAGCTCATAAAACTCGAAGTGGACTTTGGAAGTGAGCAGAGGACTATAATAACTGGTTTAGCTGATCAATACACTCCCGAGGATCTTGAAGGAAAAAAGTTTATTTTCGTCTTAAACCTGAAGCCCAAAAAGCTTTCAGGTGTTGAGAGCCAAGGAATGCTTATAGTTGCCGAGAGCGAAGATGGCAAAGTTTACCTTTTACCAGTTCCGGATGAAGTTCCAATAGGAACGAAGGTGTGGTAGATGCTTTTTGGAATCCCTTCATCTAAAAAACCAAACCTCTACATCCTCGGGATTCCATGGGATAACTCCTCTTCCTTCAGAAGAGGTTGCGCTGAAGGGCCAAGAGCCATAAGGGAGGCAACTTCCGAGGAGCTTTACAACAGCTTTAATGAAGAGTTAGTAAATCTGACTGAACATTGGAGTTACAAGGATTTAGGTGATATCAAGGCGGACACCTTCGAGGAGCTAGTTGAAAAGGTTAACGCAATAGTTAGGAAGCATTATAATGGAGAACTCTTCCTTTTTCTAGGTGGAGATCATTCTATAACCTATGCAACTTTTAAGGCGATTAAAGAAGCCTCAAACGAGGATTTCGGCTTGATTTACTTTGATGCTCATCCAGATATGTACCCAGAATACGATGGCGATGAATACTCCCACGCCTGCACGGTAAGGCGATTGATAGAGGAGGGCTGGGTAAAAGGGGAGAACGTTGTCCAAATTGGTGTGAGGGCACCTACAAGAGAACAGGTCGAATTTGCAAAGGAGCATGGAGTAAAAATAATCTCTGCATCGGGGATTTATCGTTCCCCAGTGATCCAAGTTCCATTCGAAAAAGCATACCTTTCGTTTGATATGGACGTCCTAGATCCGGCCTTTGCCCCTGGCGTGGGAAATCCTGAGCCTGGAGGTCTAAGCACGAGGGAGCTTGTCGAGGTAATAAAGAGCTTGAACGTGGAAATAATTGCCTTTGACATTGTGGAGCTCAATCCTAAGTACGATTACAAAGGTATAAGTGCTTTTGCTGCTGCAAAGATAATAAGGGAAGTTCTGGGGAAAGCCGCAAAAACCAAATGACGGTGCATGTTGGAGGTGAATTCATGCTGAAATGTACTGCATGCGGGAGAGGGTACTCTCTGAGAAAGCCATATCAAAGGTGTGAGTGCGGAGAACCCTTGGAGCTTGAACTTTTCAAGAGCGTTCCCGGAATAGGGAGAAGAGTTTGGGAGAGATTCTCCGGATTTTTCCCATTTGACCTCAAGCCAGAGCTAAGTCTTGGAGAGGGGGACACCCCACTAACAAAGGCAAAAAAGCTCTCAAAGGAGCTTGGAGTTAAACTTTATCTCAAAAACGAGACCACAAATCCCACGTGGAGCTTTAAGGACAGGGGGACTTATCTCGGCATTCATAGGGCTCTTCAGCTGGGGTTTGAAAAGATTGGTACGGTCTCAACGGGTAATATGGCGGCAAGTGTGGCCGCTTATGGGGCATATGCTGGACTCGAAACGTACATCCTCGTTTCATCGACGATAGCAGAAGAAAAACTCAAAGCTTTAGAAGTTTATGGAGCAAAAATCATCAAAGTTCATGGAGATTACGGGGAGCTCTATTACAAAAGCCTTGAAATAGGCCAGAAAAAGGGTATATACTTCATAAACTCGGACGATCCCTTTAGGATTGAGGGTTATAAGAGTATAAGCTTCGAAATAATTGAGGAAATAACTCCAGACTACGTAGTGATTCCCACTTCCTCAGGAGGCCTGTTTAGAGGGATTGTGAAGGGATTTTTAGAACTTAAAGAGAGTGGGTTAATTGAAAACCTCCCTCGTTTTGTGGTGGTTCAAGCAGAAGGCTGTTCCCCGATATGCAAAGCCTTCAACAGTGGAAAAGATAGAATAGAGAGGTTTGAGAGCCCGCACACAATAGCCCACGCCATAGAAAATCCCTACCCGCCAAGCGGGAACGCAGTGCTGAGACGTTTGAGAGAACTTGACGGGCTATGCGTTACCGTTAGAGATGGGGAAATACTAGAAGCACAGAGAGCCCTTGGCAGAGAAGGTCTCTTTGTTCAGCCTGCCTCTGCAACAGGAGTTAGTGCAATAAGAAAGCTCAGAGAAAGAGGCGTCATTAAAGAAGGAGCGAAGGTCGTTAGCATTCTCACCGGGGCTGGATTAAAGACTTTAAGCCACATTGAAGCTCCAAAAGTAGAAGAATGTTCTTTAGAATCCCTTGAGGAATGTTTTAGGTGGTGATGCAATGTTAATTAGTGCAGCTATGATGCCTCATGGAAACCCTGTTCTCAAGCCAGAGGACGAGGAGACGAGAAAGCTTGCAGAAGTCCTTAAGGAAATTGGCAGGGAGCTTTCAAAGGCTGAAGTTTATGTTCTTATAAGTCCTCATAATGTTCGCATGAGTGAAGCCCTTAGGGTTATAATGGCTGAGAATCTAATTTCGTGGCTCGGCTTTGCTGGAGTTCAGCTTCCAGGGGAATACAAAACGGACAAAGAGCTTGCCAGAGAGATATGCCTAAAGGCAAAGACTGAAGGTTTGCCCGTGGTTGATATAAACTTTGCCTCGCTGAGCGGGGAATACTCCCGTTTTCCCTTAACCTGGGGAGAACTTATCCCTCTCCACTTCTTGGAAAAGAGAGCATTGGTGCTTTTAACTCCCGCACGGCACATTCCGAAAGAAACGCTCGTCAAATTTGGTGAGGTAGTTGGGGAAGTCCTTGAAAACTATGAGAAAAGGGCAGCCTTCATAGCGAGTGCGGACCATGCCCATGCACACGGCAACGGCCCGTACGGCTATGCACCAGAAGCTAAGGGATATGATGAGCTCATCATGAGAATAATTCAAGAAAATAGACTTGAAGGGCTCCTTGAGATACCGGATGAGCTAATAAACAAAGCTTTGCCGGACAGCTACTGGCAGCTGCTCGTCCTTTACGGCGTTTTAAGGAAGGTTCCAATGAAGCTCATAAAAGCTGCTTACACTTGCCCATCATACTTTGGCATGGGCGCGGCTTTGTTCATAAGGGAATAGCTAGCTCAAGATTGAAGCGAGTTCAATGACTTCTTCTTTTTCTCCATACAGAATTATCAACCTCCCATATGCCATCACGTCTGAGCATTCTAAGTATACGGCTTTGTTGCCTTGTTGAAGCATCGTGGCATTGATAAGCCTTCCGATGAAATTTCTCTTTTTCAGAGCTTCGGGAGGAACTTCTATACTTTGCCATCCTTTATTTTTGAGCATCTCTTCGAGATCTCTGAGAGCGTTTTCGCATTTAGGGTTCTTGTGTGGACTGGGATAAACAAAAATCCCCATGTAAACACTGCTTATGTTCTGGAACACAAACCCACCGGTTCCGTTAACTATTCCTTCCTCTCTCTTCAGATATCTGCTAAGCCTTAGACCATATTCTTTTGTCCAGTCCATTTCTTTAAATGGGAGGGAAATTTCTCCGAAATAGGGGTTAACGTAGACCTCATTTTCATAAAGGGTATAGTAGATGACTTTCTGTGGAGAGGGTCCAATACTTGGAACGTTGATTGTATACACAGAGATAAGAAGTGCAATGAAAAAGATCGCCAAAAAAGCTATTCTAGCTGGTTTTTCTTCTTTATAAATCTTCAATGTTACAATTTTAACCAAAAATCCCACAATAAACGCAGACAAAACACTCCCAATTACTGGCAAGAAAGAGGCACTACGTGGCAAAATCTTAGAGATGTCACTTATATCCAGCAAAATCATTATAGCCAGTCTTATTGGGATTAAGAGAAGCAAAAGCAATAGGGAAACCAGCATTAAGATAACGGTTTGACGTCTCATTGTGCATCACCTTTTAAGCGGGCTATGGTGTAGTATATGAATGCCCCTAAAAGGAAGGAAACCACGGGAAATAGATAAAAGAGAAGGAAAACAAAAAAGCCCGGGTCATCGCTGTGATAAGGGCTGGAGCGAAGGTCTTCAATCATCGTTACTATAGAAATTGGTATTGCTACTATGAGGGGAGCGATGCTTGCCATTACAGCAAATTCTGGGAGAGAAATCTGCAACTTCCATAGAAAAATCGTGGTTATTAAAGCCACAATAAGGGTTGGATAGATGAAGAAGAGGATTTCAGGGTAAATTTTGCCATAAATACTTTCGAGTTTTTCTATCCCAAAAGCTATTAAAGTCCACAATGGAGTTGCAAAGATGAGAAAGAGGAAAGCCTTGGTGCTTTCTTTCATTTGCAGTCCCCCAAAGTGCTGTAGGTGGAACTAGTATTTATCTTTTGCTCAGGAATATCGGAAATCTCCCTCATATTTCTAGTTTTACAAAAAATCAGAGCTACTAAAAAGAGGGAAAAGCGAAAATGTTTTTTTCATGCTCTCTTACTTCTACTTTTTCTCGATCTCCACGACCCTTCCTTCACTTATTTTTACAGTTACGCTGTCTCCTTCTCTTAAGCTAAGCACTTTGAGGATGAGCTCATCGCTTAACTGGTCTGCACTTAAATGGAGAGTTTCGTTTCCAATTATCAGTACCCAGTGGGTGTTTCCCTCTTTGATGTATGAGTACATTCCCTTAACAACTCCGCTGATCTCCTCAACTTTTGCTCCTACCTGCCCATAGAGAAGGAACGCTCTAACTTCGTCTTCGTTTTCAAAAATCTGCACGTCTTTGGTCTCCGCATTTACAAAAGCTATCTTCGCAACACCCGAACCGCTTCCGGGGATTATCGCAACCCTCCACCATAGCTCTCCGTTTAGGAAGATTGGAATCGGCTCAACTGCCATAAACTGGCTCCAGTCGAAAGTTGGGAGGGCTTTTTTAACATAATCTATTGCTTTTACTGGCCCTGTTAGAGGGGTCTCGAACTTTACTTGGCTCATTTCTCCAGTTTGAGCATTGATTAAATATATTGCAGCTAACCCATGGGCCCTACCATATGGCTCCACAGCAATCATCCAGTATTCTTTCCCATCGTTGGCAATGACAAGGAAAGGCTGTCTGTTTCCTTGACCACTCACATCTATAAGCTCTATCTGGTTCTCGTGGTGAAGCCAGAGGTTCTTTATGTTTGAAAGCACACTTTCCTTCCAGTAATTTTGAGCGTGAACGATCTTTCTTGTTAAAAGCTCTGGGAAGATTGGAAAGTCCTTAAGACGTTCATCTTTAACGGCTTCTTCAGGGGTTAGATCCTCTATGTTGCCATCTTCATCAACGATTAAGACTCCTCCCCATTCGGGAACGGTATAAAAGACGCGGAAGCTGTACGAGATGTAGGGCACAACGATGTAAATCTTGCCCTCGTAATAGAGTGCCCGCGGAATGTCGAGGTCTATTAGATAGTGCTTTTTGTAGAGATTCCACTCAAGGTTGTCAAATATCTGCATTCCTGGGCCGACTTGGAGTTCGTTCTCGATTCTTTTCATTCTTGCTTGGGTGGTGTTCATGTCAACGAAGAGAACACCCTTATCTTTGAGCCTTATTGCGTTCCATGCTCCATCGGGGATTATAAAGAACCCCCAAACCGGAGTTCCGTCCCTAATGGTTAGATGGGAAGAACCTAGTGTATATCGGGCATATTCTATCGTATCGACCGCATAACGGTACGCAGTTAACTTGGGCAAAATCCTGATCTTACTGCTTGAAAGTTCGAGCTCGTTTGAAACTTGGATGGGGTGATATTCTTTGTAAAGGGCGGTATTTGAAAGGGCTCCTGTGAATACCGAGATAATGATCAATAAGAGGATCACTAAGGCAAAGATACCTCCCAATGAGGCATTTCTTCTTGTGGGTTCTTCAACAAACTTTTTCTTGGAGCTGTATATTAAGATGGCTGCTAATATGATGAAGAGGTATATTATCGTTGGGTTTCTGTAAAAGCTCATTGCAATTCCATGGAACCACGGTCTGAAAAACCACAAGATTCCTATAAAAACCAAAACTGGCAGAAAGAGCCTAAGCTCTTCTTTTCTCATTTTTCTCACCTTAACTAAAGATCAGCGTAAGAGTTTATAATGTTATCCAGCGAATTTTGGGATGGGGCTAAAAATGGTGTATCCAAAGTTCGTTGATGAGAATGTGGCTTTTTCACCTATGCCTTACCCGGAAAACATTCCAGAAATTGCGGAAAAATTTAATGCTGTGGTTGTTCTTACCTACGAATACGAGCTGTATTACGACTTGGAGGAGCTTACCAAAAGGGGTGTTGAAGTTCTTTATGCACCAATAGAGGACTTTACCGCACCATCTTTAGAGGAGCTGCTTAAGATTGTCGAGTGGATAGAAAAGAAAACCAAAGAAGGCAAAAAGGTCTTGGTACATTGCCTTGGCGGAAGTGGAAGGAGTGGAACTGTGGTAACTGCATACCTTATGCACGCTCATGGGCTTTCTTTAAGGGAAGCACTTGCAAAGGTGCGCTCCCTTAAGCCTTCCGCAGTCGAGACTCAAGAACAAATGGAAGTGCTGAAAGAGCTTGAAGAGCATCTAAAAGGCTGAAATTTACTATATCAATGTCAAAATTTAAGGTTCAATCTTAGAACTATTTTCGCCAAATTTTCGTTTTATTTTGAATAAAAGAAAAATATTTAAGGATGAATGTCCAAAATAGTAATGTAAGTCTCCAAAATCGGCCCTACTCGGGCTCTTAGTGGAGGTAAAGAGACATGAAAAAATTCAACCTCTTGTTGGCTTTCTTTTTGGTTGGTTTGGTTTTTATAGCTGGCTGTATTGGAGGAGGAACAAAAACCCAAGAAACTTCTACCCCAACACAGACCACCACACAAAGTGAAACCCTCACCCAGACTACAACCTCTTCTCCGGCCCAAACTACGACGACTTCTTCCCCCACACAAACAACCACAACTTACACTACAACCACCACAACTGAGACTCCAACTCAAACTACAACTACTCAAACTCCCACGGAGGAAGCTTATTGGAGACCATGGGAGTACGCTCCCTTCGAGCTTAATGGAAAAAGGTATATCATAACCTATTACAAATACTACTACAAGGTTAAGCCAAATCAAACAGCACCTATGTACGAATATGAAATTGAGAAGAAAATTGGAAAAGAAACCATACATGTTTATGGACAAGATATGCAAATGAATAAAAAAGATTTGGGCGAATTCGAGGTTTGGGCGTATCAGACGGTGGTTACTCCAATAAAGGCTGAAAGCTTGGAGGGGAAGCTCACAATAACAATTTGGTACAAGAGCAACCAGACCACTGCCGCTATTTATCCATGGGATATTGCATGGTTTGCTGCGTTATCTCCCTATGGGGGAGATGCACAGTTTGTGGGGATGAGAATTGAATACAATGGAAAAACATTTGCATTCTACAATCCAACGCCATTCCAGAGCGGTTTGTTCCCCTACTTTGAGGGTGACAATGACATTCTCTCTGACGTTGACTATGATTTGAGCTACCTCTACATGGGCTGGTTTGCAACAATTCACTTTGGGATATGGTACACATGGGAAGATTACAACTTGCTCGTTCCACAGAGCGGAACCTGGAGCGATGGACTGCACACATGGACTTGGGAGACAAAACCCGATGGAAGTATTACGCTTGGAGGTCTATCCTTCAAGGTTGTAGAGGCTCAATGGAGTTACGCCGGAGCAGAGGGGCTCTCATTGAGTGGAAAAGGAAAGATCTCTCCTTACCTGCCTCTCGTAATAGAGGGTGAGGGGACTTATGGGTATAAAGATCCAAAGACCAACGAGGAGCTTTATATATATATGCATACCTCAAGCTCGAAGACCTTGGAGTGGAGCAAGTAAGCTAGCTTTCTTTTTCTTCAAATTTTTCAAAGCTGATAACTTCTTTAAGGGCTTTTCTTTCGTATTTAGGCTTTTCATCGTCGGGATAACCTACAGGCAGTATTGTCTGGAGCTTGTAATATTTAGGAGCATTTACAAGTTCTTCAAGCTCTTTGGGATTGGGAGGAGTGTAAGTTACCGTGCCGAGCCCTTCTTCCTCAAGGGCAAGCAAGAGATACCCTACAGCAAGCCATGTTGACTGGACTGCAAAAGGCGCCCTAACATCGGTAAACACGAGAACGAGATAGGGAGCTTCACTCAAAAAGGGCTTTTGCCATGTAAACCCCTTCTCCTGCAGCCACTCTCCAAGTTTTCCTTTCATTTTCTCGTAAAACTTTCTCTCTCCTCTCTCGCAGATCTCCCGAATCTGTTTCTTCATTTCAATGCTCTCAACGATAACAAAATGCCACGGCTGGGCATTCATTCCGGAGGGAGCTTCTTTTGCTGCTTCTAAAGCCATTAAGAGCTTCTCTATGGGCGGCTTTTCTTTTCTGAATTTTCTCACGGTTTTCCTTCTTTTAGCAAGCTCGGGTATCATCATCTCACCTCACACGTAAAAGAGCATCCCATCGTATGCTACAAGAACTTTTCCTCCATATTTCTTTCTTACGTACTCATCCAGCATTAAAAACGGGAGGTTTTTGTGAGATATGTGGCTTAAAAGCGTTCTTTCTGCCAGTTTAAGCCCAATTTGAGCTCCCTCATCGACGTTGTTGTGATAGGGATCATCTATGCCCGGTGAATAGGTGGCATCCACAATAGCTAGGCGAAGGTTTTTCTTCTCTAATAGTTCGAGTGTCTCTTCGGGAAGTCCCTTGGTGTCATAAAGAACCGCCACACTCTTGTTGTCTTCCTCTATCAGGTAGCCTAGGGTTTCCACTTGATGGTTGAGTTTTAGAGCGGTTATTCTAAGGGAATCAATTTCCAAGACATCCCCAGCTTTGATGAACTTCACATCAATATTCTTGGGGTCGTTAACCATGAGCCAGTCTGCATCTCCTTTTGGGGCATAAAGGGTTGTTTTCTTTGCAATCCACCGGAGCTTATATAAGCCATATATGTGATCGTGGTGCCAGTGAGTGAGGAGGATTGCCTCAAGAGGAACGTGCAGTAAATCCCTAATATCCGTTCCAACGTCTATAAGAACGGCTTTTTTATTTTTGGTGATTATAGCCAGCGTGGAGGGTTTTCTTTGGGCAAAACCCAATTTGCGGGCTTCTTCACATGTTTGGCATGTGCAAAGATGAGCTGGAATTCCTTCACTGCCCCCAGTGCCGATGAAATACACTATCATTTGAGCCACCAGAGATAGAAGTGCTGAAGAGGTTATAAGGTTTCTTCCAAAAGAAATTTATTGTTTCACTCCAAAGTAGCGTTGATGAGAAGAAAAAGCCCAAAGTTTATTGCCGACATGATGCTCGGAAGGCTGGCAAGATGGCTTAGGTTATACGGTTACGACACGCTCTACGGGATAGAGAATGACGAGGAAATTCTGAAGGTTGCTAAAGAAGAAGGCAGAGTAATTCTGACGAGGGACGAAGACCTTGCAAAGAGGTGTGAGAATGCAATTCTTATAAAATCCAATAAGTTTGAAGAGCAGGTAAAGCAGCTTATGGAGTTGGGCTTTGAGTTTAAAGAGTTATTTCCAGAAAATGCACGATGCCCAAAGTGTAATGGGCTAATAAGAAGGGTCAAAAAAGAAGAAATCAAGGGGAAAGTGCCAGAAGGCGTTTATGAAGATTACGATGAATTTTACATCTGCACTCAGTGTGGTCAAATCTACTGGCCGGGAAGGCAGTGGAAAGAGATGGTAAAAATAGATAGAAAGTTGAGAAACCTGAAGGAAAATAAATAGCTTAGACAAGAGGATGATAACAGGCAACAAAGTGTTCTTTGCTTATTTCTACAAGTTCTGGTTCCTTTGTTCTGCATTCTTCTGTCATAAGTGGGCATCTTGGGTGGAATCTGCATCCACTTGGAGGATTAACCGCATTGGGAACTTCACCTGTTATCTCTATCCTCTTTTTCTTTTCCCTTTTAACGATTGAAGGAACGGCTTGAATTAGTGCCATTGTGTATGGATGGGCTGGATTTTTGAGAACTTCCTCTGTTGGTCCTACTTCCACAATTTTTCCCAGGTACATAACAGCTATTCTATCAGCTATGAGCTTTGCAACGGCTATGTCGTGTGTTATGAAAAGCATGCTTAGGTGGTATTCCTTCTTAAAGCTCTCAAGAAGTTCCAAGATGGAGGCTCTCATTGAAACATCAATCATGGATACTGCTTCATCCGCAACTACGAACTCTGGTTTCAGTATCATGGCTCTAGCTATGACAACCCTCTGTCTTTGCCCACCACTCAAATGGTGGGGATATCTTTCGTAAAACTCCTCTTCTGGCGTTAAGCCCACTCTGCGAAGCATTTTTAGGGCCATTTCTCTTGCTTCTTCTTTTGTCGCTAGGTTGTGAATCAAAAGTGGATGAGCGATTGCATCTCCAATTTTCATTCTTGGACTCAGACTTGCATACGGATCCTGGAAAACCATTTGCATTCTTCTCCTGTAGGGTCTCAACGCCTCGTAGTCGAGGTGAGTAATGTCTACCCCATCAAAGATTATCTTTCCATCGGTGGGCTCAATAAGTCTTAGAATAACCCTGCCCGTGGTAGTTTTCCCGCACCCACTTTCTCCAATTAACGCGAGGGTTTCACCTTTTCTCACCTCAAAACTTATTCCATCCACAGCTTTGACGTATTTTTGAGGTTCTTTTCTGAGGGTTTCCAGAATAGTCCTCTTGACTGGGAAATATTTCTTGAGGTTTTCAACTTTGAGTATGCTTTCCATTTTTATCACCTGTACAGGTGGCAACTTACGAAGTGACCTTTTTCAATTTCAATAGTTTCAGGCTCTATGGAATCACAAACTCCCTTTAAATTGGCTTTTTCGTTAAACACGGGACATCTTGGGTGGAATCTACATCCACTTGGAGGATTTCTGAGATCGGGAGGATAGCCAGGTATTGCTTTTATCTCTTTTTCACTCCATAAATCAGGAACACTTGCAAGCAGTGATTGGGTATAGGGATGAAGGGGATTTTCAAGAATTTGTTCTACTTTCCCGAACTCCACTAGTTTCCCTGCATACATTACAGCTATTTTATCACTTCTCTCTGCCGCAAGGGATATATCATGTGTCACAAAAAATATGCTTGTTCCCTCTTTCTTGAGGCTCTCAATAAGATCCATAATTGCATCCTGCACTATAACATCTAGGGCAGTTGTGGGTTCATCTGCTATAAGGAGCTTTGGATTAAATGCCATGGCAATGGCTATGGCAATCCTCTGTCTTTGCCCACCACTGAGCTGGTGAGGATAATAGCTCATTCTATCTTCTGGGAGGTTTACCTTCCTAAGCAGTTCCTTGGCTCTATTATATGCTTCGTCTTTTTCCATACCATGTTCCGTCATAACTTCCACTATTTGATCGCCAATTTTTCTTAGGGGGTCTAAGCTCGTCATAGGGTCTTGGAAAACCATGCTGATTTCTTTTCCTCTTATCTCTCTCAGCTCATCTTTTGTCAATCCAAGTATGTTTTTTCCCTCAAAGATGATCTCTCCATTGACGATTTTACCGGGAGATGGGACGAGGTTCAAGAGAGCGTAGGCTACTGTAGATTTTCCGCTTCCACTTTCCCCAACAAAGCTTACCCATTCTTTTTTGTCTATTGTGAAAGACACATTTTCAACTGCTCTCACAGTGCCGGCAAGGGTGTAATAATAAATGCTTAAGTTTTTTACTTCCAACAACATTTTAATCACCTCGTCCCAAGGGAAATTCTTTCGCTTAAGGCTTCTCCAATTAGTGCAAATGCCATTGCGAGCAGCATTATCATCACTCCTGGGAAGAACACAAGCCACCAGTAGCCATCTAAGAGGAATGGTTGTCCTACTCTTAAGTCGTATCCCCAGTCTGGAGTTGGAGGTGTTACGGATAACCCTAAGAAACTCAATCCTGCCTCTGTTAGAATAGCGTCTGCAACGCTTAAAGTGAAAACGACTAATACAGTTGGTGCTAGGTTGGGGAGGATATACTTAAACATTATCTCCCTGTTCTTCGCTCCTAATGCCTTAGCAGCCTCGACAAATAATTGTCCTTTTAAGCTCAGCGTTTGTCCCCTAACCATTCTGAAATACGTTGGCACATATACAAATGATATTGCAATGGCAGTGTTTACCGGACTTGGGCCTAGGACTACGGCAATAACTATTGCAAGTATGAGTGCCGGAAATGCGTAGATGCTGTCCATGATTACACTTAGTACCCTGTCTATCTTTCCTCCGTGGTATCCAGAGATGAGGCCTAGAGGAACGCCTATGCTCATAGAAAGCATAGTAGCTATAAAAACGACATAAAGGACTACTCTCGATCCCCAGACTATTCTTGAGAAGACGTCTTGTCCTAATCTGTTCGTTCCCATCGGATGCTTCTTACTTGGCGGCGCGAAGCTATCTTCCGTTGTCTTTGTAGGATCATATGGTGCTATAAGCGGTGCAAAAATCGCCATTAGGATAACTATCAGCACTATTGCAAGTCCAAACAATAAAAGCCCTCTTCCGGGTTTTTTATCAAAGATGAACCCTGTAATTTTGGTTATTACTTCCATTTGAATCACCTCAGTATTTAACCCTCGGATCTAAGAGTGCGTATACAATGTCTACTATCAAGCTGATAAGCCCCACAAAGAACGCAAAGAACACTACAGCACCTTGAATAGCATTGTAGTCTCTGTAATCAATCCTATCTACTATGAAGGTTCCCATGCCTGGCCAGTTGAAGGTAGTTTCAGTTAAAACTGCACCCCCAAGCAAAATTGCAAACTGAAGTCCCATTAGGGTCACGACGGGAATAAATGCATTTTTAAGAGCGTACCATGTAACTTTCCAGTCCCTAACTCCCCTAGCATAGTAGGAGCGGATAAAATCTTGACTAAGGACATCGACCATGTTGTTTCTAACAAGCCTTGTGTATGCACCACTAAGCACTATGCCTAATGTCGTTGCTGGAAGTATGAGGTGGCTTATTGCGCTGGTAAATGCTTCCCAGTTTCCAGTTAATATGCTGTCCAATACATAAAGGCCGGTTATTCTTTGCAACTCTATTCCGGGGTCTATTCTTCCAGAAGTTGGGAGTACATGAAAGTGTATACCAAAAACATACTGAAGCATCATTCCAAACCACGGGATAAAGAGTGTGTATGCTATTATGCTGTATAGCCTCATTCCTGTATCAATCTTTGTACCTTTCTTTGTTGCCGCTATTGTTCCAGTCAAAAGGCCAAGGAGAACGCTTACAGTGAATCCGAAAATAGTTAATTCTAACGTGGCCGGAAATCTCAATTTTAAATATTCAACAACAGGCTTTCCCATAGGGAATGCTAAAGTTACTCCAAAATCCCCATGAAGCATCTTCCAGAGATAATCAAAGTATTGAACATACAGGGGCTTATCAAGCCCCGCCATTTCCATCAAATGCTGAAGCTGTTCGGGAGAAATATTTTTGGTTCCAACAACGGCTAAAACAGGATTTCCGGGTAAAATTCTGAGGAATATAAAAACAATTGTATAGAGGATCAAAATTGTTGGGATTATCATGAGACCCCTTATCACTATGTATTGACCGATTCCACGAGCCATTTGACCACCACCTTGATTTATTGCAGTTCAAAAATTCAAAAAGAAGGGAGAATAAAGGAAAAATCAGCCCTTCTCTTTATAAATGGTGGAGTACTTGAATATCATGTCTGGTCCTATTGTCACGCCCTTGACATCTGGACTGGTCACAACAAAGAGTTTCCCTTGTATTAGCGGTATGTAGGGAACTTCTTCGGCAAGTATCTTCTGTACTTGTTCGTAAAGCTTTGTCCTTTCATTTTGGTCTGTGAGCGATTGCGCTTTTGTCAATAACTCATCAACGGTTGGATTTGTGTATCCTGTTCCAGCCCAACTGTTTGCGGTGCTCTTTAAGAATGGAGTTGTGTAATCGTCTGGATCCAGATAGTCTGGATACCATCCAAGGAGATACACTTGCATTTGTCCCTTTCTTGCATAATCCACGTATGTTCCCCATTCGGCACTCTTGATATCCACTTTTATTACTCCAGTTCTCTCCCACTGTTCTTTAAGCACTTGAGCAAGGTCTGCTTCAGTGTCACCGTAGTGAGTTGGAGTGTACCAGAGCTGTATCATTAGTGGGTTACTTTCATCATAGCCTGCCTCTTTGAGCAACTTCTTAGCTAGCTCAATATTGCCATCACCATACTTCTCTTTGAATGCATCTATGTGGGACCACATTCCATTTGGAATCAGGCTGTATAATGGCTCAACTGTACCTTTGAAGACTTTGTTTGAAATTTCCTGTCTGTCGATTGCCGCTGCAAGGGCTTGCCTTACTTTCACGTTGCTTGTTGGCTCGGCCTTTGTGTTAAGACATACGTATCTTATGAATCCTCCAGGTACCTCAATAACTGAATATTTGCCCTCACTCTTCAAGCTCTCAATGTCCGTTGGCCTTAGGGTTCTCCATGCAATATCTATCTCACCGTTTTGTAGTGCCAATCTCATGGTTGAAGCATCTCTATAGAACTTGATTATTATCCTCTTAGTCTTGGGAGGCTCTCCGTAGTAGTTCGGATTGGCTTCGAGGACAAGTTCTTCATCTCTAACCCACTTGGCTATTTTATATGGCCCAGCTCCACCTGCAGTCTGATCACTTTGAATCTCATTTGGAGAATAGCTTGGATGAACTGGAAAATATGGCGGCGTTGTCAAAAGTGCCAAGAAGTAAGATGTTGGCTGTTTCAGGTAGAACACGACTGTATAATCGTCCTTTGCCTCAACTTTTTCCACAAAGTCGGTAACAAGCCACGAAGGATCTCCTTGGATTGTCATTACTCTCTCTATGCTTCTTACAACGTCTTGAGCTTTTAAAGGTGTTCCATCTGCAAATTTTAGGTCTTTCCTAAGGTGAAACGTCCAAACGGTGGAATCTTCATTAACTTCCCAGCTTTCTGCAAGAGCGGGCTCTATCTCAAGAGTTCCGGGCTTGTACTTGACAAGCCCCTCCATTATGTTGTTGAGAACTTCCCATGTGTAGAAATCGTATGCATTTGCGGGATCTAGGTCTGTGACTTTATCCGTTACTCCTATTACTATTTGCTCTGCATATCCTGCTCCGCCCGTTTGGGTAGTTGTTTTTTCTCCTCCTATACATCCACTGGCCACTACACTAAAAACAAAAATGGCCAACAATGCTAAAGACAGTACTTTACTCTTCATATAGATTCACCAAAGTGTATCTAAGAGGGGCCATGTATTTAAAATTTTTGTAGTCATTTAGATGACAAAATCGCTAAATTGGAGAAATTTTTACTTTTTTGTAAAAGTCGTCTGATGTTCAAACAGACATAGGCGAAAAATTACTCCAAAACCATTCTTCTTTTGCACCCTTTGATTTCCCTTTGCAACAAAATCTCTATAAAGTAGAATGCCATAGACAAGCACATGAAATGGTCGGAGTGGGAGCCGTTTTACGTCCAAATTCTAGACAAAATGGGCTACGATAGAGGGAGAGACAGAGAAGCCGCGTTTCTATTGAGAGAACTCTTGTTAGAGAACAAAAACTATATTCTGGCTGAAGACCTCAAAAAAAGAATTAGTGAGAGAGTTCATGTTTTTGGAGCTGGACCGAGCTTGGAGAAAGCACTCGGGGGAGAAAAATTTGAGGGAACCTTAATAGCCGCCGATGGGGCAACCTCAGCCCTTTTGGAATATGGCATCACTCCGGATATTATTGTCACTGACTTGGATGGAAGGTTTGAAGATATAAAGAGGGCAAACGAACTTGGGGCTTACGTTGTTGTTCATGCTCACGGGGACAACATGGACAAGCTTAGAGCTTATGTGCCAAAGCTCAAGAACGTTTTGGGGACGTGTCAAACAGAGCCTTTAGACATTGTTTACAACTTTGGCGGTTTTACCGATGGAGACAGAGCTGTTTTTCTTGCGGAGGAGCTTGGAGCGAGAGAGATAATCCTCGCTGGCTTTGATTTTGGGAGGATAGTGGGAAAATGGAGCAAGCCCTATCTAAAGAAGCACACACCAATATGGGAGAGTAAAAAGAAAAAGTTTGAAATTGCTCAAATGCTTCTGGACTGGCTTAAAAAGAATGGGAGAGCCAGGATAATAAACCTTTAAGCTCGGCCACTCCCGTAGTCATCACCGCTCGGTTAGTCAAAGTATCCTCATTGTTCAGGAGCATTATCTCATCGAAAGATTTAAGCTTTGCCAACACAACTTAACTAGGGATTGAACTTGCGGAGAGAAGTAATTGGCGTTATTATTGTAATAAGCATCATGGCAGCCGTGGCTTTTTCTTTTTTGAAAGGAAAACCCGAGGAATGGTCTACGGTTGATTATGTAAATTTCTATCTGAAAGACAACTCTACGGGTTCCACATTTTTAGGAACGGTTTTTGCTCAAGTGAGAGGTGATGAACGGAGAGTTGTCTTGGTTGGATGGGTTAACATAACTGAAAAAGATTTTGGAGGAGCCTTTGTTGGTGTACCTCATGGATGGAGACTGATAAGTGCAGAAACAAATTATAGAGACAGAAATATTACGAATATCTCCGATTGGATGAACATTCTTATGACATACGATATAACCTCTCCAGTAAAGTATCGCATATTTATAGGGCCTGCTGGGTACGATGTCTTTTTTTGCAGCCAACATCCCTGTGGTGGAGGGATGGGGAGTGTTTTTGTCGAGTTAATACCAGAGAAGGATTTTGAGGATCTGAGGTTGACATTAGCGGTAGGAAGTGCCACTAGAGTCTTAGAAAATGGAGAAAAAGTTTTAGCAGTTGCAACAACCTCTAAGAATGTGACAGTTCGTCTCTAAACTCTTCCCTATCGTGAAAAACAAGGCTTTTAAAAGAAAAATAAGAATAACCAAGCGACTTAAAGATTAAGGAGGGTCACTTTTCAGTTTTGCACTCTTTTAATATCTTCTCCACATCAAAGCCTTCTTCATACTTCTTGAGCTTTCTTTCGAAGAACTCCATGAAGAGCTTGTAGCGCTTTGCCCTGTGTCTTGGGCTCCCCCTTAGGCTGTGCCCGTGGGCGCCGCGTTTAAAGATTGCAATGTAGACTTCTTTACCCAAGTCCTTAAGCACATGGTAGAACATCACGCTCTGGTCAAGTGGGCAGCGATAGTCTTCAAGGGAGTGAATCAGCAGTAGAGGGGCCTTAACGTTTTTGGCATAGAAGAGTGGGCTCAGCTTTTTGTAGTTCTCGTTTTCGAGTGGGTTGTCTCCTATTACCTCCTTGTCGAACCACAAGCCTATATCGGAGAAAGCATAGCTTGTGAGCCAGTAGCTTATGCCGTTCTCGCTTATCCCTGCTTTAAAGAGATCGCTCTGCGTTAGTGCCCAGTTTGTCATGAAGCCGCCATAGCTTATACCCGTTATCCCAACTCTCTCCCTATCTGCCTGAGGCTCAAGTTTAAAGAACTCCTCTACTCCGTTTAGAATATCTTGGAAGTCTTCTAAGCCCGTTCTCTCAAGAACTCTTAGGGCAAAGTCTTCCTCATAGCCGTTGCTACCCCGTGGGTTAACGAAAACCACGTAATAGCCTTTGTCAGCCATTAGCTGCATCTCGTACTTGAAATAATAGCCGTACATTCCTTTAGGCCCGCCGTGGACAAACACTATCACCGGAGCTTTTTCGCCTTCTTTGATATCGGGCTTAATGTACCACCCATCAAGTTCTAAATCAAGGCTCTTGAAGCGGAAGTGCTTTATTGGTCTTGTCTTAAGCTTCGCAAATATCGGCCCGTTGTAGTCTGTTATCTGCTTCAGCTCTCCATCCCAAAGGTAGAGCTCCCTAAGCCTTGTGTCGGTCTCTTTAAGGAGAACTACTTTTCCATCTCCGCTCACGTCGAAACCCATTACCCAGGAGTTGTCCTCTACTATTGGGGTTAAAGTTTCCCTTTCGAGCTTGTAGAGGCTTATTTTTCCTTCTTTTGCCATGGTGAAGTGGAGGTTTCCTTTCTCATCGAGCTTTCCTCCTCCGTTGTTGTAGACGAATTGTTCCGTTAGGGGTTTGACGTCTTTGCCGTCCCAGAGGTAGAAGAAGTTATGCTCGCTTCTCTTCTCTTTCTTTGGCTTTCCATAGAGTAAAACTAGCTCTCCATTGGAGTGTACAGCAGCATATGAAACTCCTTCAAAGAGTTTTTCGCTCTCTCCATCCCTGTAGAGATACACGTCATAGAACTTGAAGAACTGGGGCTTTTCGTTTATTCTGTGGGGGACGTTGTAAATAACCGCATCCCCGTGCCATATTGCGGAGGAGAACCTCTCTGCATCAAATTCTTCAAGAACTTCTTCGCTCTCAGTATCGACTATCCAGAATGTTGTCTTCTCACCATCAAAAAAGCCCTTAGCATCGAACCACACGGGAACGTCGTCTTCAAAGACGAAATCCTCGTCGTCTCTCCTTTTGAAGCCCGTTATTAGTATTCTCCTATCATCTTCATTCCAGCTTACGTCGAGGATGTTCTTTGCCTCAAGGACTTTCTTTCCGCTCATTGAGCTCAAATCATAAAGCCACACTTCTGCAGTTTTCTTTTCTTCATTTGCCCTTACAAAGGTTATTTTCTTTCCGCTTGGAGAAAACCGAGGCATCGAGGCATTTTCAATGAATTTTCTTCCGCCTTCTTCAACCTCTTCAACCACTATAGTGTTTTCATACTTGTTGTCCTTCAGGTTTGCCTTTGTTAGGACGTATGCAACCTTTTTCCCATCCTTTGATATCCTCGGGTCGCTCAAATAGGCAAACTTAGAGAAGGTGTTTTCATTCCATTCGATCTTACTCATAACGCTATCACCTAAATGTAAACTAAGCCCTAAATTATTTAAAGTTAATTGATGACCTCTACTCTATGAAGAGTGAATACGCTGTCTTGGGAATACTTCTAATCGGCCTAATTGTTTCGATCGTCTCCAAAAGCTATGTTGGTGTAGCAATAGCTGCCCTGGGAATCCCTCTGTATCTTGCTTACCTCTCCAGGGAGATGAACATCCTCGCGAAATCTAGAATTTTTGATCGAGACCTGTTTGTTATGATCGGCATAACGGTTTTCATTATCCTTCTCTTTGAGTATCTCATTGATCCAAGAATAGGGCTCATCATTGCGGCGTTTTTGATTCCTCTCTCAATATGGGGATGGGACAGATTAAAGACTAGAAAGTAGCTCCCCGATCTTCTCAATGTTTTTTGTCCTCTTATATTCCCTCAGCGCCTCTCGTAAAGCGTTTAGGAAGCGAGTATCTAGGTTAAATTTTTCCCTAACCCTTTTTGCGATAATGTTGTCGTTGAGAAATATCATTGCCATGGCAGAGGTTACGTTCTTTGGCTTTCTAAAGCCCGCTTTTTCAAAGTCGATTATCCAGACGGTATCGTTGATTATAATGTGCTTTCCTCCCTGTATCTGCCCGTGATCAATGCCTAGAGCATCGAGCCGATATGTTTTTTCAAGTATCTGAAGTATGTGCTTTTTTTGAGGAGTTGCATACAGCAGAGGCTCACCTTCGGCAAACTCTCTAACGAGAAATTCTCTCCCCTCAAAAACACCATAATCCACCAAGCGTGGCGTTATTTCTTCTCTCTCAAGAAACTTCAGGATTTCTGCTTCCCTCTTGAAGTTCTTTCTCGGTGAATCAGGCCTCTCGAGCTTTATGATAACCTTTTTGCCCTCTGCATTTCCAGTAAACACTAAGCTAGTCGTTCCTTTAGAGTAGAACTTTTCGAGCTTAATTCCCCTTTTCCCGAGAAGCTCTTTGAACTTCTCGAGCTCCTTCTGAGTTATGAGATGCTCCATTTTTCTTCCCCGATAGTTTAATTAACATTGCTGGGATATTTTAAATCTGGTGGTGTACATGCTCTTTATAGATAAGTCCAACCATATTTTTGCCTTTGGGCCAAACCTTAGACCAGTTGCAGAAGCAGAAAACGGGGAGATAGTAGTTTTTGAAACTTTAGATGCCCTTTCTAACCAGATAAGCTCTGAAGAGCAAACCCTCGCAGCTGTGGACTTCTCAAAGGTAAATCCTGCAACAGGGCCGCTCTATATAAAAGGTGCCGAACTAGGAGATGCCTTAAAGGTTGATATTCTGGATATAGAAGTGGCAGAGAGAGGAGTGGTTGTTATTGCACCAAATGCAGGAGTTTTAGGGGATATGGTTAAAGAGCCGAAAACTAAGGTCTGCAAAATCAAAGATGGCTACGTTTATTTTGGAGATCTTAGAATACCTGCAAAGCCTATGATAGGAGTTATCGGCGTTGCTTCTCGTGAGGAGATTCCATGTGGCGAACCCGGCAAGCATGGTGGAAACATGGACACCAAGCTCATAAAGAAGGGTACCACTCTCTATCTGCCCGTCTTCGTTGAGGGAGGATTGCTGGCTATTGGAGATCTACATGCAGTAATGGGAGATGGGGAAATCTGCGTCTCAGCTTGCGAAGTATCGGGAAAGGTGACGGTAAGGGTTGGCATCGTAAAAGGAATGGCTCCTCCATATCCGGTACTTGAAACATAAGACTCATTGTATATACTCGTTTCCAAGGAAGATTTATGGGATGCTATTAGGCAGGCAACTGAACTCGGCGTTAAAGTCCTTCAAAAAGCCTTAGGCTTAAGCTGGGAAGAAGCGTACATGCTGGGGAGCCTTATTTTGGACGTTGAGGTAAGCCAGCTGGTGGATCCTAAAAAGACCGTGAGAATTAAAATTCCAAAAGAGTATGTGTCGGCGAAAGATGTTTTAAAGGCGCTATCTTTGGAATAATTAGCTTCCCCTAATTTGTCATTTTTTCCTTGTCAATGGCGATAAGCTTAAATACTCAAAAAACCAAATATTATTGGTGGTAAGCTATGGTGACGGCGTTTATTTTGATGGTGACAGCCGCTGGAAAGGAAAGGGAAGTTATGGAGAAACTTCTTACCTACCCGGAAGTAAAGGAAGCATATGTGGTTTATGGAGAGTACGACCTCATAGTTAAGGTTGAGACAGATACGCTCAAAGATCTCGACCACTTCATAACAGAAAGGATAAGGAAGATGCCCGAAATACAAATGACCTCAACCATGATAGCTATCTGAAGCTTCCTTCTTACTTTTCCTTGGAGAACTAACAAAAACTTAAAAAAGCAGAAAACCAGAGCGGTTCATTTGTTCATCATTAGTCTTATTCTCTCTGCTGCGTCTTTTGCTCTATCTGATATGTTGCTTAGTGTTTTTGCAATGTTGAGGAGGTACATTCCAAGTCCCCACTCTAACCTGGAAGAGTTTTTGAAAATTATCTCCATGAACTTAGTATCGAGTTCATCTATCTTGTGCTCAACGCTTTCTATTCCCTTGATTATCTCATATTCTCTCTTGATTTCTTCCTCTCCAAATCCGCTCTCTATAACTCTATCCATTTGAACTATTGCCTCATAGACGAGTTTTGCTGCTTTGATGCTTTCCTGACTCATCTTCATTATTAGACTTCTCACTTCCTCCTTGAGGTCTTCGGGAGTGTCGTTTGGGTCTCTAACTAGAAGCCACTTTGCAGTGTTCTCAGCGGCATCTGCTATTTTATCCTGCATCTGAAGATACCTTAAGATGTCTCCTCGGTTAACGGGCATAAAGAGTTTTGAACTTAAGCTATCCCTTATCTCCTCTTTGATTTTGTCGGCAAAGTCCTCTAGATCGTCTACTTTCCTTGCGTATTCCCTCATTGCCTCGTATTCTCCTTTATCCCATGCCTCAAGAGCCCTCTCAAGAGTTTCCACAGTCTCTAAAACAACTTCAGCGTGCTTTATTAATGGCTTAAACGGGCTTTTAGCGAATAATTTTGTCCAGACCTGCATCATTTTCACCCCACAATCATTAGTATCTTAAACACAACGCCCGCAATTATAGCCGCCACAGGCACGGTTACAAACCAAGATATGACTATATCCTTAACGATGTCCTTGTTTATTGCTTTTACCCCTCTTGCCAGACCCACACCTATAACAGCTCCTACAACGGTGTGTGTTGTGGAAATTGGCAGTCCCAACCAAGAGGCTATCAGCACTACTGTTGCAGCGGAGAAGTCTATGCTAAATCCTCTGGTGTTTGTCAGCTCGGTAATTTTCTTCCCAACGGTTTCCATAACCTTGTATCCATAAGTTGCTACTCCTATGGCTATTCCCAAACCACCCATCGCTAAAATCCATCTTGGCACTGGAACCTTCATTCCAGCTAACCCCATAGTTGCCACTGCGTAGACAGCTGCAACCGGTCCAACTGCATTTGCAACATCGTTTGCACCGTGGGATAGGGCAACATAGGCAGAGGTTAACACTTGAACCTTTCTAAATATCGCCTCAGCCCCCCAGTATGGATCGGTCGCTTTGAAGTTTCTTCTCAAAAGTGCAAAGCTGACCAAAAATGCCCCGATTCCTGCCGCAAGACCATATCTACTCACCGCAATGAAAATAGACTTTCCATGCATAACCTTAATATAGAACATTGAACCTATGACAACAAATGCAAGTCCTATCCACACAGGTGCCCATTTTTTAGCGCTTTCTATTGGGTCTTTTTGCTGGAGTATGGTTTTAGAGACAAGTTTTATGACGACGAATGCAACTATTGCGCCAAATATCGGAGAGAGTATCCAGCTGGCAACTACTTGTGCCATCTTGCCCCAATTCACTATTGAAGTTCCGGCGTATGCTATACCATAACCAACTATACCCCCTATAATAGAGTGGGTCGTTGACACCGGCAATCCAAACTTTGATGCAAACAGCAACCATAGCGAGGCCGCAAGAAGGGCGGCAATAGAGCCATAAACAATAACATTTGGATCGCTTATTTGAGACGCATCGATTATTCCTTTCCTAACAGTTTCGGTAACGCTTTTTCCGAAGAGGTAAGCACCTGTGAATTCAAGCACACCCGCTATTATAACTGCCTGCTTTGGTGTTATTGCTCCGGCTCCAACGGCTGTGCTCATTGAGTTTGCGGCATCATTTGCACCTATTGCCCATGCCATAAAAAGACCAACCGCAATTGTGATGAACAACCAGGGATCACTAAGCAGCTCGATCATTTTCATCACCAGAGCGAGCTAAATATGATGTATATAAATACCTTGCCGCAATAGAATATAGCTGGATACAGTGGACTATATAGAATATATAGAAAAGGGAAAAGAACTATTCGACTTTCACAGGCTCTACAGCTATGGTATCTCCTGCGTTTATCCTTACGTAGTGGTAGAAGCCTCCTTCGTCGGGCTTTGCATAGAGCGGAGCTCCTCCGCCACCGGTTATCACCATTTCTACACCATCTTTTTCACCGTACCAGTATATGTGGATGTGCCCAAACACTCCAAAGGCGTTGTATTCCTTCATGAGCTCTAAGAGTTTTTTGGCACCTGTTGGATTCATTGCATGGTCTCCCTCAGGTCTGGGATCTATAGGGGGAGTATGCATAACTATAACAGGTCTTTTGCCTAGGGCTTTAGCTTTTTCAAGTTCTTTCTCAAGCCACGTCCATTGAGCGGATGTTAGCTTGTAGTTGTTTTCAACGTTATTGGCAAAGACGAAGTAATATTTGCCAAGAACAAAGGAATAATCTGTCGGTCCAAAGAACTTGTGATAGATGTTCTTGCCTTCTCCTTGGTATTCATGATTTCCGGGAGCAACAAACACGGGCTTGTTGAACTTCCACTCCTTCAACAACTCTGCCCATTCTTCAACTTTCCCCGAGTAGACCAAATCTCCGCTGTCAATTATAAAAGCTCCAGTATCTTCGTTCATGAAGTCTCTTATCTTGAAGAATACCTCCGGTTGCTTTGTCCCGCTTCCAGGTCTGTGGTCGCCAAATGCCAAGAACGTGAAGCTCTCTACTTCTTTGGGAGTTATAGAGAAGTCATCACTCGTGGTAAGCTCTATCCAAGTATCTCCTACCTTAGCACCGTTTGGATACTCAACGAACTGGGGATTTATGTTCTCAATTACGTAGGTTATCTGGATGCCTTTCGGATCCTTGACCTTAACGCTTACGTTGAATCCAAGTGCTTTTATATGGACTTTTGAGCCGTTTACAAGTCTTATAAAGCCTCCGCTTACAGTTATGTTCTCTCCTTTAACGATTCTCCACGTATAAATGAAGGGCTCTTCCACGTATATCTCCTTTAGGAGCCAATATTCGTCATCATCTTTTATTCCATCCCAGTCGTTATCCCCTATCACTTTAACGACTACTCCTTCGAAGTCACCTCTCCTCAGAACAACAGAAGGATTTAACTTTCTCCCCTCTTTTAACTCTTCTGCAAATTTTAAAGCGGCACCTACTCCTGATTTTCCATTTCCTGTGAAAATAAGCCTATCCTTGCCGTTTTCTTTGTATGCAATTACAGCCCCTATTTCCTCACCAACGAATTTGATCCCAGACTTGTAGACCACATATCCAAAATACTCCCTTGGGGTTGTGACAATGGGCTTTCCTCTAAGGAGCTCCCTTGCATCTTCCGGAGATAAGACCGCTATACCACTTTCAAACTCGTTTTTAGTCTTAATTTGAGCATTTGGGAAGTAGTGCTTTGCAAGCTCTTCATATCCCTCGCTTACATAAACTGTCTCAGTGTTGAATATCCCCGCCCATTTTTGGATTATTTCTCCCCTGTTGTAGGAGCTAAAGTCTATTCCTCCTTGAGTAGTTGTTGAAGTCGGGGTAGAGGTTTGAGTACATCCGGCTGCAAAAACTAATAGTCCTATAAATAAAATAGGCAACATCTTTCTCATTTTGCTCACCACCTATAATTCGTCTAATCCACCTTTTTTCTTAAATCTCTTTTGAAGAATTGTACTTTTCTTGAGGACAAAAAACGGCCCGATAACAATTAAGAGCGCACTGCCAACGCCAATCAACAATGCCGAAAACTGGGAGCGTTTGATTAAATACACCCTTCTAACCACGAGAAGTTTGGCCGGCAAAAGAGAGCTTTGAGAGTTGTCGTAGTATATCTGATATATCCCCTCTTTCGAAGTTTTGAAGTGCAAATATAGCCCTCCTTCATTAATTTCCCCTCCAGAGGCTTTCTCTACAGCGTAGAGGACAACGCTCCTGTTGCCGCATTCTACGGTGGCATTTACCTCAAAAAGAACTCCTTTTGCAAGCTTCCACTCTTCCATAAACACATGGCCGGGCTTTATCGCTATCTCATCCTCCCACTGCTTGTACAGCTCATGGGTTTCTCCAAAGTTCATACCGATAGCTGTTAGTAGCCCTCCAAGCAAAAACGGAAACACTAAAGCTTTCCACCCCTTAATCACATTCAGCACCTTTATTGTTCAACACTTTAAGAGTTAAGAACTTTGTCCTTTGCAAACGTTTATAAGGTGATGAATACTAGGAAGAATGCAAAGAAAAAAATCCAGTTAGAGCGCGGAACGTTAGAAATCACTCAATAATCCTCTGTTCTGTTCTCTAATGGACGTAAACTTGAGGAGATGTAAACATGAGTTTTGAAAAGTTAGGACTATCAGAAAGCAGTTTAAATGCCATACGGAGAAAAGGATTCAAAAGACCAACCGATATCCAGCGAGAAGTCATTCCAAGACTTCTAGGTGGGAATAAAGATATAATTGGGCAATCACAAACTGGAACAGGTAAAACCGCCGCGTTTGCCCTTCCGTTGATAGAGCTCATAGAGGAGGATATAAAGGATGTGCAGGCGATAGTTATAACTCCAACAAGGGAGCTTGCAATCCAGGTTGCGGATGAAATAAGATCCTTGAGAGGAAAAAAGAGAATCTATGTTCTTCCAGTCTATGGAGGCCAGCCTATAGGGCCTCAAATTAAAAGCCTAAGGAAAGGTGTCCACATAGTTGTTGGCACTCCTGGAAGGGTAATAGATCACATAGAGAGAGGCACACTTTCACTTAGCGGTGTGAGCTACTTTATACTGGATGAAGCCGACAGAATGCTGGATATGGGCTTTATAGAAGATATTGAGAGAATTTTGAGGTATACAAATGAAGAGAAAAGGGTCCTGATGTTTTCTGCTACCATTCCAAGGGAGATCCTTCGCTTGGCAAGGAGGTATTTAAAAGATTATGAGGTCATAAGAGTCCAAGAAAAAAGTCTCGCCCCAGAGCAGGTTGAACAGTGCTATTTTGAAGTGCGCCCAAACAACAAGTTTAAGCTTTTGTGCAGGATTCTTGATAACGAGGACTTTTACGGGATAGTTTTCTGCCAGACAAAAAAGGAGACAAGAGAACTGGCAGCTAGGCTTAAGGCTAAAGGGTACAAAGCAGAGGCTTTGAACGGGGATATCCTTCAAAAGGGGAGAGAAAGGATTTTGGAGCGTTTTAGAAGGGGCAAGACTAAAATCTTGGTTGCGACGGATGTTGCGGCAAGAGGGTTAGACGTCAAGGGCTTAACGCATGTAATAAACTATTCAGTCCCTCAGAATCCGGAGGCTTATGTTCATAGAATTGGCAGAACCGGAAGAGAAGGCAAGAAAGGAAAAGCCGTAACCTTTGTGGCTCCATGGGAATCCCCCAAGCTGAGGGACATTGAAAGGACTGCAAGGGTAAATATCAAAGAAATGAAACATCCAAGGAGGCAAAGACAAGACATGTTTTTTGAAGCTTCTTGAATTTCCAAATCACGTTCTTCTTATTTTTATATTCTTATTCTGTGGGGGATTATTCCCAAATTCTTTATCGCTGTAACTCTATGGGGGGGCTCAAGTTCAAAACTTTCTTAAAAAAGAAGAAACTCCCTAATTCTTGGACGGAACAACAGCCCTTGAAATAATCATTAATGAAAATAATAAAGTCTGTGGTTCTTGTTGAGCCTTATTTTCAGTTAAGGGTTTTTTCTGCAAGAACCCGCCTGTAGAATTAAATTCTCCTTTTTCTGGCAATTCTAACCAAGAGTTTCCTTTATATCCACGCCCATAGGGCGTCGAAGTTGGAAACTCATTCCTAAAATGCCAACACCTCTAGAATTCCATCCTCAACAAACTTTAGAACATAAAAACACTCATAGAACAGAAAATTCGATAAGAACCACGAACCTTGATCAAACTTCGCGTAGGCGAAGTTTGTTATGGCGGGCCCGGCGGGATTTGAACCCGCGACCTTCGCCTCCGGAGGGCGACGCTCTATCCAGACTAAGCTACGGGCCCTCGATAATATCCAGAGAAAATGGAATTAAAAATCTTTTTCCCTTTTGACCAAAACTTTTTTAATCCTTTTCCACACTTCAATGTGAATTACTTCAAATATGGTGTGGTCATATGAACGAAGGATACCTGGCTCTGTTTGTTTATGTCTTAAGTGTATTCATAGCTACTGGAACCTTAGGAGTGTTATTTCACACGTATTTAATGCACAAAATAAAAGCTCTCCTTTTTTGGTCAGCTGCATGGGTGTTTTTCATACTAATGCAGGTGGCTTTTTATACCGGAAATAAAGAGGGGGTTGCACTCTTTTACTCTTTCTTCTCAGGGACTCTGATATATGGAGCCCTAGTGTACCTCAAAGAGTATGGGGACATTAAAACATCAATAAGGCTGGAGCTAATAGGGATTATTCCTCCAATCTTTGCACTTTACGGGATATTCTTAGCTCATCTAGGGCTCTCGTGTGGTTTTTCCTCTATCGAGATGCCGTTTGTCGTTCTCTCAGGAATATTCTTTTTGTTTTCTGGCTTCGTCTTCTTGGCGATAGGTAAAAAGAAAAAGAGCAGTCTTCATCTCGGTATTTTGACAATTGCATTTGGTATCTTCGTCCTCCTCTATCCAGTAAGGTTAAGCTTCCCACATCTTAGTTTTGTATGGATATTTCTCGGCACTGCACTCTCTGTAGGCATGGCACTCTTCATGATAAACCTCATAACTTCCAGAGAATTTTTGTTCTTTGAGGAGCCTGTGGAACTAAAGGTTGTTTTGGAGCCCGGTGCTAGACTTATAACTCCAAACGAGTACGAGCAAATAAAGGAGACTCTTAAGGATTACCCGGTTCTGGCATTTGTTAGAAGCTTAAACGTTCCAGAAAAATGGAATGCCTACTACCTAAGCACCGAGGAGCGAGAAAATAGGATTTCCCCTACAAATCTTGCCTACATGGCTCAGATGACAAGTGAGTACTTCAGAGAAGCAAAGGAAAAAGGTCTCGAAGGTGTGGTGGTAATAGATTGCCTGGAGTATCTGGCAATGTACAATGGGTTTGAGTCCATTGTAAAATTTTTAGCTGCATTAAAGGACTTTGCAGTAATAAACAATGGAGTGCTTCTTGTAGTTATTGAAGAGAATGCCTGGGACAAACGTCAGCTTGCAATCCTAAGGCGCATTTTCAGTTAGAACTTTTAAGTCATAAGTTAAAAGTTATAACTTCAAAGTTAAGTTTAAGAAAATCAAAAGCCTAAAACTTAAGGTGTCTCCATGAAGATCATTCCACTTGCCTCTGAAAGCCTCGGTGTTAGAAGCCTCGCAACTTTCTTAGAGATTGGAAAAGTAGGCATTCTTATCGATCCTGGAGCGGCATTAGGTCCAAAACGTTATTCCTTACCTCCAGCTAAAGCAGAGCTTGAAGCCCTGCAAAAGGCAAGGGAAAAGATACAGCGTTATTCAAAAAAAGCCCAGATAATAACAATCTCTCACTACCACTACGACCACCACACTCCTTTCTTTGAGGGAATTTACGAAAGCTCTTCTCCCGAAAAAGCGAAGGAACTCTACACTGAGAAAATCCTCCTTATAAAGCACCCTAAAGAGAACATAAACTTCAGCCAGAGAAAGAGGGCTTGGGCTTTCCTTAAGGAGGCAGAAAAAATAGCGAAAAAGATAGAGTACGCTGACGGAAGGAGCTTCGACCTTGGCGGCGTTACAATCGAGTTTTCACCGGCAGTACCGCATGGAAGCGAGGGAAGTAAGCTCGGCTTCGTCGTGATGGTTCTCATCGACGATGGCTCCAAAAGGGTAATCCACGCAAGCGATATCCAGCTGTTGAACAGAAAGGCCGTAGAGTGGATAGTCGAGAAGAACCCGGATTTGCTCATAACCGGCGGGCCCCCAACTTATCTCGGCCCGAGAGCAACGGGATCGTGGGAAACCGGCGTTAAGAACCTCAACGAGATAATCCGCGAGACAGATGCGGAGATAATCCTTGACCACCACATAGTTCGCGACAAGCGCTACCCGGAGTTCTTCGACGAGCTTGAGAAGAGACCAAAGACCTTCGCCGGCTACCTTAAGGTTGAAGATAGGCCGCTTGAGGCCTACAGGAGGGAGCTGCACAAGATCGAGAGGGGAGAAGGTGCTGAGGTGCCTTTCATGCTGTAATCAACGTTTCCCCTCTTATTCTGATTGCATTTTAGTTTGACACCTAGTCTAAGAGTCTAATTTTCAAAACATAAATTCCATCAAATCATTGCAATGCTGAATCCAAAAAAATTATAATGATATTGGGTAAAAACTAAGTGGGGTGGTATCATGACGACGTATGCACTGTGGTATTTCAAGCCGCAGTATGGAAACTACGCGACCTTTGATACCAACATGCCGACCTCTAAGCTGAGGGATCTCGGGTTTGACTACATGATAGTCCTCCATGCCCCTGGTAGGGATGGAGAGTATGGGCAGATGCCGATGAGCGGTTACTCCTACGATAATGGCTACAACGACGGCAAGCAACTGGCACAATGGCTGGAACAAAAGGTAAACCCCGAACTCCCCTACCTCGTCGAGATTCCCGTACTCGTCAGGGATAATAAAGAGCAGTGGGAGCTCTTTAAGAACTCGAATTACACCATAAAGCCCGCCGTTAGGGGTATAGATTACTGGAGGGGGTGGATCGATGGAATCTATACCAACACAGGAGGACTTCAGAGGGGGGTTCTACTGGAACTTAGAATTCCCCTGGCAGGTTGTGCGAGAGGTGGTCCACAAGAACGATATAAGTGCTCTCTCTGAGAAGATAAAGGACTGGGGTCAGCAGTTCATCTGGATACCGTATGCTCACGAAGGAATAAATTTAGAGCACACCGATATAAAGGTAATTGCTGAATATTTCACGTACGTCTTTGCCCAGCCAAATTACTATCAAGGAAAAACTAATGATTTCAATGAATGGAGCTACCTTTTCAAATCATTCAAGAATGGACATGCTCTAAGTAATCTTTTTGTTGAGATGGAGTGTGACAGTGGAGTCCAACGCGGAAAGTGCTTTGATAACAAGAGCGCTGGGGAGTGCATGAGTAGGGCTTGCGAGTATGTGAAGTACTTTGGAAATTATCCTCAAAAAGCGTACTATTATGGGACAGATATCCAGAACCTAGTGGTTATGAAAGAACACTGTCCGGGCTACATTGATTAGAGGGGATATAAATGTCAAGCGTTAAACCATTGGTCGTCTCCTTACTTTTTCTGTTTATGGTGTCCCTTTATCCGCCTGCACTCGCCGGGAAGAACGGGCTCATGCTCAATGTTGAGGCAAATGTTACCGTAGGTTCTGAGGATTCAGTTGCGACTGTATGGGTTGTCGAATATGTGTTTCCACTTACTCCGGACTTCAATATCTCAGCCTTGGTGCTTGGGCACTACAATGGAACCACAGAGGTAAGAAGAGTGAAATACGTCTTTTACATTAATGCTTCGGGTGCATATCTCTTGTATGAGGGAAGTGGAAACGGGAGCCCAGCGGTGTTTTATGACGATGGGTTGAGAAGTTGGTACCTAGGTTTTGATTTTGGAGAGAAAAATCCAGCACTTAAGGCTTTCTTCGGTTCGATGGGTTGTACTATTAACGAAAGCAATCTGAAAAGTGCATATCTTGCGTTTAATAGCTCCCATATTGAGTACGTCTCAAAGCCATCCCGTTTGGCTTCCACCTCTGGCATTCAAACTGAAGCCATAAATAAGGGAAACTTTTTCCTTGCCAACTTCACAATAAGCTACGTTGACCCTGCTTATGGGGCCAATTGGGCCGATTATTCCTGGAAAATTCCTGTTGGGTGGATAAATGAGCGGCTTGGCATGAACCTCACCTCAATCACAGTAGCGGCTCCAAACCTTATCAACTGTAGCAAAGGAGAGTTAGAAGGCGAGGAGTACTGCTTCCCGATTGACCCAAAGGTGATTTACTTATACCCAGACAATTTTCAAATTTTTATGTTGCCGGAGAATGGCCGTCTGAGGTATGTGGTCACTCATTCGCAGGTGGGCAAAAAAACCTATAGCATCCTTCTAAATACAACTGACATTAGGGAGGTACCACCTTATGAAGTTTTCCAGTACAATCTTGAGAAAAACACAACAAGAGCATTTTCTCTGCTGAGATTTTCTGGTGCTTCCCCATACATCAAACTGGAGGACAGTGTCGGGCCTTTTAATCCCACACCTATGAAAAGGCCCGTTACGACTCCCTGCACGTCGAGGCCTCTGGGAAACGAGCTTTGGGTTGGCCTCATAGGTGTCTGTATTGGGTTGGTCTTAGGAATTGTTCTAACGAGAAAAATGGCCCAATAGAGCTTACTACTACGGTACTAACCTAAGGAATGTTAGCTTGGTGAGGGAGAAATGCCCCGATTGGTGACCTGCGCTGCCCTCGCTTCTATTTTCATTCTCCTGCTTCTGAGTCCCACTCCGGCGCTGGGCATTGAGAACAGCCTAAAAATCGTGAACGCCTACCCGGCAGGCGATAAAATTGCGTTTCTGCTCCTCAACGAAACCTCGAACGGGTTCTACGGCGTGGTTTACGACGGCCGCTCCTTTAAGGCTGAGAGGCTCCCCTTCGGCGGGGAGTACATCGTGAGGCACTGGAATGGAAAATACTGGCTCCTCCAGAAGGGGGACACCGTAACGGTGGAGCTCTATCTCTACCGCCACGGCAAGTTCAAGCTCGTACACACCTTCCGTGGGGGAAGTGCGTGCACCGACAACGACCTTGACATCGCCTGGAACGGCGGGGAGTACTACATCACCTTCCTAGGGGCAGGACCAAACGACGACCTCGCGCACGGGGAGTGTTCCTACGAGTTCAGGGACTACCTCCTGAAGGATGGAACCATCGTACCCCTCAACGTCACGGGGCTTGAGAGGTGGGTGCCCCAGCTCAACGCCTGGCTGGTCGCATCTGATTTCTGGATCTATCTGGTTGATGAGAATGGGAACATTCTCACGAAGCGCAAAATTAGCGAAACAGGCTGGTACTCAACTGAAATAGCCGTTGATGGTAACAGAACCTTCCTGGTAGCCTCGGCGGACGGTGGATGGGTTAGAATGTTCACCATCGAGAACTCGTCGCTGGTTTTGACTTACAATAGGAGGCTAGAAAACAGGACTCCAGAAAACGCGGGAATTTATCTACCCGATTTCTGGATCGGGAGCCCGATACTCTTTGGAGAATCCCAAAACGGTTCTACTGTGGCAGTCTGGGTGTTCAACGGTACGGATTTTATCAAAATTCGCACTTTTGAAGACGAAAACGACTACACTGAACTCCACGCGTTAGTGACATCCAATAAGGGCTACATCCTATCGACCACCCCGATTTTCGGGAATTCCGAGGGGGCCAGCCTAAGGCTTGAGCTGTTCGAGCTCAGGAACCTCTCACTCGTTCCTGTAAACTCCCTGAACGTCAACGATTCAGTTGTTAGGATAGCGTACGTGAGGGACTACGGGAGTTTCGGGGCTGACTGGCCCTGGTGGACTCTATCAGGATTGAAAGTCGAATCGGGATTCCCTCTTGTGGTCTCCGGCGGAAGCTCGGTTCTCTTTTTTAATCTGACCCACGTCTTTAACCTCACATCGGGGGAGAGCGTTGAGCTGCCGAGTTCCCTCAAAGGCAGCGAGTACAGGGTGGCTTTTTGCTGCGGAGAGTGGTTGGTGTTCGGCGATGATAGCGTGTACGCCTTTAAGAACGGCCAGTTCAGCGACCTAACTCAGGAGATGCTTTCGGCGCTGTATGAAAAACCAAGGAGTGGCATTCCGCTGGGGGCAGTTATCACGGGCGGTCTTGCTGCTATTGCCGCGTTGGTGGCGGTCGTCATCCTTAGACGGAGAAACGATGGGGAGCGATGATCTTGAGTTATGGTGCGTCATAATTGGCTGTATGCCCTCTATGTGGACAGAAAGCCCCCGTCTACGGGAACTATTGCCCCGTTCACGTAGCTCGCCAAATCGCTCGCGAGGAAGAGGATTACTCTCGCCACTTCATCGGGCTCTCCAAAGCGGCCCATCGGAAGGCGTGCGTTGAAGTGGAAGGATATGCCAATCTTCTCGGTGTCGAACTTCATTATCGCCTCCTTTTTGAGTTTCTTTACACCCTCCGTCTCTATACCCCCTGGGACGACGACGTTGGCCCTTATCTTCTTCCCGTACTCCCTGGCTATGGCCCTCGTGAGGGCGACGACTCCCAGCTTTGCAGCGTCGTAGTGGACGAGGCCCCTCGCGAAGGGCAGGAATGCCTCGATGGAGCTAACGTTGACGATAACGCCGCCTTCATCTTTCCTTGCCCTCACGAAGTGCTGGCACATCCAGAAGACGGAGTGGAGGTTGATGTTCATCACCCTCTCATAGAAGTCCTCATTAACTTCGGTAAAGTCCCTGAACCAGTAGACGCCCGCGTTGTTGACGAGGATGTCGGGTTCTCTCCCCTCAAGGGCCTTCCAGAGGGCATCGATCTCGACCTTACGCGAGAGGTCAACGCGGTGGATGTTCACCTCTACGCCGAACTCTTCGGCCTCCTTCTTGACGCCTTTGAGGCCCAGCTCGTCTATGTCAACCAGCTCAAGTGACGCCCCGGCCTCGGCGAAGCGGAGTGCTGTTGCCCTCCCAATCCCAGAGGCCGCGCCAGTTATGAGAGATTTTTTTCCCCTTAAAGAGAGGAGCTTTAAGAGCGGTTTTTCCATCGGGAACACCCCATCAAGATTCCTCAAATAGTTTTTGTTTTATGTATGTATTAAGCCTTTTCCTAAACCTTAAATAAAAAAGAGTCCACAATTGGGAAGGGGTTCAGAATATGAGAATACTGGAAGAGTTTGGGACTCTCTTCTTGATCATAGGCCTTGCCGTTGCAATGGCGTTCCTAATAATCCTCACGAGAGTCCTTGCAACATACACCAACATATTGATAACAATGATTGGAATGGTAGCCTTTGTGGGCTTGATAGGGTTCATATTATGGCTTTTTGATAAGAGGTCAAAAATCTAAAAGCCTAATCATCCCGCATCATTTTCAATTCTCCCGGAAGTTTAAATACCCATCTTTGCTACCATATCTTTTTAAATGCTCTAAGGGATTGGATTGCGATGAGAGTTCACATAGAAACTTATGGGTGCACAAGGAACAAGGCAGATGCAGAGATTATGGAAGCCCTGCTGCTCAAAGCGGGCTATGAGATAGCGGAGTTGGATAGTGCGGAGTATGTTGTTGTTAACACCTGTGCCGTCAAAGACCCAACGGAAAAGCACATGAGCAAGAGGATTAAAGAGCTCATTGATAGTGGAAAAAGGGTAATAGTGACGGGCTGTTTGCCACACGTTAATCCAGATGCAATAGATGAGAGAGCCTCTGGAATTCTTGGGGTTAAAAGCATAGACAGAATTGTTGAAGCCATACAATTGGCAGAGAAGGGAGAAAAGCTAATCAGTGTTGAAGGGTGGAAAGAGAGGAGCATTGACAAACTAGAACTCCCCAGAATTTGGAAGGGAGGCGTTGTTTTTGTAGTTCCGATAAGCGAAGGGTGCTTGAATGCCTGCACGTATTGTGCCACAAGATTTGCAAGGGGAGTATTGAAAAGCTATAAACCCGAGCTCATTGTGAAATGGGTCAAGGAAGCTTTGGCCAAGGGATATAAGGAGATTCAGCTCTCAAGCGAAGACACCGGTTGCTATGGCTTCGACATAGGCACAAACCTGGCAAAGCTTTTGGATGAGATTACGGCAATAGAGGGCGATTTTAGGGTAAGGGTTGGTATGATGAACCCCAACAATGCAATCAAAATACTAGATGAGCTTGTAGAGGTTTACAAGGATGAGAAAATATACAAGTTCCTGCATTTGCCGGTGCAGAGCGGCGACAATGAAATTCTAAGGAAAATGGGAAGAACATATACGGTTGAGGAGTTTGAAGAAATAGTTAAAGAATTCAGAAAGCACATCAAAGACCTCAACTTGAACACCGATATAATAGTTGGTTTTCCAGGAGAAAGCGAAGAAGCCTTCCAGAATACGGTAGAGCTGGTTAAGAGGATAAAACCGGACAAGATAAACGTTTCACGCTTTTCGCCAAGACCTGGAACATTAGCGGCAAAGATGGAAGGACAAATAGTTGGGTGGAAGGTAAAGGAACGCTCCCGCTATCTGCACAGATTAAGGCTTTCAATAAGCTACGAGATAAACAAAAGATACATAGGCAGAGAAGTAGAAGTTTTGACACACTCTCCGGGAGAAAAAGGAGGAATAGAAGGAAGGACAATGAACTATAAGGATATAATACTTCCCGATGCCCCCATTGGAGAATTCGTGAGGGTAAAGGTTACAAAGGCAACCTCGACATACCTCATGGGGAAGTTATAGGATAAAAAGAAAAAGCCAAAGCCCCATTAAGGCTCAAATAAGCTCCCTGTCTGTTTTTGTTAATCTTTTCGCACCGTTCTTTGTTATAACGACGGTATCCTCAATCCTAACGCCGCCAAACTTTGGAATATATATCCCCGGCTCTATCGTGATTACCATGCCCTCTTTCAGCACGGTCTCATCTTGCTGAGAAACTCTAGGCCACTCATGAACCTGAAGTCCTATCCCATGTCCAAGGGAATGGATGAACTTGTCACCATAGCCGTACTCCTCTATTACCTTTCTCGCAACGCTGTCGAGTTCTTTTGCAGTCATTCCCGGCTTTGCAGCTTCGACGGCTTTCTTTTGAGCTTCGAGAACTATCTCATAAATCTCCTTTTGCTTTTCATTTGGAGTACCCACAAATATTGTCCTCGTTATGTCGGAGTTGTAGTGCCTATATAGGGCTCCAAGATCTATGACAACGAGGTCTCCTTTCTCAATCCTCTTGTCGCTTGCAACTCCATGAGGCAGGGCGGAGCGGTAACCGCTTGCAATTATCGTGTCAAAAGCTGGTTTCTCAGCGCCTTCGAGTTTCATCACATATTCAACCTTAGCGGCAATCTCTTTCTCGCGCTTTCCTTCGCTTATCTCCTCTATGGCAGTCATAACCCCTATATCCGCTAACCTGCATGCGTCTTCGATGAGCTTTATTTCCCCTTCGCTCTTTATCATCCTGAGCTCCTTTATTACATCGTCCAAAAGCTTGAATTCTTTAACCCCGGCTTTTTCCTTCAAGGCATTTTGGAAGGAAATGCTCATGTTGCCTTCAACTGCAAGCGATTTAAAGCGCTTGAGGTATTCATAGAGCTCGTCCATTTTCTTGAACTTCTCAACGCTGACCCTGGCTTCCTCTTTTGCCTGTTCGTACTCGAGTTCAGGGACGAGTAGAGTTTCTTCCTCCAGGGTTACCACAAGGTAGCCACCAACCAAGGGCGCGGCGTTTGTGAAGTAGAGAAGGTTTGGAGCACTTGTTATTAAAGCAGCCTCAACTTCGTTCTCTTCCAAATACTTTTTGATGGCTTCAATCCTTCCCATGTTTTTCACCAATTTAGATGACTTTTATCATAATAAAATGCTTTCGGTAGGTAGTTGTGGAAAAGTTCAAAAACCGTCTCCCTAATTATCACTGGTGAGCGAGATGTTTGAGGAAGTTGAGGTTGAAGCTTACGTTTATCCTACGGAGGACATTGAGAAGGTTAAGAAGGCTATGCTTAACTTAGTGTCGCCCCTCGAGTTTGAGGCGTTTGACAAAGGGGATTACATCCTTTTAGTGGGAAAGACGAGGGATAAAAAAGCACTTCAGAGACTTTATGAACTCTTCAGGGGACAGCAGATTCTTGATACAGCGAGGGCAATGCTGGAAGAAGGTTACTTTGGGGAGGAGATAATAATCAAGGTGCACAAACAGGTCGCATATGTGGGCAAGGTCAACTTTAACGAGGAATCTCCCTTAGGCCCGATAACGATAATAATAAGAACAAAGGATCCGCAAAGGCTAATGAAGTGGCTGGCTCCAAGAACAAAAGACGGCGTGCCGATAGAATAGCTAACTCGGATGCTTTAGCTCTACTCCCATTTTTGTAAGGCTTTTTATCATACCCACTTGAATGTAGGCTGAAATCCTTGTCGTTTCGCCGTATTTTACATCTAGGATTTCCCCTATGGAGTTTATTAAAGCTATCACCTTTGGTACCTTCTCCCTTTCCTTGACCAGAATCTCAAAGAGCCTGTATTTCGGAAGGGTGAACATTACCTCCTCAAGGGCGGTGTAGAGTTCTTTCAGATCCCTCTCCTTTGCAGATATTGAGGCGATCCCACTTACGGTTATTCCCTTCCTGCTGATCAGCTCCTCAATTGCCTTCTTCTTGTCTGAAAGCTCTTCCTCACTGGTAAGGTCTTTCTTGTTTAGAACGACTAAAATGGGCTTGTCAAGGGCTTTAAGTTCTTTTAGCACTTCTATCGATGCTAAAAACTTTCTCTTTATCTCTCTCCAAGGTTCGCTTGAGTCCAAAACAAGAAGGACAATATCTGCCCTCACTATTTCCTCAAGGGTTGAATGAAAAGCTTCAACTATAAAAGGCGGAAGATCATCTATAAAACCAACGGTATCGGTTATCAAGGCCCTCTTTCCGTTTATTGTAAACCTTCTTGTGGTCGTGTCAAGGGTTGTGAACATCTGTGTCTTTGCCTCTATGTTCTCATCTGCTAGTGCATTTAAAAGAGTTGACTTACCAGCGTTTGTATAGCCTGCTAAAGCAACAAGTATAAATCCCACTTCTTCTCTTCTCTTTCTTTTTACTTCTCTATCTGCTTTAACCTTTTCAAGCTCTTTTCTTATTTTCCCCATTCTGTAGCGGATGTGCTTCAGATACTGCTGCGTCTGATATTCACCCATACCTTTGAAACCCGCCCTATCTCCAAGCTTAATTCTCCTAATGGCTTCTTTTACGAGAGGCAACTCGTATTGGAGGTTTGCCAGCTCGACCTGAAGCTTGGCTTCTTTTGAATGTGCTCTCTTCTCAAATATCTCAAGAACAAGCTGCCATTTGTCAATGACGTCAATTTTAAGCTCTTTTGTTATGTTGAAGGACTGGGAAGGGGTGAGTGGATTTGCAAATATTATCCTATCAGGGTTGAGCTCTTTTATGAGTTCCTTCACTTCCTGGAGCTTTCCGGGTCCTATGTTATACTTGGGGTGTTCTTCTCTAGTCTGTTCAACTATTGCGAGAATTTCATAACCGGCACTTCTCAAAAGCTCCTCGAACTCTTCTTTATTGACCCTTCTATTGGGTGAGTGTCTTATTACTCCAATAGCTCTCATCGATTGGAGCTAAGCAAAGGGGTTTATATTCTTTTGGATTAGGTATTTATACTCAAAAAACTAATTTTACAGGGTGGTATTATAGAGTGTGAAGGCACCCAAAGGAAATATCAGCCTTTTCAAGGTTTTTGAGGGAAGTTGCAGAGACAAAAGCTTTAACAACAAGAGAAAAAGAACTTATAGCCTTGGCTTTGGGGATAGCTGCCGGTTGTGAGTGGTGTATCTATTTGCACACCCAAAAGGCCATGGAAGCAGGAGCAAAGAAGGAGGAACTTATAGAGGCTGGATTGGTGGCAGTTCTAATGGCTGGGGGACCTGCTCTAATGCATTTAATTCCTCATAATGAAAGCAATTGAAGCATTTGAAAAGGAACATAAGGAAGAGTAGATCTAAGATTCTTGGAGTTTTAATATTGCTTCTGCCAGGTCTCCTTTTGTTTCTTCCAATGCCTTTTTGGCCGTCTCGTAGTCAACGCCTGCCTGCTCCATAACGAGTTTTATGTCCTCTTCGGGAATGTTGAGAACTTCTCTGACTTCCTCCTTGCCCACTATTTGGTAGCTCTTCTCTCCCATAGCTGTTATTACGGTTACTGCAGCGTCTTTGATAACGATTTCTTTATTTTCAAGCCTTATTATAACTTCCTTAACTCCCTCAAGCTCTTCCATCTTAATTCCAAGCTGTTTCATGAGCTTCTGCATTTGTTTGGGGTTCATACCCTTCATTGGCATCATACTTACCACCAGAAAGGAATCAAAAAAAGGATATATAACGGTTTCCCAAAAATGAAAATGTCATCAAGATTTCTTCCCCTCTTCCGGGAAGTTTGAAGTTTCTTCGTTGCTTTTCATTATTCTTTGCCTATATTCTTCGTACTTCTTCCTTGCTTCTTCAGCTTTATCTTTTTCTCCCAGGTATTCATAAGCCTCTGCAACGTGCTTCCACCACATGGGGTCTTCTTCGGCCTCTTTTAAGCAGTATTCAAGGAATTTTTGATAAGCCTCTTTCGCAAGCTCTTCATTTCCGAGCTTCCTCGCTATATTGCCAACATCCTCCCAGAAGACGCCCTCTTCTTGGGCTTCACCCTTGTAGTATTCCAACGCTTTTTCCCAAGCTTCTCTTGCTTTTTCCTCATTGCCAAGCTCTTCATAGAGCTTTGCAACATCCTCCCAGAACCACGGCTCTTCCTCGGCATATCTCTCTAACGCTTTTGCGGCTCTCTCCATGTTGCCAGCCTTTTTCCAGTACTCGTGAGCCTCTTTGAGGTAGTAGGTGTCTTTTTCCTTCTCGTAAAGCTGCTCATAGATCTCTGCAGCTCTTTCGTATTTTTCAGCCTTTTCATATGCCCAAGCTGCGCTTTCCATCCAGCCAAGCTTTTCATACATCTCTGCGGCTTTTAAGTAGTTCCCTTTCTTTTCATATTTTCTCGCAGCGGCTTTGTATTTGCCAGCCCTCTCGAGGCTTTCGGCACTTCTAAAGCGGTCAGTTAAGCTCAAATCGGGTTCACTTATGTACCATATACCAAACGCAAGCCCGAGAACAAAGAGGACTATTATTCCACCAACTATCTTTAGCTTCTGCCATGTAATGCTTAGATACGTTGCATAGGCACTTAATGCCGTCGGGATTACCAAAAGCCCAGCGTACTTCCAGCTTTCTGCGTAAAGCGTCAATGCCAAGAAAAACCCGAGCATTAGAGTTAATCCTAAAAATCCCAAGCTCAGCACTATCCTAACCAGCATCCAGAAGCCCCATTTGTATATTATGCCTGCTGCTATCGCAATAATAGCCACGAGGAACCCTATGAGGTAGAGTTTTAGCTTGTCCATTTTTTCACCCCCTCCAGCATGAGTAAAAACTTTTTGTAGTCTATTTTCGGAGTGTACCATCCTAAGCCGCTTGACGCAACAACTCTATGACAGGGAACCACTATAGGATAGGGGTTTCTTTTCATTGCCCCTCCGACGGCTCTTGGTGAACTCTTGAGCATTTTAGCAAGCTCACCGTATGTTATGACTTCCCCTCTTTTAACCTTTTTTGTAAGCGTCTCGTAAACTTTCTTCTCAAAGGGAGTGGTTCCCTCAAAGCTAAGGTACTCCAGTGCTTCTTCGTTTTTAATTTCTCCCAGAAGAACTCTGTAAACCAGCTGGGGAAAGTCGCTTTCCTTTTCCCTTAGATCAACATTCACACCACGCTTTTGTAAGTGCTTTACCAAACCCCTAATTCTTTCTCGAAGAAACTCTTCCCCATCAAGGGAAAAAGCTATGCCTTGAATTTTCTCTTCATAGATTACGGCTATCTGTATTTCTCTTCCGCCTATTTTGAAGGAATCAATAGCAATCATCTTTACATCCCTCCAATCTTTCAATGGCTTTTCTTAGAGGCCCATACATGGAGTGTATCTCCTTTGCGTATATGAACCCTCTTCCCAGAAAACGCTGGAACATCAGCACAGAGAGCCTTCGTCTTTCCAAATCCTTTGGATACTCCAAGGTGTTTAGGAGCTTTTCCCAAAGCCCAACCAATCTGGCCCTCTCTTCCTTTGTAGACTTTCTAAGCTTCTCTTTTACCTCTACAGCTTCAGCCTTTGTTCTTTGCTTGTAAATCTCGTATAATATCACGGCAACAGCATGGCTCAGGTTCATTACTGGGTATTCTTCGCTGGTAGGAATCGTAACTGTAAAATCGAGCTTCTTAAGTTCTTCATTGTCCAATCCCCTGCTTTCCCTACCAAAAACTAGCCCAATACTCCCATCGTAAAGAAAAGCCCTCTTTGCGAATTCTTCAGGTGTTATGGGGGTTCTCTCCGGAATATAGTCTCCTCCAGCAATCCCGCTAGTTCCTACAGCTAGATCTACCATTTTAAGGGCTTCATCGAGAGTCTCGACAACTTTTGCATTTTCTAAAACATCTACAGCATGGACGGCAAATTTTCTGGCCGTTTTGTCATTAGGACTAACCTTGGGATTAACCAAGATAAGCTCCTTTACCCCAAAGTTTTTCATAACCCTTGCAATAGCTCCGAGGTTTATGGGATATTCGACCTCAACGAGTATTACCGCCAGCTCCATGACTGCAAGATATTTAAGGGGATGTATTAAAATGGTTACGGTGGAGATTGTGAAAAAGACCCTGCCAATAGGCATATATCTCCTATCCCTTGCAGTTTTTGTTTATAGCATAAAGACAGAGCTCCCGAGTAGGTTGAGTAATAAATCGGAATTGTTTTACCTTTCTCCCCTTCTCCTGGCACTTCTCTCGGTTGTCTACCTGAATAAAAACTCAAGATTTTTTGGAGGAGTTTCCCTATTCTCGGCGTTTATGGTTGACATATTCTACTGGGCAGATGTTAAGATTCCCTTATTCCTTGCTATAGGCCTTTTGCTCTCACTTGTTGCCATAATTTTTGCTCTCCCCAAAGCGAGCCAGCCGGTTAGCTTAGCTGAAAGAGTCATCAACATTGGCATCGGGCTTGTTTCTTTAGCTACTCTGCTAAGAGCTTTAAATATCACGTGGCCAGATGAGATAAAGCCTTACATATTTTCTTTAGCAATTGTTGGGAGTTTGTTGCTCTTTTTCAAAAACAGAAAGCTTTCAATCGGTGGAATTCCCCTCTTGGCAGTGTTCTACACGGCCCTTTCCTACACAATCTACACGTTTAACTACTCACTTCGGGGCTACTGGTGGGTATTCTTTGCAATTTCTCTTACATTGTCCGTTTACTCGTTATTTCCACTAAGGAAGGTGATGAAGGGATGAAAATTTATGTTCTCGGTGCAGGCTCCATAGGTTCCCTTTTTGGTGCACTTTTAACGAGAATTGGGGAAGATGTGACGCTGATAGGTCGGAAAGAACATGTAGAGGCTATAAACAATAATGGCCTCATGGTTGTTGGGGTTGAGGAGTTCACAGTGTATCCGAGGGCCGTTACCGAAACTCCTCCAGAGCCTCCGGACTTGATAATCTTAGCAACAAAATCCTATTCCTCTGCTTATGCCTTACAATGTGCCAAAGAAAGCATAGGAGAAAACACATGGATACTAAGCATTCAAAACGGGCTTGGAAACGAGGATGAAGCATTAAAATACACAAAAAATGTTCTAGGCGGGATAACTACCAATGGGGCAACCCTTGAGAGATGGGGAGTTGTTAGATGGACTGGAAAGGGAATAACAATAATCGGAAATTACCCTAAGGGAAAAGGAGAATTTGCAGAAAGGCTTGTTGCCCTTTTTAAGAAAGCCGGGCTAGAGGCAGAGATCAGTGAGAGCATAGCAGGATGGAAGTGGGCTAAGGCTATAGTTAACTCCGCAATAAACCCAATTGGAGCTATTATGGAAGTCAAAAACGGAGATATTCTGGAAAATGATTATCTCTTAACCTTGGCGATGGAAGTGGTGAAGGAAGGCTGTCAGGTCGCTACTCAATGGGGGATTGAGTTCGATATGCATCCAATGGAACTTCTCATTGAGACTCTTAAGAGAACAAGAGAAAACTATAACTCCATGCTTCAGGACATAAGAAGGGGCAAAATGACAGAAATAGATTTTATAAATGGTAAAATCATCGAATACAGTGAGGAAATAGGGCTAAAAACCCCCTTAAACTTTGCACTCTGGAGTTTGGTAAAGGCTAAGGAGTCACAAACTAAATAAAGAGTCCCATTGATAGTATACTGGGGATGAGATATGCCCATATTTGGAGGGAAGGAAAATAATGTTTTTGCAACAATTGACAGACATCTTGATGCGGTAAATTCCACCATAGTAAAGCTTAGAGAACTTGTGGAAGCTTACCTCAATGGAGAAGTTGAGAGGGCAGAGGCTCTAATGAAAGAAGTTGAAGAACTGGAGAGGGAGGCAGATACTTTAAGGAGAGAAATAGAGACAATGCTTTATCAAGGCGCATTTTTACCGGTTAACAGAGGGGACTACGCTAGATTATCTGAGCTAGTGGATAGTGTGGCAGATGCAGCGGAGAGTGCCGCCCATTCTCTGATCTTGGCAAAACCCAAAGTACCCTCAGATCTGAAGGATGAGATCCTAGAGCTTTTGGATTATTCCTTGAGGACATATCAGCTCCTTGAAAAGGCTGTTAAAGCACTCAACACAAACGTCGATGAGGCGATTGAGTATGCAAAAAAGACTGAAATAGCAGAAGAAGAGGCTGATAAAATTGAGTATTACCTTTTGAGAAAAGTTTTTGAAGGTGAAAAAATAACAACATTCGCAAAAATCATATGGGATAAGGTTATAACAAAGATCGGAGATATAGCCGATAGGGCGGAGGATGCCTCCGATCAGGTTTTGCTTATGGCACTAAAAAGGAGGGGTTGAAAATGAAAGTGTTAGTTGCCGCACCTTTGCATGAAAAGGCAATCGAGATTTTGAAAAACGCTGGGTTAGAGGTAGTCTATGAGGAATACCCTGATCAAGAAAAGCTCAAGGAACTCGTTAAAGATGTCAGTGCTATAATAGTGAGGAGCAAGCCCAAAGTGACGAAGGAGATTATAGATGCCGCATCGAGCCTCAAGGTTATAGCCAGAGCTGGCGTTGGTTTGGATAACATAGATGTCGAATACGCAAAGAGCAAAGGGATTGAGATCGTCAACGCTCCTGCCGCATCAAGTAGAAGCGTTGCCGAGTTGGCTATTGCATTAATCTTCAATGTAGCCAGAAAAGTAGCCTTCGCTGACAGAAAAATGAGAGAGGGGATATGGGCTAAGAAGCAGTGTATGGGCTTTGAGCTTGAAGGAAAGACTCTTGGTGTTGTAGGATTTGGAAGGATAGGCTATCAGGTAGCAAAAATAGCCAACGCCATCGGGATGAAACTCCTCCTCTACGATCCTTACCCGAATGAAGAGAGGGCAAAGGAAGTTGGTGGAAGGTTTGTAGAGCTTGAGGAGCTTTTGAGAAACAGCGATGTTGTTACAATCCATGTGCCTCTCCTTGAAAGTACTTACCACCTCATTAACGAAGAGAAGTTGAAGCTCATGAAGCCCACTGCAATCCTCATCAACACATCAAGGGGCCCCATTGTAGACACAAACGCTTTAGTGAAGGCACTTCAAGAGGGATGGATTGCTGGAGCTGGCTTGGATGTCTTTGAGGAAGAACCACTTCCCAAAGATCACCCCTTGACAAAGCTCGACAATGTGGTTCTAACTCCTCACATAGGAGCATCTACGGTTGAAGCCCAAGAAAGAGCTGGCATAGAAGTTGCTGAAAAAGTCGTTAAGATTCTGAAGGGCGAGTAGCCCTTTAGCTTCTTTTTGGCTTATTTTTTCTTCATGCTGAAGTGAGAACTTATAACTTAAAAGTTAAAAGAAATGTCAGAGGAGTTTAACCTCTTCTATTGGCCTTATTTTAAGAACTTCCTTGTTTACGAGGTTTTCTGGAATTTCGCCCTTAAAAATCGATAGCAGATTGTTTACTGCTTGGAACCCCATGTCCTCCATAGCCTCTTTCGCCAATCCTGCATGATGTGGAGTAAGCACGGTCTCCCATTCCATTTCAAAAAGCTCGCTCTCTTGAAGTGGCTCTTTTTCGTAAACGTCAGTGGCAAATCCCTTGAGTTTTCCTTCTTTTAGGGCTTTAATAAGGGCTTTTTCGTCAACTAAGCTTCCTCTTCCTATGTTTATTAGATACTTTCCTTCCATGAGCTTAAGTCTTTCCTCATTTATTAGGTGGTATGTCTCGGGAGTTGAAGGTAGTGCAAGGATAACTATGTCGCTCTGCTTTAAGACCTCCTCAAGTGGAAGCCACTTTGCACTTACTTCCTTTTCTATATCCTCTTTTCTGCTTCTGCTCCAGTAGTAAATCTCCGTTCCAAGGGCTTTCATTCTCCTCGCTATAGCTTTGCCTATTGGACCCATTCCGAGGATTCCAACCTTCTTGCCGTAGACCGTTTCCACTCTTTTGTACCATCCCCAAACCGTCCTGTGAGAGTCCCAAAGGCCCCTTCTCATGAACTTGTCTGAATAGGCAATTTTTCTCAGAAGAGCTATGGTCAAACCCACCGCAAACTCTGCAACGGCTTCACTTAAAACCCCGCTAACCTTTGTTACGTATATTCCCTTTTCAGTTGCTGCTTTAAGGTCTATATGGTCATAGCCAGCAGAGTGGGTACTTATGACCTTAAGCTTCTCTCCTTTCTCAATTATTTCTCTATCCACCCTATTCAAGGGTGAGACTATTAATCCGTCGTATTCGCCTATTATTTCTAATATCTTTTCCTTCTCTGGATAAACTAAGACATCAACGTCGCAATACTGCTTCAAGAGCTCTAAAGGTTCACTCTTCATGTTAAAAAGAACCAAGACTTTTGGCTTCATTTCTTTCACCACTAAAACTTTCATCGAAACATGTTAATAAAACTTTTTGAGAAATCTGCGAAAGATTAAAAAACATTAGGAGGTTTTAAAAAAGAGGTGGTGAATGCATGGAAACCAACATCGAGCAAAAAGTAAAAAGAGAAAGGTGGTCCAATGAGTTCAGCGAATGGTACAACGAAATGATAGAACTCGCTGGGATACAGGATAAAAGATACCCGGTAAAGGGAATGAACGTCTGGCTGCCATATGGATTAAGGATTATGAGGAACATTGAAAACTTCATCCATGATGAGATGAGAAGAACCGGGCACGATGAGGTGCTCTTTCCAGCTTTAATTCCGGAGACAGAGTTTGAGAAAGAGGCGGAACACATAGCGGGATTCCATGGAGAGGTTTTGTGGGTAACTCATGCTGGCGAGAGACCTCTAGATGTGAGACTTATCTTAAGACCAACTAGTGAGACCGCAATGTATCCTATGTTTAACCTATGGATTAGGTCTCATGCAGATCTGCCCTTCAAGGTTTATCAGATAGTTAACGTTTATAGGTATGAAACGAAGCACACAAGACCTTTGATCAGGGTAAGGGAAATAAGCAGATTCTTCGAATCCCACACCGCTCATGACAACTTTGAAGATGCCGAAAGGCAGATAAAAGAAGACCTTGAGATATTTGACAACCTTGCCAAAAAACTCGCTTTACCTTACATTGTCTCAAAAAGACCGGACTGGGATAAGTTCCCAGGAGCATTCTATTCCCTTGGTGCAGAAGTAATAATGCCCGATGGAAGGACTCTACAAATTGGAACAATGCACAACTACAAGCAGAATTTTGCAAAGGCATACGAGATAACCTATGAAAAAGAAGACGGAACCCACGACTATGTTCACCAGACTACATTTGGAATGAGCGAGAGATTGCTTGCTGCTGTCATGGCGGTGCATGGAGACGACAACGGCCTTGTGTTGCCTCCAACAATAGCTCCCATTCAAGTGGTGATAGTTCCGATCCCAATGAAGGACTCTCCATACGATGTTAATGCCTATGCCAAGGAAATTGCCGAAGAGCTCAAGAGGGCTGGCATTAGAGTTCATGTGGATGATAGAGAAGAGATAAGGCCTGGAAGGAAATTCTACGACTGGGAAATTAAGGGCGTCCCATTGAGAATTGAAGTGGGGCCGAGGGACGTCGAGAGCAAAAAGGCAGTGTTGGCAAGAAGAGACACCTTTGAAAAATTCACCGTCGAGAGGGAAAAAATCGTTGAAGAAGTTAGAAAGACCCTCGATGCAATAATGGAGAATCTCTATGCAAGGGCAAAAGAGTTCTTGGAGAGCCACATAAAGAGAGTTGACACAATAGAAGAAGCTAAACAGCTCTTTGAGGACAGAAGAGGGGTAGTGGAGCTTCCATGGTGTGGTGAAGAGAGCTGTGGTGTTGAGATGGAAGAAATCCTAGATGCAAGTATGCTCGGAATACCGTACCCAGAAGAGACTGCAAAGATTGAAGGAAAGAAGTGTGCCCATTGTGGAAAAGAAGCGAAGTACATAGCAAGGTTTGCAAGGACGTACTAACTCTTTATGCTTTCTTTTATTGCTATTTCTATTGCTTTCCTTATCATCTCGAGACTCATCGAAGGCTGTGGCTTTTCTAAAACCTGCTCAGGGATATATGGGACGTGTATAAAGCCCGCTTTCGCCTCTAATCCATTTATTGCTATGTAGTGCAGAGCTATGTACATGGCGGTGTTGCACACGTAGGTTCCGGCTGAGTTGGACACCATGGCGGGAATTTTATTTTCCCTTAGAGCATTTACAATTCTCTTTACAGGTACTGTAGCAAAATAAGCCGCTGGAGCATCTTCAAATATTGGTTCGTCTTCTGGCTTGTATCCTTCGTTGTCTTCCATCCTTGCATCCATAACGTTTATCGCGACCCTTTCAACGGTTATGTTGACCCTTCCACCAGCCTGGCCTGTGAGGACTACAACATCCGGCCTAACATCTTCTATAATCTTGGGCAGCTTTTCTTTAACTCCCTTAAAGCTCACCGGAAGCTGATGCTTTATTATCTCTGCATTTCCGATCTTCTCAGGAAGCTCCTTGACGGCTTCCCAAGAGGGGTTTATTTTCTCTCCCCCGAAAGGCTCAAAACCCGTAGCCAAGATTTTCATTTTAGTCACCAAAAAGCTAAAGTTTAATTAAGATTTAAAGGTTACACTTTTCGGTGAAGCTCATGAAGTATGACGTTGTGATAATAGGTGGAGGGGCAGTTGGGAATTATCTTGCAAATCTTCTTGCGGGGGAGTTTAAGGTTGCACTAATCGAAGCAAAGACCTCTTTTGGAGGTAAGGCATGCACTGGTATAATCGGGGCAGAAAATTTTGAAAAGCTCAACCTTCCAAGGGAAGCAATTCTTAACGAGTTCAGAGGCGCGGTGTTTTATTCCAGAATTCAGAGCTTTGAAATAAAAAGGAAAGCCCCACAGGCATATATGGTCGACAGGAAGATTCTCGAAAAGAGCCTTGCCGAAAGAGCGGTCAAAAAAGGTGCCGAATACTATATGGGAGCCAGATTCTTAGGGTTTAAAAATGGAAAAGCTCTTGTACAGAGGTTTAACGAGAGGTTCGAGATAGAGGGCGATTTCTACGTTGGAGCCGATGGAGTGTCAAGCAAAGTCGCCCAGGAAATTGGGGCAAGAGCAGAGGCGGAATTTTTGAGCGGTTACGAAGTTGAAGTAGTTGGAGACTTTAAAAAGAAGGATTTCGTTGAAGTGTGGGTGAACAAAGACATAAATGAGGAGTTCTTCATGTGGGTTGCTCCGGTAAACGAATCCCTAGCAAGAGTGGGCACTTTTGGAAACTATGGTAACCTTATGAGGTTTTTAAGGCTAAGGCTCCTCAAAGAAACACAATTTGTTGAGATAAAAGCCGGAAACGTCGGTTTTGGATTTAGAAAGCCATGGGTAAAGGGAAACGTTGCACTAGTGGGAGATGCCGCTTTGCAGATAAAGCCTCTAACGGCTGGAGGTATTGTATACGGGATGCTCTGTGCTCATGCACTCAGATACGCCATAAGAAGGAATAGTCTAGATATTTACGAAAAGCTCTGTGGAGATATAAAGAAGCAGATCGCCTTTGGGCTCAGAGTTAGGAAGCTTTTCAAAGCCCTCGACCAAGAAAAAATAGAGAAGCTCTTTGAGGTTCTTTCAAGCAGAGAAGCGATAGAAGTAATAGAGAATTACGCAGACTTTGACGACCACAAGAAAACAATAACTGCTCTTGTAAAGCATCCACGTTTGCTTGCAAGGGCTTTGAGAGTCACTCCAATGTTATTGAGATACCTGGTGATTTAAAATGGAGTGGGAAATGGGGCTTCAAGAGGAGTATCTGAAGCTGATAAAAGAGGGAAAAAAGAAGATTGAGGGAAGGCTGTACGATGAAAAACGAAGGCAGATAAAGCCGGGAGATGTAATAATTTTTGAGGGACGCTTAAAAGTAAGAGTAAAAGCCCTGAGGGTCTATCCATCGTTCAAGGAAATGCTTGAGAAAGAAGGACTTGATAGGGTTCTCCCAAACGTGAAGAGCATAGATGAAGGAGTTAAAGTTTACAGAAAATTCTACAGCGAAGAGGAAGAAAGGAAATATGGGGTTGTAGCGATTGAAGTGGAGCCAGTAGAGGAGATAGAAAAAAAGAAAGAGACTTCAGCCTAGATATTTCTCCTTTATGTATTCTATGAAGTATTCTGGATTTATGCCTTCTCCGAAGCTTCTCTCAAGCAACTCCTTTGGTGGATACATGCTTCCGTATTTGTGCACTTTTTCCCTTAACCATTCTCTTATCGGCGCAAATTCTCCGTTTGCGACCTTTTCGTAGAAGTCCGGGATGTCCTTAAGGATGTAGCTCCTAATCTGCGTTGCCAAGAGTGTTCCGAGGCTGTAGGTGGGGAAGTAGCCAACGGTTCCGTGGGCCCAGTGGATATCTTGGAGAATTCCCTCTTTGTAGTTCTTTGGTCTTATACCGAGAAGCCTTTCTATCTCGTCGTTCCAGAGCTCGGGTAAATCCTTAGCCTTGACCTCTTCGTTTACCATGAGCTTCTCAAGTTTATATCTCAGAAGGATGTGCAGGTTATAGGTAACTTCATCTGCTTCCACCCTTATGAAGTCTGGCCTAACTATGTTGAAGTAGTTATAGATGTCATCTTCAGTGTATTTTGATATGAATGGAAGATTTTCCTTGAGAATTGGATAAATTAACCCTGCAAATTCCCTGCTTCTTCCAATGATGTTCTCCCAAAATCTGCTCTGGCTTTCGTGAATTCCAAGGGACACTCCTCCGGCTATTGGAGAGAACATGAACCTCTCATCCACCTGGAGCTCGTAGAGCGCATGACCGAATTCGTGAACCACAGCTAAAAGGGTTCTCCTGAAATCAAAGCCCTCGTATCTGGTTGTTATCCTTACGTCGTGGATTCCAAACTCCGTCGTGAACGGATGAGGTGACACATCCAAGCGACCTCTTGTTCCTAAAGGATATCCCAAGAGCTCAAGAACTTTCAAGTTGACTTTTTTCATACTCTCAACGTCGTATTCCTCCCTCTCTAGGGGGTGCTCTCTAGGAACCTTACCCTCTTCAAGTATTCTGTCCAGAATTGGCTTCAGTTCTTTTTCTAGTTTTTCAAATATCGGTTCCAAGTCCCTCGTCCTCAATCCTTCCTCATAGAGGTCAAGGAGGGCATCGTATGGATACTCCTCATAGCCGAGGTAATCTGCTGCTTTCTTCGCAAGCTCTATTATTTTATCAAGCCATGGCTCAAACTTCTTGAAGTCGTCCTTTTCCTTCGCTTCAGCCCATGCCATGGTTGCTTTGCTTCTAACTTCGCTTAGCTCCCTAACGAACTCCGGTGGAAATGCCTTTGCTATTCTTATCTCCCTCTGCAGTACTCTGACAACTCCTCTCTCATAATCGTTTAACTCTTCTCCAGCTGCTTTCTCTACAAGCTCAACAAACTTTGGCTCCAGCATAAAACTATGGGCCAAAACTGAAAGCTCCCCCTGTGCAGTGCTCCTCTCGGTTATTCCCATTTTGGGCATGTTTACTTCCATATCCCACCCAAGGACGCTCTGAGCGTGTCCAATTGCCCATATCTTCCTATAGTGGGCTAAAATCTGTTTTATGGTCTCGTTTTGAAATATCTCCTCAGCCATCTTTGTTCACCTATGTGTATCTAAGTCCACTACATTTTTAACTCTTTCGATATGCATCTTAACGCAAAAAACTCGCTTGAAAACACTAAAACTTTTTAGAAAACCAAGAAAAAGATATTGAGGATGCAAGATGAAAGCGGTAATTCTGGCGGCTGGGCTTGGAACTCGAATGGGAAAACTCAGCAAGGAAACTCCCAAGGGCCTAATAAAAGTTGCTGGAAGGGAGATACTTTACAGAACGATGAAAATTCTTGAAATGGAAGGAATTGATGAGTTTGTGATTATTACCAACCCGTTATACAAGGAAAAATTTGGGGAATTTTTAAGGAAAAATAACTTTAGATATCAGCTCGTGATTAATGAGTTCCCAGAAAGGGGGAACGGATACAGCTTATATCTCGCCCGTCCATACGTTTCGGAAAGGTTTGTCGTAGTGATGAGCGACCACGTTTATGAAGAGACCTTTATCAGGGAAGCTCTGAAAGGTAAGGGGCTTGTAGTTGATAGGGAAGGGAAATTCACAAATACTGAAGAAGCTACAAAGGTGAAAATAGAAGATGGAAGGGTAGCAGATATTGGAAAAGCCCTTGAAGAGTACGACGCCTTGGATACGGGATTTTTTGTTCTAGAGCCGGATATCTTTGAGATAATAGAAAAGCTGATCAGAGAAAAAGAGAAGCTTGAATTAGCTGAAATCGTCAAAGAGGCTGGCTTGGAAGTATTTGAAGTAAGTGGGCTTTTCTGGATGGACATTGATACACCAGAAGATATCAAAAAAGCCAAGAAGTTCTTGATAAGGAATGCCATAAAAGGCAGTGGGGACGGAGTTATATCGAGGTATTTGAACAGAAGGATATCCACAAAGATCAGTGAAGTTCTCGTGGATTATGTTGAACCAATCCATATGACGCTATTTTCCTTTGTGGTTGGTATAATCGCGGCTGTTGTGGCTTTTATTAGCCCTCCTATTGGTGGACTGCTGTACCAGTTAAACTCAATTCTCGATGGAGTCGATGGGGAGATAGCAAGGGCTGCAATGAAAACAAGTAAGTTCGGCGGATATTTTGATTCTATCTTGGATAGATACGTCGACTTTTTCGTGTTGCTGGCACTTGCCCTTCACTTACGCCCAAACATATGGGAGTGGGTTGTAGTTTCCCTAGCCATCTTTGGGTCTGCCATGGTAAGCTACTCAACAGAGCGTTACAAAGGAGAGTATTTTGTTGACATATATAAAGCAATTTCCCAAATGAAATACCTTTTCGGTAAAAGGGATGAAAGGATATTTTTAACAATGATTCTTTGTTTGATTGGGAGGATAGAGCTGATTTTCATAACACTAGCATTGATAACCCACATCCGGGTGTTCGTTACGGTTTGTTTGGTGCAAAAAAAGGAAAAACTTCCAAAGTAGTTTATGGACATCTGCGTACATTAATGAATTTGTATTCAACATAGTGTTCCAATGTGAACATTGCTGTTTAACCTCTTTCTTTTCTGCAAACTATTTTATTTTCGTCAAATTTTATAATTTGAAATGCATAATTATATGTTGATATTTGTTTGAGGTGTTGCTTTATGTTTGGATATATGGGAAAGATATTGAGAGTTAACCTAACGACGGGAGAAATAAAAGTGGAAGAACTGAAGGAAGAAGACGCAAAGGAGTTCATTGGTGGTAGAGGTCTCGCAACAAAGCTTCTTTTGGAGGAAATAGATCCAAAAGTTGATCCACTTAGCCCGGAGAATAAGTTAATCTTTGCCACGGGCCCCTTGACCGGAACAACCGCCCCAACCGGCGGTAGGTACATGGTAGTTACAAAGTCTCCATTAACAGGCTTCATAGCCTCAAGTAATTCCGGTGGCTTCTTTGGGCCAGAGCTCAAGTTTGCAGGTTATGATGCCTTGATTGTTGAGGGAAAGGCAGACCATCCAGTTTACATTAGCATAAAGGATGAAGATGTGGAGATCAAAGATGCCTCCCACCTTTGGGGTAAGAGAGTTGGAGAAACTACTGACAAGCTTCTTGAAGAGTTTGGAGACAAAAAGGCTAGGGTTGCTTGTATAGGGCCTGCGGGAGAGAACCTTGTAAGGTTTGCAAACATAATGAACGATAAACACAGGGCAGCTGGAAGAAGCGGTGTTGGAGCAGTAATGGGAAGCAAGAACTTAAAGGCTGTTGTCGTTAGGGGAACAAAGCAAGTAGAGCTTGCTGACAAAGAAAAGTTCATGAGCGTCGTTAAGGAGAAGATAAAGAAGATAAAGGAGAATCCAATTACGGGCGGAGGACTTCCACAGTATGGAACTGCAGTTCTAGTAAACATAATCAACGAGAATGGTCTTTATCCAACGTACAACTTCCAGACAGGAGTCTTTAAGTACGCCAATGAGCAGAGCGGTGAAGCTTTGGCCGCGAAGTATTTAGTGAGGAACCACCCATGCTTTGCATGTCCAATTGGATGTGGAAGAGTCTCATATCACCCAGCTGTAGGAATTACCGAAGGTCCCGAATACGAGAGCATATGGGCTCTTGGTGCAACCTGTGGCATAAACGACTTGGCGAGCATAGTGATAGCAAACCACCTCTGTGACGAATTTGGTCTTGATACGATTTCAACAGGTGGAACTCTAGCGGCAGCTATGGAGCTTTATGAGAAGGGAATCATAAAGCAGGAAGAGCTTGGAGATGCACCACCATTGAGGTTTGGAAACAGTGAAGTGCTCCATTACTACATTGAGAAAATTGCAAAGAGAGAGGGCTTTGGGGACAAACTAGCTGAAGGAAGCTACCGCTTGGCTGAGAGCTACGGGCATCCAGAGTACTCAATGAGCGTTAAGAAGCAGGAGCTCCCAGCATACGATCCCAGAGGAGCAGAAGGACACGGTGTTACTTATGCCACCTCCAACAGAGGCGGATGTCACGTTAGAGGTTACATGATCAGTCCAGAAATCTTAGGTGTTCCAGTAAAGCTTGATCCTCATGACGTAAGCGAAGAGAAAGCCAAGTGGGTTAAGATATTCCAAGATTTGACTGCAGTAATCGATTCTGCTGGACTGTGCCTCTTCACAAGCTTTGCACTTGGAGCGGATGACTACGCCGAGATGCTAAATGCCGCAACGGGCTTTGATTACACAACTAACGAGTGGCTCAAGGCGGGAGAGAGAGTATGGAACATTGAGAGGATCTTTAACCTTAAAGCCGGCTTAGTCCCAGAAAAAGACGATACTCTACCCAAGAGATTCTTAGAAGAGCCGATGCCTGAAGGGCCCAACAAAGGACACGTGGTAAAACTCCACGAGATCCTTCCAAAATACTACAAGCTCAGAGGCTGGGACGAGAAAGGATATCCGACTGAGGAGAAGCTTAAGGAGCTTGGTTTGGATAAGTATTATTAACTTTTCTTCATTATTTATTTTTTGGGTGAGGAAAATGGTTAAGGTAAGGGTTTTTGCTACACTCAGGGGCATTGTTGGAAAGAGCGAGCTCGAAGTTCAGGCTGAGACAGTGGGAGAGCTTCTGGAAAAGCTCTATAACGAATATTCCAAAATGAAAAAAGAGCTCGAAAAGGGAGCCGTTATCTTGGTTAACGGAAAAAACATCGAGCACCTTGAGAAGCTTAACACCAAGCTCAAGGACGAAGACGTGGTAAGTATATTCCCTCCAGTGGGAGGCGGTTGAATGCATGAGTTTCATTGGGATAACGCTAAGATTCTGCTTCCTAAAGCTCCAGATATGAGATACCTCTACATTGAAATAACAAACCGATGTAATTTGAGATGTGAGATGTGTTTTAAGCAGTACTGGGAAGATGAAGAGGGCGATATGGACTATAACCTTTTCTTGAAAATTCTAGATGATGCCAAAGAGTTTCCTAACTTAAAGATGATTTACTTTGGTGGCATTGGTGAACCCCTTGTGCATCCCCGTTTTATGGACATGGTAAAAGAGGTAAAAAAGAGGGGATATGCTGTAGGTATTTCAACGAACGGTTTTCTTCTCACGGATAAACTTATTGAAGAGCTTGTAAAGCTCAGAGTTGATTTAATGTATATTTCTCTGGATGCAATCCCAACACAGCCAACGAGATTAGGCCATATAATGCCCAGCGTTACAGTTGAACGGCTCAAAAAGTTTGCCGAGGTAAAGAAGAGGGAAAATACGGAGATTCCGCATGTTGGAGTTGAAGTAGTCTTGACAAAAGAGAACTACACACAAATGGCAGAGCTTGTGAAGTATCTCTCTAGGTTTAACATAGATGCCCTGCTTTTCTCAAACCTAATGCCGATTACAGCAGAGCATGCCGAGATGATAATCTACGACGGGAGTGTCGATATAAGCAATGCACTTTCCAAACTTTATCCCCAGATATATCGTGGATTTCCAGTTAAAGTAGCGGAATTTAAACTTAGAAGTGAAAGACACTGTGACTTTGTTGAAAATAACGTCGCTGTGGTTAGGTGGGATGGAGAAGTTGCACCGTGTTATCGCTTTCTTCATACATACCCGGAATACATTTTCGGAAGGGAAAAAAGGGTGGAAGCTTATTCCTTTGGCAATGTGAGAGAGAAATCTCTGAAAGAAATATGGACGAGCAGAGAATATACGTGGTTCAGGTTTAGTGTTAGAAATTCCCTCTATCCCTCCTGCACAGATTGTCCTGTTGTTGACGCGTGTGATTATGCCAAGGGCTCAAAAATGGACTGCTGGGGAAACGTACCAAGCTGCGGAGATTGTCTGTGGGCGAGGAGAATAGTTCTCTGCCCTATTCCAAGAGAAGAACACGGAAAGTTCTGGTAGTGTTTCATTTAGCCTCATAAAATCTTGAAAATATGTTCATTGGTAATGTCCTCTTTCTTGATTTTATTTCATTGAGGTTCATAAATGTGCTAGAAAGTTTTAAATAATTCTTTAGCGTTAATCTTAATGCCATAGTGCACTATGCAGTACTCTTTGGAGGTGCTAAGATGAGTGCCATAATGGACTTTATAAACTGGCTGGATGGCATGGTTTGGGGCCCCCCAATAATGATTTTACTGGTAGGTACAGGGTTGTTGCTAACAATATACCTTGGGGGCATACAGTTCCGCAGACTTGGGTGGTCTATAAGGTTCACCCTCTTCGAGGGAAGAAAAAAGCAAGGTGAAGGTGATATTACACCATTCCAAGCTTTAATGGCAACCATTGCTGGAACAGTTGGTATAGGAAACATAGCGGGTGTAGCAACTGCAATAGCTGCCGGAGGACCGGGTGCACTGTTCTGGATGTGGGTCACAGCTCTCGTTGGAATGGCAACTAGGTACTCGGAGGGACTTTTGGGAGTTGCCTTTAGAAGCAAGTTGCCAGATGGAACAATGATCGGTGGAACCTTCAACTTCTTAGAGAGAGGACTGGCAGAAGAGGAAATCTCACCAACTTTCAGGACAATAGCTGGGCTGTTCATAATCCTCTTCGCAATATTCATCGGGTATGAAGCTACAAAGCTAAGCGGAGGATTAATGGCACTAGCTATCATAATAGCAATTCTCTTCCTCATACTGGCGCTGTATCTATTAACAGGGCGCTCACTTCCAACCCTTGGCAAAACCTTGGCAATACTCTTCGCGTTATTTGCGGCAATTTCAGCATTTGGAATTGGAAACATGACACAGGCAAACTCCCTAGCATTGGGAATGAAGCAGGCATTCAACGTTCCAACATGGATAACAGGTATCTTCTTCGCGTTCATAACCTTCATAGTTATCGTTGGTGGAATTAAGAGAATCGGAGAAGTTGCAGAGGCTCTAGTTCCCTTTATGGCAATAATCTACTTCATCTTTGCAATTGGTGTCTGGATTAAGTACGCTGGTCAGCTGCCATCTGCAATAGCCCTCGTATTCAAAGACGCATTCACTGGACAGGCAGTTGCCGGTGGTGCAGTAGGTACCGTTATAAGATGGGGAGTAGCTAGAGGTCTATTCTCCAACGAAGCTGGTCTAGGAACTGCTACACTCGCTCACGCTGCAGCAAGAACGGATCATCCATCAAGACAGGCTCACGTGGCAATGCTTGGACCATTCATTGACACGCTCATTATCTGTTCATTAACGGGTATCTCAATTGTGGCAACGGGGGCATGGGAAACTGGAAAGACAAGCACTCCTCTAACCCAAGAAGCTTTCGCAAGGGCATTTGGACACATAGGTGAAGCCATGGTGGTTATAGGTGTTATCCTCTTCGCGTACTCTACGGTGCTTGCATGGTCCTTCTATGGCAGGCAGAACATTATGTACCTTGCAAAGTGGATTGAAGGCGACCCAGAAAAGTTCGCGAAGCTCTATCCAAAACTTCACTTGATCTACAACCTCCTCTTCGTAGTGTTCCTCTACATAGGTGCCACAACGGCCCTTGAAAACGTATGGACATTCTCAGACATGATGAACGGACTTATGGCAATACCAAACCTTGTTGGACTCATACTTCTAGCAACGGTCATCAAGAGGTACACCGACGAGTTTGTCTCTGCAAACCCGTGATTTCCCATTTTTCTTTTCGGCTTTTTATCGTTTTGTGAGGTGATCTAGATGGAATATCCAAAACTAGTTGTTACTCCTCCAGGACCAAAAGCCAAGGAACTCGTAGAGAGGGAAAAAAGAATTATTTCACAAGGCTTAGGTGTTAAACTTTTCCCCGTTGTTCCCGAGAGAGGTTACGGAGCCCTAATTGAGGACGTGGATGGCAATGTTTTTATAGACTTTCTTGCCGGAGCCGCTGCAGCCTCAACTGGTTATGCTCATCCTAAGCTAGTTAAAGAAGTTCAGGAGCAGGTGGCAAAGATACAGCACTCGATGATCGGCTACACATACAGCAAAAGAGCGATAGAAGTTGCGGAGATTTTAGCCGAGAAAGCCCCAATAGGAAATCCAAAAATTCTCTTTGGGCTAAGTGGGAGTGATTCCATCGATCTGCTTATGAAAGTTGCCCGTTTTGCCACAAGAAAACCTTGGATAGTTGCCTTCATTGGGGCTTACCACGGCCAAACCTATGGAGCAACCTCTGTCGCTGCCTTTCAAAGCTCGCAGAAGAGAGGATTCTCACCACTAGTCCCAAATGTAGTCTGGATTCCATATCCCAATCCTTACAGAAACCCGTGGAGGATAGACGGCTATGAAGAGCCTAACGAGCTGATAAACGCCTTTTTGGACTATCTAGAGAACTATGTTTTTGCCCATGTATTGCCTCCGGATGAGGTAAGCGTTCTTTTAGCTGAGCCTATTCAAGGAGACGCTGGAATCGTTGTTCCACCAGAGAACTTCTTCAAAGAGCTCAAAAAAGTGCTAGACGAATATGGGATTCTCTTGGCAATGGATGAAGTGCAGACAGGAATTGGGAGAACTGGAAAGTGGTTTGCAAGCGAGTGGTTTGGTGTTGAACCCGATTTCATATCCTTTGGAAAGGGTGTAGCAAGTGGAATGGGTCTTAGTGGAGTAATTGGAAAAGCCGAGCTCATGGATATGACAAGCGGTTCTGCTCTGCTCACACCTGCCGCCAATCCCGTTATTTCAGCGGCAGCATACGCGACGCTCAAGATAATAGAGGAGGAAAGCCTCCTAGAGAACGCACTGAAGGTTGGGGACTTCATAAAGAAGCGCTTGCTTGAAATGAAGGAGAGATATGATGTCATTGGAGACGTTAGGGGCAAAGGGCTGATGGTAGGTGCAGAAATAGTAAAGCCCAACACCAAGATTCCAGACCCAGAGTTAACCGGAAAAATCTGTTGGAGGGCATTTGAGCTTGGCTTAATTTTACCGAGCTACGGTATGTTCGGAAACGTCATAAGAATAACGCCACCGCTTGTGATAACAAAAGAAATTGCAGAAAAAGGCTTGGAGATTATGGAACAGGCATTAAAGGATGCCCTTGCTGGAAAGGTGAAGCACAAAACCGTTACGTGGCACTAGTTCTTTTCTTTTTAACACCTTTTGTTTGAAACGCCACCATTTATAAACTTCCTCGCTTAGAGTTTTCTGGTGAAGATCATGCACGAATGGGCGCTCGCTGATGGTATAGTTAGGACTGCAATTGAATTTGCAAGGCAGCATGGGAAAGACAAAGTTCTGGGCATGAGGATCGTCCTTGGAGAACTGCAGGACGTTAATCAAGAGATACTTGAGTTTGCCATCAACGAAATAAAGAAGGGGACTATTGCAGAGGAGGCGGAGATTGAGTTTGTTATTGAGGAGGCGGAATTTAAGTGCAGAAACTGTGGAAACGAATGGAAGCTCAAAGATGTCAAAGAAGGTTTTGACGAGAGGATAAAGGAGGATATCCATTTTATTCCCGAGGTTGTTCATGCTTTCCTTGCCTGTCCAAAATGCGGTAGCAGGGACTTTGAGGTTACAAAGGGGAGAGGAGTTTATCTTGCGGCAATAAAGGTCGAAGGTGATGAGGAGTGATTGACCCAAGGATAAAGGCAGTTGAGGCCAGGCTCGAAAAAGTCAAGAGGATTATTCCCGTAGTGAGCGGCAAGGGAGGGGTAGGGAAATCAATGGTTTCCACTACTTTGGCCTTAGTTCTGGCAAAGAAAGGTTATAAAGTTGGCCTTCTCGATCTGGACTTCCATGGGGCAAGTGACCACGTCATACTGGGCTTTGAGCCCAAGGAGTTTCCCGAAGAGGACAAAGGTGTTGTTCCTCCAGAAGTGCACGGAATTAAGTTTATGAGCATAGTGTATTACTCCGAAGATAAGCCAACCCCCCTGAGGGGAATGGAAATAAGCGACGCCCTGATAGAGCTTTTGGCAATAACAAGATGGGATGAGCTTGATTTCCTCATAATTGACATGCCCCCGGGAATGGGAGATCAATTTTTGGACGTTTTGAGATTTCTCAAAAGAGGCGAGTTTCTGGTTGTGGCTACACCTTCAAAGCTTGCTATCAACGTTGTTAAAAAGCTCCTTGAACTGTTGAAAGAGCAAAACCTCAAAATAATTGGCATAGTGGAAAACATGAAGCTCGATGAAGAGAAGGACATTGAGAACCTCGCCAAAGAATTTGGCGTGCCTTATCTTGTCGGCATTCCTCTCTACAAAGACCTTGATGGAAAGATAGGCAACGTGGAAGAGCTTTTGAGCAGTGAATTTGCCAAAAAGGTTGAAAAAATTGCAGAGTCTCTTTAATTTCAATTTTTGGTGATAATTATGGAGGAATTTTTTAAAGGGGCAAAAAAGGTTGTTGTATGTGGAATCGGAAACGACGTTAGAGGAGACGATGCTTTTGGTGTCTACGTTGTGGAAATGCTAAAGGAAAGAGTTTCAAACCCTAAGGTGGTGTTTTTAAACTGCGGAGAAATGCCTGAAAGCTATGCCGGGAAGATAATAAGGGAAAACCCCACTCACGTGGTTTTTGTAGATGCGGTGCACTTCGAAGGAAAGCCAGGCGAAATAGTTTTGGCGAACCCTGAAGGAACTCTAGGAGAGGCTTTTTCAACTCACAAAATGCCCTTAAAGCTTCTGGTCAGCTACCTAAAAGAACACATAAACGCAAAGTTCATTCTCATCGGTGCCCAGCCAAAGCAGACGGGACTTTTTGTTGAGATGAGTGAGGAGCTTAAGGAAAGTGCAGAAAAGCTGGTTAGCATTTTAGAGAGAATTTTGGCAGAAATTTAAGACCTTGGTAAGCAAGAACTTTTAGTTTTTATTCCCTTCTTAAGGATTATTCAAAAAAGGGGCTCAGTTACGGGTCCAGCTCATCATATTCAGCCGGGGAGACCTTATGGTCATCATTGCCATAAACTCTTAGGGTTGGAGCTTAAGGAAGAATTATGGTGTAGAGATGTTTCTGAAGAATTTATGGCGGGCCCGCCGGGATTCGAACCCGGGACCTCCGGCTTAGAAGGCCGGCGCCCTATCCTGCTAGGCTACGGGCCCTCGGAGTTTATTGGGCTTGATTGCATTTATAAATCTTACGGTTTTTGGGAATTTAAAAGGAAAGAGGGCTTTTATGGATAAATTCTTGAGGGTGTTCTCGGGAAGAGCGTTGCCCATCTGATGTGGTCGAGCTTTAGCACCCATGTAACGAGCCTCTCCAACCCAAGCCCAAAACCGCTGTGCGGAACACTTCCATACTTCCTAAGGTCGAGGTACCACTCGTAGTTCTTGGGATCCATTCCCTCCTCAATTATTCTTTGCACAAGCTTGTTGTAGTCATCTTCCCTCTGGCTTCCACCAATGATCTCACCGTATCCTTCGGGAGCAAGCATATCAGCAGCCAAAACCTTTCTTGGATCTTCGGGATCTTCCTTCATGTAGAATGCTTTAATGTGTTTGGGATAGCCGTAAACAAAGAAAGGCCTGTCGAATTCTTCGGTTAAAACTCTCTCCTCATCTGCTCCCATGTCCTCGCCCCATTCTATCTTAACCCCCTTGCTCTGGAGGATATCTATAGCCTCGTCATAGCTTATCCTTGGGAACGGGGGCTCTGTGTTTTTAAGGGTTGTGAGATCCTTCCTAAACCCTTCAATCTCCTTTTTTCTGAGTTCGAGAGTGCGCTGTACCATATAACTAACTAGTTCTTCCTCAACCCTCATTATGTCCCACAAATCCATCCATGCTGCCTCAAGCTCAAGATGCCAGTATTCGGTGAGATGCCTCCTTGTTCTGCTCTTTTCAGCCCTAAAGCTTGGAGTTAAGCTCCACACCTTCTCAAGTCCGAATATTGCTGCCTCGAGGTAAAGCTGAGCTGACTGGCTGAGGTAGGCTTCTCTATCAAAGTACTTCAGCTTGAAGAGAGTTGAACCACCCTCAACTGCGCCGGTGACCAGAATTGGGGGGAACACCTCATACCATCCATCTTGAAGGAGCCACTCCCTTGCCGCCTGCATTAATGTACCTTTAACTTTCATGATATCGGCTACCTTAGGTGAGTGAAGGTGAAGATGTCTCACATCTAAAAGAAACTCATCGCTTGCATCTTTCGTTATCGGGAAGAACTCAACGTTTTGAATGATCTCTATCTTATCCGCCTGAATCTCCACTCCAGTTGGAGCCCTTGGATCAACCTTAACAACTCCCTCGATTATGACGCTTGACTCTATTCCAACCTGCTTTGCTTTAGTATAAGCCTCTTCGCTAAGCTCTTTTGTGAAGACTGTTTGCATTATGCCGCTTGAATCCCTAAGTACTATAAAAACCTTCTTACCTACCTCTCTCTTTCTATAGACCCATCCAGCAAGCCTTACCCTTTCTCCTTCCATTTTGGGCTTTACATCTGCACAATAAACCTTCTCGATCATCATAAAACACCCCCAATCTTGCTTGAGTTTTTAACCTTGGCTTTATTAATCTATCCCAGAAGAGTCAATTATTCCAGAGAGATTTTGCAAGGAACCTTTTGCCTTTAACCTCAAATACCACAGACATGGTTATCACATCCCTAGAATGCAGATGAATATTTAAAACCTTCGCCTCTTTCTTTGCCATTTTGCCATAGGGTTTAAATAACTCAAGCATCATAAAGTTAATCCCCACAGGGAGGTGGTAAGAGTGAAAGCCATCGTGGCCGATTATGCCCTCGATGTTGAGAGGATTAAAAAGAACGTTGCCGTTCTTATAGAGGAGGACAAAATAGCCGGAATTGTTCCCCGTGAAAAGCTTAATGAGTTTGACGTGGATGAGACCTTTGGGGGAAGTGGGTATCTTCTCATGCCCGGGCTTGTCAATGCTCATACTCACGTTGCAATGAATAAGTTTAGAGGATTTGGCGATGACATGCCCCTCGACAGGTGGCTTAAAGAGGTAATATGGCCAATGGAAAAGGAATGGACTGAAGAGGAAATCTACAAATGGGCACTAATAGGGATTGCCGAGGCAGTAGCAAACGGATCAACCGTAATAAACGACCACTACTTTTTTGCATGGAAAATAGCGGAAGCGGCTGAAAAGCTGGGCGTTAGGGCTTTTATCGGGCAGACAATGATGGATCTTGTTGAGATGCCCATAGCGGAGCCTGAACTGGGATTTAAGTTTTTCAAACGATGGAAAAAAAGCACTCTTGTGAAAGCAACGCTTGCCCCCCATGCAACGGACACCGTTTCAAGAGATTTGCTAGCGGAAGTCAAAGAGGTTGCAGAGAGAGAAAATGCATTAGTTCATATGCACGTCTCTCAAAGCAGAGAAGAAGTCCTTCGGGTCAAGAAAAGGGAAAAGATGCTACCGGTTGAATATCTAAAGGAGTTGGAAATGCTGGGAAAGAACTTCATAGGGGTTCATGGTGTTTATCTTTCAAAAGACGAAGTTAAAATTTATGCAGAGAGCGATGCAGCCCTTGTCCACTGTCCTACGAGTTTGGCAAAGCTTGAAGGGGAAATTGCCCCTATAATAGACCTGTGGGAGCTCGGCGGAAGAATTGCCCTCGGAAATGACTGTGCCGTGTCAAACAACTCCCTTGATATGATACTCGAAATGAAGTTTGCGGCAATACTCAACAAGGTGAAGAGAAAAGACCCACAAAGCCAACTGCGAAGGAAGTATTTTACTGGGCAACCGTTGGAGGGGCTGAAGCACTGGGACTAAAAGCTGGCCTCATAAAGGAAGGCTACTTAGCGGACTTAGTTCTGATAAACACAAAGAAGCTCCACTTCTTGCCAAGGGAAAACGTTCTTTCGCACATTGTTTACTCGGCAAAGGGGAGCGATGTGGAGAAGGTATTTGTGGGAGGGGAGCTGATATACGATCAAGGGAGATTCCTAAAAACAGAAGAGATTGAGAGGTTGCTCAACGACTAAAGAAGGTTGTCAAGGAAGATATTGACGTAAGCTATTACATGCGAGGTTAGATAGCTCTTCTTTCCCACACTAACTTTTTCCGCTATTCCTTCAAGAAAAGCTTCATCCTCTCTTGCTAACCCTTCGTGATCTCCAAGAACAAAGGTAACATTGCCTTTGAAGTTTACTCTCTCAATCGGCTTCCCTTCTTCATGAAGGTAGTAGAGGGTTGAATTCTTAATAGTTCTCCTTATGATGTCTTCAAACCTTAGATTGCTTACATAAACCCCTGGAAGGACGGGATATTCCTTTGCAGGCTCTTTTATGCCCTCGCCAACTTTTAGGGCTTTTATGATTATCTTCGCAAGGCTTATTTCGTCGGGATTTATTGTCTTAGGCTTGATTTCACTCCCCTCAAATCTGATGGTCTTTGGGGGATCGGGGGGTCCGTTGAGGTTGAGCCACACTCTAACGTTCTTCCTAAACCCATGGGAAAGAAGAAACGCTGAATTTAAAGACCTGCAAAGTAAATCAATCCTCCCACTCGTCCCCGGAAGGTCTTTCAGGCTAAAATCCGCTCTTGTATGGGCCTTGTTGGCCTTTATGATGAAAGTCCTCACGAGGGACACCTGAATGCAAGAAGAAAAGAAGGGTTAAAAAGGTTCACTCTAAAGCTTGGAGAAGCTTTTCGAGGAACATCTTTTCTGGGTAAGCACCTTCGAATGAAACCTTATCCTCGCCGTTGACCCTTATGACGACCTTTGGAACTGCCATGACGCTGTACTGGTCGGCCCACTCGGGGAATTCTATTGCCTCAATCATGTCTCCAAGGATTTTGCCTTTTCCTGCAAGTGAGTTCTCAATTGCAAACTTATGTGCCATTCTAACAGCCATTGGACAGTAGGGGCAGGTTGGGGTTACAAAGACGTATATTTCAACGTCTTGGTCAATGTTCCTTACTGCTTCTTTGGTGTCCTCCATGAGGTCGGTTTCGCCTTTTGAAACGTCAACAATATCCTCTAAGAACGATCCAAACTCATGTCCTGCTGGAAGGCCAAAGTACCTAACTCCAAAGTCTTTCCCATCTTGGGTTATTATGGTTACTGGGGCTTTATCGATTCTGTACTTCTCGGCAAGCTCTTTTTCACTGTCAAAATCATGCACTTCATAGCTTATAAGGTCGCTAAGCTCGCTAATTTCTTCAACAAGCTGTTTCAGCTGGTCACAGTATTGGCAGTGCTCTTTCCCTGTGAAGACGATAATCTTAACCGGATTAACGAGCTTTGAAAAGAACTCCTCTTTAATTATTTTCTTGTCCCCATCACTAATAAGCGCCATTTCCATACACCTCCAATCAGTTTCAAACTAAAGCTTTTTAACCTTTGGATGCAACATATCTACGGAAACTTTACAAATTTAGAGTTTTCAACCAAAGGTTAGGATGACGGTATATAAACTTTACGATACAGATTTGGGTAGGTGGGCAACATGTCTGAACCAGATATATTTTACATCTTAGGGAACAAGGTGAGGAGGGACTTACTCAGCCACTTGACATGTACCGAATGCTACTTCAGCCTGCTCAGCAGCAAGGTTAACGTTTCCTCCACTGCTGTTTCAAAACACCTGAAAATAATGGAAAGAGAAGGGGTTTTGAAGTCCTATGAAAAAGAGGAAGGGTTTATTGGACCTACAAGGAAATACTACTCCATAGCCGTTTCAAAAACGTTTCTTGTAACTGTCACACCCAATATATTCTGGTATAAAAGCTTGGATTTAGATTCTCCAGAGAGATTTGAAAGATTTGAAATCAGGCTTGATGAACTTAACAAATCCCCAAAAAGCTTACACTCTATGGTAACAGCTTTTATAGATGCAAACAAAAAGTTGGATCAGATAGTAGAGGCTTTGAAAACTATTGAGAGCTACAGAAACAATCTCATGAAGAACATCAAAGAGAGGTATTTGAAAGAAATCGGCGACATGACCCAGCTTGCTATACTCCACTACCTGCTTCTCTATAGAAAAGCAACAGTTGAGCAGTTAAGCGATGTTTTGAACCTCAAAGAGAGGGAAATTAAGGAAAAGGCCGAAGAACTCTCAAGGGTAATACCGTTAAACATAAAAGAAAACCTTATAGAAATTGATGAGGAAGAGCTCAAGAAAAAAGAAGTAAAGTGAGGGGATCGCTATGCCAGAGAAAATCAGAATCATCGTAAACGAAGATAGATGCTATCTTTGCGGTGGTTGTGCCGGTGTTTGTCCAACCCTTGCGATAAGGGTGTCCTCTTCAAAATGGGAGTTCTTCCAAGATAAGTGTATTTCTTGCAGAATATGTATAAACGCGTGTCCCGTGGGAGCTTTAAGCGCTGAGCCTCTGGAGGGAGAGCTATGAGATACGACGTCGTTGTTGTCGGTTCTGGTATCGCCGGTCCAATAGTTGCCAGGAACGTTGCTAAAGCCGGCTTCTCAGTCCTTCTCATCGATAAAAAGCCTGCCATAGGCACTCCAAAGCAGTGCGCCGAGGGAATAAGCATCAAGGTCTTCGACAAGTACGACATCCCCTACGATAGGAGGTACATCAACCGCGAGATTTACGGTGCTAAGCTCTACTCCCCGAGCGGCTACGAGCTGGAAATGCGCTACAAGGAAGTCAGCGGAGTGATCCTTGAGAGGAAGGTCTTCGACAAGATGCTGGCTTATTACGCGGCTAAAGCTGGAGCCGATGTTCTCGCGAGGACCGAGGCACTCGATGTCATAAGAAAGGATGGGAAGATTGCTGGAATCAAAGCCAAGCACGAGGATGAGCCTGTTGAGATTTACGCCGATATCATAGTTGCGGCCGACGGCGTTGAGAGCACCATAGCGAGGAAAGCGGGCATAAACACCTACGCTCCGCCGCATGAGTTCGACTCAGGCTACGAGTACGAGATGCTCATAGAGGGCTTTGATCCAGACTTGATTCATCTCTGGTTCGGCAACGAGGTTGCACCGAGAGGCTACGTATGGGTGTTCCCGAAGGACGAAGACAGGGCCAACGTCGGCATTGGCATCAACTCGGACAATCCAAAGACAGCTAAATACTACCTCGACAAGTGGCTCGAGGAAAACAACATTCCAGCAAAGAAGCTCCTTGAAATAAACGTAGGTGTTGTTCCCGTAGGAGGCTTTGTCAAAGAACTCGCTAAAGATAACGTGGTCGTTGTAGGGGATGCCGCTAGACAGGTAAACCCCATGCACGGCGGCGGAATGGCCGAGGCAATGGAGGCAGGAACGATAGCGAGCAAGTGGATCGTTAAAGCACTCGAGGAGGAAAACATCTCGCTCCTCCAGAACTACACCAAGGAGTGGTGGGAGAAGGATGGAAAGAGGCTCGAGAGGGTTCTTAAGGTAAGGCGCGTTACGGAGAAGCTTACGGATGAGGATCTCGACCTCTTCATACAGATCCTCAGCGGTGCCGATGCTGAGAAGATAGCCGGTGGAGACTACATCGAGGTCATCAAAGCTCTCTTGAAGCACCCGAAGGTTCTGATGAGCAAGAGAAGGATAGCGCTCCTCAAGGAACTCTTATGATTCTAACTTTTAAGTTATAACCTCTAACTTTTACCTTTTCTCCGATTTTTGTAGCAGTTCATATCAAGGCATACCTCGTATTCCCTGTTGCGTTCCTTGATCTTCACTATTGGGGCATTTCCGCACTCAGGACATGTTTTTCCCGTTGGAATTATCTCGCCCCTTTGGAGAAGGGGATAAGTAACGTCACAGTTAGGCCAATTGGAGCAGCCCACAAATCTTTTTCCTGTTTTTCTATTATATCTAACCACTAAGTCGCCGCCGCATTTAGGACACTTCCCCACTATTATAGTGTCCATAGATTTTCTCTTTTCAACAGATTTTTTGATGCTTTCCTCTTCTTCGGCAGTTAGTTCTTTTGTATCGGTGTTTTTCTTATTCTTTTTGTTTTTCTGGCTCTCTAAAAATGTTTCCAGAAGTTTTCTCCCTATTTCTCCCTCTTTCTTTTTGAATTCCTTTAGAATTCTTACTAAGGCTTCCTTGGATTCCTCAATGACCTTCTCCTTGCTTATTTTGTTCTGCATTATCTGTTCCATTTTTTCTTCGAACTCTCTCGTTAGTTCAACGCTTACTATATCAGGGACATTGTTTTCCAAGGCTTCTATCACCTTCATGCCGAGAGGGGTCACCTTTATCTTTTTCTTGCCCTCTATGTATCCCCTTGAATATAGAGTTTCTAGGATTTGAGCCCTTGTGGCCTTAGTTCCAATGCCTAGGTCTTCCATTTTCTTGATAACGCTTGCTGGAGAATACCTTGCCGGAGGTTTGGTTTTCTTCTTCTCCCTCTTTATCTGAATAACTTTAACTCTCTCTCCTTTCTCAAACTTTGGAAGCAAAACTTCATCAAATTTAACATACTTGCCGTAAATCTTCAGCCATCCCTCTTTAACTGTTCTCGAACCGCTGAGGATAAAGCGGTGGTTGTTTGAATTTATGATTACTTTCATACTCTCCCTTACGGCAGGATCAGCGAATGCAGCTAGGAATCTCCTAACTATTAAATCGTAAAGATTTTGCTCATCTTTGCTTAGATCTCCAGGTTTAGGTAGCTCACCGGTGGGATATATTGCCGGGTGAGCAGGATCATCTTTTTTGCCTTCTACGGGTTTTAAAACTCCTTTACCCAAAAGTTCATGAGCATGAGGTTTGTAGTCCGGAATTTTGGCAAGGTTATGGATAATCGATTCATAGTTCAAGTTTTTTGGAGCTTTTGAGACGAGGTTCTTGGATAGGAACAATTGTGAACTACAACACCATTAGCGATGAAGTTATGGTATGTATTAACGACAAGATCATAAACCTTGCCTCGGTAGTGGAACTTCTCAATGGATTTTATTCCGAGTATATAAACGTCTCCGGTTGCTATTCTGCGGAGATCTTGATCGATTAAGTATCTTACAATACTCCGAAGCTTGTCGAGGCTGATTCTTCTACCGTGAGCGGTTTGGTTTGACATATCAAAACTCTTCCATAAGGCATTGGTTGATAGTATTTTTCCTTCCCAACTTTTTACCTTAATGAGGCTATAATGGTGCGAATAAGGTTTTCTTTCCCTAATAGCGGTATCTTTAACACTCTCCAAATCGCGTCTTTTGATCCTCAAGCGATCTTTCATTATCTCATAAAACCTTTGAGCATCACGTGAATATATTTTAAGCTCATAAGCTATAATGCCACCATTCTTATCTTTCTTTTCCCAGAGATATGTACCAACTCCAAGAAACTGCCACATCAGTTTGACTGTGTATATCGCTTCTCGGTTTTTAGAGGTAAGAACTATCTGAGGGGAAAGGGATTTTTTGCTTCCAGTTTGCTTTGTACCAATGTGGGAGTCAGCATCATAATAACCTGCTAAAAATGCTGCCATCCATTCAGGTCTTGCCATTATTATTCCAGGAATTCTGAAAATTTCTGTTTTGTTTCCAGAAGGGCAGCCAAGCAGCTCAAGAAGTCTTGTTAACGACTTATTATTGATTGCAATTATGCGGTATTTGGGATTAAACGCGAAGGATAGTCCCAAGGAGTTTGTAACACTTTTAACGGCTTCTATTGTATCTTTTGTTCTTTCTTTTGCAGAGATCGTTATCTCTCCTCTTCTGTTCAAATGACCGTCACCTACTACAAGACCAAATAAGTACCAAAAGTCCTCACTAAATTCGAACGCAATCGGAGTGGTAGCTGTGCTATAAGAGAACCCTTTAAATGTCCTCCTTAGTTCAGAATCAGAGATGATACCTCTCTGTAGTAAGAACTTAACAAGTGGAACCGGTATTTTGCCTCGCAGATATTTATAATATGTTGGTTCTTTTATTCTGAATTTCCGCAGGATTTCTGTTTTCAAGCTTGCACTTTTTACTCTTTTCTTTATAATCTCCCCAAATTCTCGGTCGTAGATTATGTAGTCCTTCATGGAGACAGCGCTTTCAAGGAGGAAATCCAAAAGTGTTGGAGGTTCCTCATTCTCGGGAGGTTTGTCTCTATTTATGAGAAGAACAACTTGGTCATCCTCTCTTAGTTCTTCAGCTGGGACAAACATAAGCTTATCATCTCTATACACTAACACTGGATGATCTGCGGTGAGATATAGTTCTGTCCTGTCAGTTAGTGTGACCTTGTACATTGGCTCATCCGCGTCCCTCTCCAAAAGCTTATAACCGGCTTTTGATAGTTTTAGATCAAAATCAAGGGCAAAAACCTCTCCTTCTTTGGGTAGCTCCCTTATTCTCTTAATTCCTTGGGGAGTTGGTATTAGGGAATCAGGATGTAGACAATAGCCTTTTTCATACAAGCTTTGTGCTATGTCCAAAGTCTTCTTTGGGCTGTAGCCGAAGGCAGAGTAAGCTTCCCTCTGAAGTGTCCCAAGGTCAAAGGGATGAGGAGGATTTCTCTGTTGCTGTTTTATCTCCACTTTCTCTACAAATGCGGGCCCTTTTTTAGCCTCTTCAACGATTTTCTTGGCCTCTTCCTCATTAAAAATACGATCTTTCTCGTAGAGGGCTGTGTACTGTTGGCCGTTTTTTTCGAGAATCATTTTTATGACCCAGTACGGCGTGGGAACGAAATTTGCTATTTCCCTCTCCCTTTCAACCAAGAACTTCAACGTCGGCCCTTGAACCCTTCCCGTGCTTAAAACTATCCACTTGCCGCTGGCTTTTCTTATAGCCGAGCTCAATGCTCTAGAGAGGTTTACTCCCCAGTACCAGTCAAGGATATGCCTCGCTATTCCTGCATCTGCCATTCCAAAGTTAATCGTCGGCTCTAGGTTATACCACGCTCTTAGCAGGTCTTTTTTCGTAAGTGCAGAAAACTTCATTCTCTTGGCTTTTGAAGGATCAACGCCGCAGGCATATTTTAACGCCGTATACCCTATTACCTCACCTTCGGTATCGTAGTCACACGCAACGACAAACTCATCCGCTCTCTTTGCAAGTTCTCTAAGGGCTTTTATGTAATCCTTAGCGTAGCTTTTTCCCTTTTCTGCAACATAAACGGGGACCCATTCTATATCAAAAACCGGGTAGCCGTAAGTTTTTTCCTTCGGAGCGAGAGAGAAGAGGTGTCCAACGGCTGGAGCAACTATTATCTTTTTCCCATCCCTTGTCAGCTCATAGTAGGGAACTTTACCGATGGTCTTTCTTATTGGTTTCTTTTCGGCAAGTGCATAGGCTATTTTTCTGGCTACATTGGGCTTCTCTGCAATTATGAGCGTAGTCATGATACCCCTCTCAATTCCTTTAGAAGGGTGGTATAAGAATTTTTTGGAAGTTGTGGGCCGGCAACAGAGGCCCGCGTTCACTTTTCGCGCGGGTGGATGCACCGGCCCTGTGGGCTCGGCGTGAGCACGCTCCGCTCATAGAGCCCGATACCTTGCGGAGGCGGGTTTGACCGAGCCCATGCGAGGAGACTAATTGTCCCCTCGCTGTCGGCATTCTAAAATATGAATGAAAGGTTAAATTCTTTACGCTGTTGTTATTAAGATCACACCAGCAACGGCCAGTACTAATCCTAGGATTATCTTGGCGTTTGGCGGCTCTTTTAGAACTGCTATCGCAAGAAGAGAAGATATAATGGGATTTACAGCACTTACTGGGGCAGAGATTTGGGAGCCGACTAGGCTTACAGACTTAACAAATGCGTATTGCCCAATTATCAATCCAAGCAAAGCTGCTCCCGAGAGTATTGCAACTTCCCTCCGGGTAATTTCCCTAAGTTCCTCCGAATATTTAGGCAGAAATGCACTAATCCCAAATGCGGCAAATATCATTCTAATACCAGCTAAAGAGAGAGGAGAAACTTGTGAAGAAAGAAAATCGAGCAGTGTTATTGCAATACTCCATGAAATGGGTGCTAAAAGGGCGAATAAGAACCCTTTGGTATCCAGGTGCTCTTCAATCTCTCCCTTTCTGACGATGACAATTGCCAAAAATATGAGGAATGCTCCAATGGTTATCTGAGCATTTATGCTCCTACCTAAAAACAACCAGGCCCATAATATAGTCCAAAGGGGATATGAGGCGGTTATCGGGACTGTTCTTGATACCCCCATCAACCTGAGGGCACTGAAGTAGAAATAATCCCCTATAACAAAGCCAAACTGTCCAGAGATAAACGCAATCACAAGAACCTGCCAATTGAGAGATAATATCTCGGCATAGTTTCCAGTGAACAAGAACAAACAAGCGTAAAAGAGTGCCGTAATATAGAGCCTAACTATATTAACGGTGACTGCACTTTTGTTTCTCATTCCAATTTTCACTAGAACTGAAGCAGTTCCCCATCCAAATGCCGAAATCAGCGCGAGTAATGCTCCGAGTAAGGTGTTCATGTTGAGAAGAGAGACCACTTAATTTAAAAACTTAACGTTTCGAAAATTATCTTAACTCCCACACCATAGGGCTTAAAAATCCCAGATATTAAAAATAAAGTAGTGATGATCTCGGCAAATCTGAGCGTTGCTATGATGACGATCTTGAGTGCTGATCTCATCTGATCCTAATTTCGGTGTTTCTGAGCTTTATTGGTATGTTATGTTCTGCCGATACTTCTTTTGTTACTTTTTCTAGGGTTCTCGTGATATCCTCACGTACCCTTTCGTCGGAGACAATTCCTAGGAGTGTGCTCCGTTTGTCAAAACTTGCTTCGAGATCAACAAGTACTGTTCCATTTTTAAACTCCCAATCAAGGTTCATCCACCTAAATACTGAATTTGGAAGCTCTGTGAATTCTCTTTGCAGTCTCTTCCTCAACTCTTCTATTGCCGGTTCCACTTTGCTCTTTAACAATGCCTCTTCAGCTTCTTTCTTCTTCTCTTCGGTTATGTAAGAGAGTTCCTCAACTCCAGCCTCTTTAAGGAGTTTTTCTATCTCTTTTTCTAGCTCTTCTTTTTTGCTCATTATCTGCTTGGCCTTGCTTGAAACTTCCTCCTCTTCTAGATGAAGCTCCACTCTGTGGACGGTCACATATTTGTTCAACGCCTTTCCGATTTCTCTTGCGTGAGTCCTTAGAATTCTATTAACAATCCTCTCTGCTTCTTCTTTACTAACTCCCGAAGCTTTTCCCCAGAGCGTCAGGTTAATTTCATGCTCACTTCTTCCCTTTATGTCCAGGAGCATCTTATCAATATCAATGCCTGCACTTTGAATATCCTTGAAAATCACTCTGGCGTAAGTGGAAAAGTAAGGCTTGACGCTCTCATGTGCTTCCACTATTATGTTGCTTTCAACCTTGCGTGGAATGACAACCTCCTTTTTCTCTTCTTTCTCTTCTTCTGACTCTCCAGGAGCAGTTATTTTTGCCTGAGCGTTGCTTAAGATTGGCTTAAGCCCAGCTTTTCTCCAGATTATCGGAAGGTGCTTGTTGGCGAAGTATAATACCCTTCTCTCTAAGATTTCCCTTGAGCTCTTGTCCCTCTCGCTTGTTCCATGGATGTTTACGTGAAGGTAGATTACCCCAGAGCCCACTTCCCCGGTTATTCCAACTCTCTCTACAGAAACTCCGTTTAAGTTCTTTATCTCCTTTAGAATCTCTTCGGCATATTCTTGAAGAACCGGCTTGAAGATTTCCCCTCCCACCACTTTAACATCAATTTCTGGGGCACTAGGTTTCTTTTCAATTTTGGGGGCTTTTTCAAGGGGTTTCTCCTCCTTTTTTGGAGGGGCTTCTTTTTTAATCTCCTCTTGTACCTTCACTTGAGGTTCTGTTTTTGCTTCCTCTTTTTTTCTCTCAAGGGCTTTCTCTAGCAATTTCTCTTTTTCTAGTACCTCGGCACTCTCGATTTTGTTCTCTCCAAATATTTTTTCAAGCTCAACTTTCGGAGTTGAATTGTAGATTTCCAAGTTGTCAGTTATTGAAAGCTTCAAGGATATCTCATCAAGCCCGTATAAGTCCACTACGAGAGGATAGTCTATTATTCTCTTCAGAGTTTCAACGCTATCGCTTCCGATTAACTTTTTCTTGGAGTTTAGGAGGTCTATTTGAGCTGCTAGAAGTTTTTTTCTGTCCAGCAAAATCGTGGCATAGTATTTTTCTTTTTCATCTTTTGTGAACATCTTCAGAAATAGCCCGCTAAACTCCTGATTGGAGAAAGCATTGTAAATTAAATCAAGCAGTTCTTGTTTTTTGGTGCATACAATGTTCTCTTCCAGCGGTGTGATATTTGGAAGCTGCATCTCTACCACCATTAGATATATATATCAAAAGCTGAATAAAGGTTTAGGAAACCACCACAATTAAAGTCCATCTGAGCATATATTTAAGCATTATTGTCCTTATAAGGTGAGCACCATGAGAGTATTAATACTCGGTGGAGGAACGATAGGGAGAAGCATTGCACAAGTGCTTAAAGGTGAATTTGACATTGTTATTGTAGAACAGGATGATATTAGAGCGAAGTCTCTTAGCGAAAGTGGATTTCACGTTATTCATGGCGATTTCTCCTATACTGCATCTTTGTTGAAAGCTGGCATTAATAAAACGGACCTTGTCATAATAACTACAATGGACATAAGCAAGATAAAGAGAACAATACAGACAATTAAAAACAACAACCCAGAAGTGCCGATTTTAGTTCTTCTCCCTGATGATATAACCGCTGAAGAGCTGGCATCTCAAATAAAGGAAGAATTTGAAAATGAGGTCAAAATAGATTATGCCATCTCTCCAAGAGAAGCAATAATCAAGGCAATTGTTGAAATGGTAGAGGATATTGGAAAAAGGAAAAACGCCGTTTTACTTGCCAAGAAACTCTCAGAGGTAAAACAAAAGACGGATTCACTCTTAATAGTAATGCATGATAATCCCGATCCGGATGCCATGGCTAGCGCCGCTGCTCTCCAAGTCATAGCCCAAAACATGGGGCTAAAGGCGACTATTGTTTATGGAGGAGAAATAACACACCATGAAAACAGAGCTTTTGTAAACCTTCTCGGCTTGGATATGAGGAAGGTTTCTCCGGGTTCTTATGAAATTAAAAGATATTCTGCCATAGCGTTAGTTGATTGCCAGCCAAATGGAAATTTGAGCATTTTGGACGATGAGGATCTTAAGAAAATAGAGATACTCGTTGATCACCATCAGCTTCTCCAAAATCTGGAAGAAAGGCTTCCCAAGAATGCATTTTTTGATATTAGACCGGAAGTAAATGCCACATCCTCGATAATGGTGGAATACTTAAAACATCTCAACATAGAGGTCAATGAGCTACTCGGCACCAGCCTTTTCTATGGCATCTACATAGACACAAAGAAGTTCTCAAAGCTTAACCATACCGATCTTGAAGCACTAGCCTTTTTGGCAGGGAAAGTGGATTATGACATTTTGGAAAAGATAGAATCTCCAGACATCTCAACCGAGACCGCAGAGGTCTTAGCTAGGGCAATCCTAAACAGAAAAATGTACAAGAACATCGTCATCTCAAACGTGGGCTTTATAACCAACAGAGATGCCATCCCTGAATCTGCAGACTTTCTACTTAGGCTAGAAGGGGTTAATACCGTTCTAGTCTTTGGAATAGTTGATGATAGGATTGAAATCTCTGCCAGGACAAGAGATGTGAGAGTAAACGTTGGCAAGGTTCTAAAGGAAGCTTTTGGAGACATAGGCAGCGGTGGAGGGCATCCGCAATCAGGGAGAGCGAGAATTCCATTGGGGATATTCAAACTCGCTAAGGACAAGGATTCGCTCTTAAAATTGGTAGAAGAGGCAATAACAGAGAAATTCTTAGAGGCATTGAATGCCAAAGAGAGCTAGTCTTTCTTAGCTTCTATTAATATTATGTCCCCAATTGCAGTTACCCTTTCATAGGGGATTCCAACTTTTTCTCCCGGGAGTCCAAGCGCTAATATTTTTCCCTCTCCCTTGTCGATCTCTATCAATACCTCATCAACGTAACCGATGTAATATCCTTTGGTGTTGTATATCTGCTTCCCATAAAGCTTCGACAGCCTCATTACCATATCGCTCACCATTTAAAATTGGGAGTTTTTCCTTTTAAATTTTCTTACTCATCCTTGCAGTGTTTTCAAGGAAAGATTTGAGGAAAATGACTACAGTTGCAATAACAGTTCCTGCAACTCCTACCAGCACAATGCTTATTGCCGATCCTTCAATTTCCGAGATTTTGGAGTTCATGAAAAGTAAATTTGCGAGTATGAATCCACCGAAATAAGCAAAAGGAACTATGGACACATCAAGTGTGCTTTCTGCAGAAACAAGCCCCATAACAAACACAACAGCCACCAAAAGGGAGAAAGAGTAAAGCATGGAAAACTCCACTTTAAGCCAGAGGATATAAAGGATGAGGGTTAAGAAAAATCCCACAAGAAAGGCATATCCACTTGCTCTTACTTTTCCTTTGAGAACCCCAAAACTTCCACCTAGAAATAACCCAGCAATGTAAATTGGGATAAGGGTATCCATCGCAGTGTAGGGAGGATAAAAGAGGACTATCAGTAAAAAGCTTAGAGTCACTCCAAGGCCACCATACCCCAGAGAGGAAAGGATCTTCTCCTTCACTTTACTACCTCCACTTTAACTTTTGAGCCGTCCTTTAGATTAAGCTTCTCCCTAAGGCATACGGGGGCTATTATCTCTGCGACTCTTGGTGGATGTATTGTTCTGGAAGGAACAACTATCGCCCCTTCGATTCCATTTATCCTAACTCTATAAGCCTTCACATCTCCGAAAGTTCTACCTCCTTTGGTGAAACCGGGGATTATTATGGGTTCCACATTATAGAGGGCATCGTAGATCGTCTTTGGGAAGATTATCAGAAGATTTAGAGTCCCTGGATAAGGAGTGAAGCCGAGATACTCCTTTATTCTATCTTTGTACTGCTCCACATAATATCTTCCCTCTCCAATCCCGGAAACAACTTCTCCCAAGATATATTTTCCGTATAAGATCTTTCCGATCTCATCAAATATCTCTTCAAGAAGCCCCAATCCATCGGGAGTTACCTCTACAAAAGTTTTCTTTCCAGAAACCTCTCGCTTTAAATAGCCCATTTTTTCCATATTCTCGAGCTTTCTCATTACGGACTGGGGAGAAATCTCTATCTCCTTTGAAAGTTCCCTTAAGGTAATTTTAACTTTATCCCCAATAGCACCTTTCCTGGCAAGGGAAATGAGCAGTTTAATTTCTTCCATTTTCAGCACCCTTAGAGAGTTTATCCGCAATTCTCAGGGGTTTAGGATAGCCGTTTTCGTTAATTATCTCAACAATCTTCTTTGCAGAGTCAAGGTCAATTAAATTACCAACACTTACATAAGCTTTTCCCACCCTCACAAAATCCTTTGTACCATGCAAAGGACGTTTTGCAACTCCTATCGTGGGTTTGTTGATAAGCAGACCTATATGTGAAGCCAGGCCGTATCCCCTCGGATGTGCTTTTCCGTGCCCCTCCACGAGGAGGACATCAAACTCTTCACCCTTTATCAACAACAAAATTGGTCTTGTTTCTCTCAAGAAAAAGTAGGTGGGGATGTAGGGAAAATTTACCTCCGTTTCGATAACTTTTGTTTTTAACACTTGGCAGGAAGGGAAAGAGCATAAAACAAAAGCTCCTCTCGCTTGGTTTCCCTTATACGATACATCAACCGCAGCAACCCTCTTAACCTCTGAGATATCCAACGGCTTTTCTACGATTTTTCTGCTCAGCTTTCTTTGAATTTCTGCAATCTTTTTAAGGTTCATTTCTCCACTCCTCAAGCTTCTTTTCTAAATCCTTGTTAATCTTTGCCCTTGTTAAATCTTCAAGGGTCCTTTCCAGAATGTATCTTGCTTGATCTTGCTTTTGCCTTATGTTTACGAGACCCTTTGGATACTCGAGAGTAACAAGCTCATCGTAAACCTTTTCCATGAAAGCGTAAACTTCCTGAGCCTTTTCTAAGTCTCCCTTTAGCAGGAGAGTTAGAAAATATCTCCTTAGCTCCCCAATGAAGTCCCCAATTCCAAGGGCATAGTCTGCCTCAGGAATTCCAATCTCTCTCGGAGATGGAAACTCTTTTCCAAGGAGATAGCAGTAGAAAAGTAATGCCTCAACATACTCTTGATGTGCGCTCTGAACGTAGCCTGTGAAGTAAAGGTCCTCATGACCTTTAAGCTTCTCTTTTAGTTCTTTAACGAGCTCTTCGGCTTTTTCCAGCCTCTCCTTTGCAGTCTCGATCTCTCCTCTATGTAGGGCTTTTATTGAGTCTCCGCTCACTCTTACGATTTCTCTGGTAAGCTTGAGTGCTTCCTCTCTCAGCTCATCCTTTTTGTCAAGAACTTCTCTTATCTCTTCTATTATTTCAGAAATGTTCACCCTCATCACCAGAGAAATTTTGATTATCGGAATAAAAACCTTCGTATGTGGGCTTGGCTTATCCTACCGCCCTCATCGTTAGCCTTTCGGCAACCTCAAGCGGCCCCGGAGGCCAAGCCCTGTGCGCCCGGCATCGTCCCCCAGATTCACAGCTGCCCAGACGCTCCTCCGGTCGGGCTACCGGGCGTGTCGGATGCCGTTATAATATTCCACCTGTGAAATTTTAACTTTTCTCTTCTTAATAACTGTCAGTTATATATTGGCCCCAATATCATGCCGAAAAATATATAAAGGCACCTTCAGACTATGCACGTAAGAATTCATTTGGGGTGATGATCATGGTTGAAAAGAGGAGGAACATCATTGTTGAAGAGCTCGTAAGGACTCCCGTTGAGATGCAGAAGGTAGAGCTTGTAGAGAGGAAGGGAATAGGGCACCCAGACAGCATAGCCGATGGAATAGCAGAAGCCATCAGCAGGGCGCTCTCAAGGGAGTACATAAAGAGATATGGAATAATACTTCACCACAACACAGACCAGGTTGAGGTTGTAGGTGGAAGGGCTTATCCAAGGTTCGGTGGCGGAGAGGTGATAAAGCCAATATATATCCTCCTTTCTGGTAGAGCCGTTGAGTTTGTTGATAAGGAGATGTTTCCAGTTCATGAAGTTGCTATCAAAGCAGCCAAGGAGTACTTGAGGAAAGCAGTTAGACACCTAGATGTAGAAGAGCACGTAGTTATTGACTCGAGGATAGGGCAGGGAAGCGTTGATCTGGTTGGTGTTTTCAACAAAGTTAAGGAGAACCCAATCCCCCTTGCAAACGACACCTCCTTCGGTGTAGGGTATGCACCATTAAGTGAGACTGAGAAGATAGTCCTTGAAACTGAGAGGTTACTCAACAGCGAAAAGTTCAAAAAAGAATGGCCTGCTGTTGGAGAAGACATTAAGGTAATGGGGCTTAGGAAAGACGATGAAATCGACCTAACCATTGCCGCCGCCATAGTTGACAGCGAAGTTCAAAATCCACAAGAGTACATGGAAGTTAAGGAGGGAATATACAGTGCTGTTAAAGAGCTCGTTTCTCAATACACAGACAGAAAGGTCAACATTTACGTTAACACCGCCGATGATCCGGAGAAAGACATTTACTACATAACCGTTACGGGAACTTCAGCAGAGGCTGGAGATGACGGTAGCGTTGGCAGAGGAAACAGAGTAAACGGTTTAATTACTCCAAACAGGCACATGAGTATGGAGGCAGCAGCCGGTAAGAATCCGGTCAGCCATGTAGGTAAGATTTACAACATTCTTGCCAATTTAATAGCCAATGACATTGCCGAGCAAATAGAAGGTGTACAAGAGGTCTACGTGAGAATTCTAAGTCAGATAGGAAAGCCAATTGATGAACCCCTCGTGGCAAGCATCCAAGCAATTCCGAAGCCAGGCTACAAAGTGGAGCAGTTCGAAAGACAAGCCTATGAAATAGCGGATGAGTGGCTTGCAAACATAACAAAAATCCAAAAAATGATATTGGAAGACAAAATTAACGTCTTCTGATTTAACTAGTGCTCTTTTTCATCTTTTCTTGCATAAGAATTCTCAAGATTCTAGCCTCTTCAAGCAATAGCTTTTCCTTTTGCTTCTTTATGATTTCAAGCTTCTTTTGCAAAAGCCTATCATCCCTCATAGGAAATCACCAGAATGTATACGTCTTCCTTCCTTAAAAACCTTCCGCTTAATGCCTAAGTTTACATCGACAAAAGACGTAAAAAACCATATCTTTAAAAACCTTGGGTTAATAAATTAGATAGAGGTGAGAGAGAATGATAATTGCCGTGAGCGGGACACCCGGAGTTGGAAAAACAACTGTGGCAAAACTTCTGGCTGAGAGATTAGGTTATGATTACGTAGATCTCAGAGAGTTTGCCTTAAAACATGGTGTGGGCGAGATGAGAGGGGAAGAACTTGAGGTCAGCATTGATGAACTTGCGTATTATGTCGAGAGAGAGCTCAAAGGCAGAGATGTAGTACTCGATGGACACCTAAGCCACCTAATGCCAGTTGACCAGGTTATAATCCTCCGTGCCCATCCGAAACTAATAGGCGAACGTTTAAAGGAGAGGGGATACAGCAAGGGGAAAATAGCCGAGAATGTTGAGGCAGAGCTCGTAGATGTGTGTCTTTTAGAGGCTATAGAGGAGAACGAGAACATTATAGAGGTCGACACCACAGACAAATCCCCGGCGGAAATAGTGGAGGAAATCTTAGACCTTCTCAATAGGGGAATAAAAAGAAGAATCGGTATCGTTGACTGGACTAAAGTCTATGACGAAATAATTCCCTACCTAAAACTCGGAGGTGATGACGTATGGGTGTAGGGCTGTGGATTAGAACGGGAATTTTAATGGCATTCCTTACCGGCCTACTAATGGCTATAGGCTATGTTCTAGGCAACGAAACCGGAATGCTCTTTGCTTTTATCTTCGCTTTAGTTATGAACTTCTTCAGCTACTGGTACAGTGATAAAATCGTTCTCACATGGTATAGGGCAAGAATCCTGGAAGAGGACGAAGCCCCAGAGCTCTATGAGATAGTGAAAGGTCTTGGCCAAGAAGCAGGAATTCCCACGCCAAAAGTGGCAATAGTGCCAACTGAAACACCAAACGCCTTTGCAACCGGCAGGAATCCAAAGCATGCTGTGGTGGCAGTCACTCAGGGGCTGTTGAGACTCCTAAATAGGGATGAACTTGAAGGAGTAATAGCCCACGAGATAAGCCACATAAAGAATAGAGACATACTCATCCAAACTCTAGCGGCAGTATTGGCTGGAGCAATAATTATGGTGGCGAGATGGGCCGGATGGATGCTCTGGCTCGGAGGATTTGGAGGGAGAGATAGGGATAGAGATGCAGGGAGTGCCTTGGGAGCAATACTGCTAATAGTTTTAGCCCCAATAGCTGCAATGCTTATTCAAATGGCAATAAGCAGGGCAAGGGAGTACTTGGCAGACGAAACCGGAGCCAAGATAAGCGGAAAGCCGTGGGCATTGGCAAGGGCACTGGAGAAGATTGAATACGCAGTTTCAATGAGACCCCTCAAAGACGGAAACCCAGCAACGGCACACATGTTCATAGTAAATCCATTCAGAGGAGTTAGCTTTGCAGAGCTGTTCTCAACACACCCGCCAACTCAGAAGAGAATCGAAAGGCTCAGGAAGATTGCGGAAGAGATGGGAATTGCCTTTTGATTTTATTTCCATTTTCTTTGAAGTCATCGAAATTGATTTATGTTTTTAAAGTGTAAATTTTGTTGATGATCAACATGAAACGATGGGCGCTACCGGCTCTTGTGGTAGTGTTGCTTTTCTCGGCATATTACACCAGCACACTTAAGAATGATTCTAGGGATAACTCTCAAACGTGGGACGAAAACGACCTCTACCTCTGGAGGACAAAAATTGAACACTTAGCCATAAATTCAAGCTATGGAATTGGTGTAGTATGGCTTGGAAAGGACAGCATTGCGAGGGACAACTACATCCACATTGCAATAAGTCCCTATGGGGATAAAGAAGCCCTTATGAAGGCTATTGAAAAGGAAGGCATCCCTCTTGAGGCCGTTAAAATAGAAGTCCGGGGAGAATACGACGAGGATTTCACAAAACCCGAACCTCCCTGTCCCGTAAACTATACCCACAACCGAGCGGAGGACGTTGAAGGGGACGTGAGAATATACACAAGCTTTGGAACAAGCGGAATGTACTATCTCAAACTGCTTTCATGTGAAGAGGAGGGAAACAAGTTAAAGCTCACCTTCAAGCTGTGGAAGTGCAATCCTGCATCCGTTGTGTGCACTTTAGACCTCACGTTTCCATCGTTTGAAATCAAGTTTTTGAAAGACTATCAAAGAGTTCAGGTAATCGTTCTGGCAGATAGTGGAGAGGGAAAAAGAACCGGCGTTTATACGTTTGACCTTTCTCACAAGCCTCTTTGGGTTCTTTATGAAGACTCCAAGAAAAGAGAGGAGATGTATATCTATAGAGACGGGTGGATTAGAGTTCTTTTTGCTCCTCCATCAAGAGAAGCACTTGAAGGCATTGGCAGTCCTTACATCCAGCTTTATCCTTGGGAACTTTTTAGAAGGTATGGATACAACCAGACGAGGCTTAATCAGGAAGTACTAGCAATTGCAGAAGGAAAAGGGTATTCCTGGGATGAAAAAGAGCGGCTGATATTTGTTTACGTTCCAGACTTTAGTGAAGAAACTCTGCAAAAGGTGAAAGAAGATTTTGGGGAGTATGTTCAGGCAGTAGTGCTAAGGAGTGAATAGCTATTCAATTTCTCGATACTGTTAAGATAATAAGCTATAAGAGTTGAATCAAAGCTTAACTTTTGTCTCTCAATATTAATCTCTCGAAACAATGACACTTTGGAAGGAAGAAAAATAAGTTTGAGCTCTTGAAGTCACGAATTTTGAGGATACACCATGGCAAACTTAACACCCACAAATAGGGGCGTTATTAGAAAAAGAGCGGCATTTTTAAGCTGGGAATTCAAGAGGTAGTAAAATTCAATTCCGAGAGACAGTAAAAGCAACAGCAAAAATATTCCATAAATTACTACCTTCTTAACACCGTAAAGATGCAGACCAAAGACGAGAAACACTGAAAAGAAGATTGGATTAATCGGGTTTGGTGGATAAAATCCGGAATGAAGTAGAGTTACCATTATCCCTGCTGTTCCAGTAAAAATATAGAGGAGAGTGAGGATTTTTCTGTTCATTTTTAGTCCCACCATTCGTAGTATTCACAGGTATATGTTACAGATTCACAACAAGATGTTACCGCAGACCCTAGGCCAATAGAAATTAAACAAAGAACACATCCTGCACATGTTACCTTAGTTGGATCAATTATACATGCAGCACAGTCTATTGAACAACCTGTTGCTCCTGTAGCTATTGCAGCAACGCATACCCAGTTATAATCCGTACAATGCCGACAGCTACACTGTCCAAAATAAAGCCCTTGGGAAGACAAGTCAGGACAATCACTGTCAGTGTGACACGATATATCAGTACATACCGGAGACCAACCATCCATTGGTTCTACATTCCCATCCTTGCTTTTCTTTAATGTGGTAGCCAGTATGAATACTCCTTGATACGTTGTTCTCTCGAATTGAATTCTTGCTCCCACAGTCTTGATGTCTTTTACATAAATCATAAATTTGTTGTCTTCTAAGGGTATTAGGATAGCTGTTCTTTGTACTAGCCCATCATTAGTATATAATAGAGAAGCTTTAACACGTGCTTTTGAAAAATCAGTATTTTTGAGTTTTTCTTTTAATATTGAATTTTTCTCAGCTGTTCTTAAAATATCCCTTAAAGCAACTTCCTTTGCAACTCCAACTAAGTCGTCTACAATTACAGCTTTTCCCGTGGGAATTTGTCCACATGTTTTTGATTGTTCATGGACTTGAACTGTTAATTGAGGGGGGTTAGGAGTTGCCGTAGCAAAGGTACTTACTAAAAATACAACCAACATCATGCTAAATATTTTTTTCCATACTTCTTGCATAATGTACACCCCCCATATATCATTTATATAAATTGCACTTCGTATATTTAAGATTTTCCCTTTAAAGAGTAATACTGTTAGGATAGCTGTGGTATCACCTCCTGAAGCCATTCAGTAACATCACCCGGAGGCCTACCAAACCTATAAGCTTTCCAGTCTTTACCCCTGAAATTATTCCAAAAACGCTTTGTTCTTTCCTTAAACGTAAATAATGGTTTCAGTCCTCATGTTCCCCTTCTTTTTCTGAGGTATTGCCAGTAACTTAAACCTGACACCCCACAGCTTATCCTAACAGTATCCAATTTTTCGAGAGAAAGCCTTAAAAACTCTCTTCCCAGCTCAGAACGATGACCATGAAAAAGCTCAGTGACGTTTTCAAGGAACTTCTAAGGGAGAAGGACATAGATAAAGTCGGGAGCCTCTCTAGAAGAGTCCCTAAAAGGTCTTCAGAAAAACCGCTCCAAGAAATTGCCCTAGCCCTTCTTGAAGAAAAAGGGGTAATCGTAAAAGTAAGGGAGCCCACGACAATAGCATGGGACTTGGAAGGGAAGCCCACAAGAGGAGCGCTTTTTGCATACATACCTCTGAGCTCTTCTCATCTCGAAAAGTTTGAAATCATAATTACCGATAAAGACCTCAAGGAAAAGCTTTCTCAGCTTAGCTACCCTTATTTCATAATCGATCTCATGCACTGGGAGAAGCACACGGAAAAAGAAAAGAAGAAGGTTGCTCTTCAGGCGTCTCAAAGCTACGGGGTTATTAGGGACTACCTTTGGGGTGAACGCTTGGCTCTTACGTGGGTCAACGAAGAGTTCAAGGAAATGGCGAACTTTCCGTTAGACAAGATAACTGCCTACGAGGGGCCGACGTGGGAGTTCCTTCGCGAAAAAGGCATAGAAAAGGTTGTACTTCTCGATCCGTGGGCCGAGAAAGACCTGAGCAAAGAGGACTTCTCAGCAGGTGCCTTTATAATCGGCGGAATCGTCGATACCGGCGGAACGAAGAAGAAAACCACTCCAAAAATAGGGGAGGAGCTCGAAAAGAGGGGCATAAAAGTCCTGAGGAGAAAAATCTCACTAAAAGGGGACATAATTGGTGTTCCCGACAGGATAAACCTTATCCTTGAAATCCTGCTCAAAATGGTTGTGGAGGACAAACCTATGGACGATGCTGTTTTGGAGGTTCAATCGCCTCTCCACGCAAAGTGGAGGCTGAGGAAGGAGCTTCCAAAGCACAAGAAGAGGTTCTTAATAGACGGAAAGAAGTTTCTGGTTGTTGAAAAAGAGCTCTTTGATGAGTACTCAAAGTGGCTCAATATAAGGTGGGAAGACTTCGTTCAGGTCTTGAGGGAGCTCGGCTTTGTAGCCCTTGAAAGGAAGAGAATCCAGCATCTTAATAAGATCTCAACTCCCAGGCTAATCAACGGCAAGCTCTACCGGGTTATTCTGCTGAAAAAGGCCATGATGTTGTGCTATAACTGCTGAGATGTTTTTGTTTTTATTTCCGAAAACCGTATAACTTACGCCCCCGTAAGTAACTTACGGTACCACAATTTCAAAAAGCACCTTAAAAAGTAAAAAGTGTCAGAAGAAGAGGATAACAGCATCCCCAACTACTGCCGTCTCTACCTCTTCACCTTCGCTGAACACTGCCTTTCTGATAACGATGTCCTCCTTGTTAAGCTCAACCTTTTGCCCGTCCACTTCGAACTCGATCTTTCCTTGTTCCTTAAGTGCCCTTGAGACTTCTTCTGCATTTTCTTTGAGGTAAGCGGTTATCTTTGGCACGAGCTTTCCATACTTTGGCCCAACGGTCTTGAAGTTCGGCTTGATCTCTATAATTCTCTCCTCAAGCTCCGGCTCACCCTTGATTATTTCGAGCTTTTCAATGTTCATCGTTCCGGAGATGTCCTTTTCAAGGGCTTTCAGCATCTTGTAGCTGTCAGTTGCATAGATAGCCACGTGTTTAAGCTTGGCGTTCAAAGCTAAGCCGTGGGAGTTCTTGTATCTCCTCATTGCTCCAATTATTTCGCTGGCAAACTTCCCAAGCTTTTCTGCTTCTTCGTCTATTCTGTCCTCCCTATAAGCGGGCCAGCTGAGGAGGTGCACACTTTTAGCTCCAACTTTATCCCTAAACATCTCCTGGTAAAGCTCCTCCGTTATGTGCGGAGCGAAAGGCGCAAGTAAGAGTGTTATGTTGTATAGGAGCTCATATAAAGCAGCTTTAGCCTTTAGCTTGCTTTCCTCGTCCTCCCCGTAGAGGCAGTGCTTTATCATCTCGATATAATCATCCGCAACCTCGTGCCATACGAAAGTCATAAGCTCTCTTGTGAGAAGGTTGAAGCGGTACTTTTCAAGCTCTTCTGTCGCAAACTTTATCAGTCTGTGCAGTCTTGAGAGTATCCACCTGTCGAGAGGTTCGAGCTCTAAGTCCTTGTATTTCTCATAGTCAAAGCCCTTGATGTGTCTTTCGGCAAAGCGGAAGATGTTCCACAGCTTCTGGAGGAAGCGGTAGTTGTAGTCGACGATCTCCCACTTGAAGGGGTGGTCCTCTCCCGGAGGTGCCAAAGCTGTCCATAACCTTAGGGCATCTGCTCCGTACTTTGGAATCACTTCCTCTGGTGAGACAACGTTACCATAGCTCTTGCTCATCTTTCTTCCATCCGGCCCAGCTACCATACCGTTGATAAGGATGTCGTGCCAAGGTTTCTGCCCGGTGAGCATATAAGTTCTGAAGATGGTGTAGAACGCCCAGGTTCTTATGATATCTGTTCCCTGTGGTCTTAGTGAAGTCGGGAAGTTGTGCTTGAACCACTTTTCATCCCTTTGCCACTTGCTTATGACCAAGGGGGTTATGCTCGAATCTACCCAGCAGTCGAGAACGTCTTTTACGCCCTCCAGGTTTGTGCTTCCACACTTTGGACACTTTTCTACAGGGGGCTTGTTAAATCTCGGATCTACTGGGAGGTCTTCCTCTCTTGCGGGAATTATCTCGCCACAGTCCTTACAGACCCAGAAGGGGATTGGGGTTCCAAAAACTCTCTGCCTGCTTATTACCCAATCCCAATCCATGCTCTCTGCCCAGTCCTTGAGCCTTAGGAACATGTCCTCCGGATACCACTTAATCTGCTCTGCCACTTTAACTATTTCATCCGTGAAGTCCTTCACCTTGATGAACCACTGCTTCTTTGGTAACAGCTCAATTGGTGCCATACATGAGCTTCTTTCCGTGTGCCTCAATACACGGTGATGTACTTTTTCTTTCTTGTAGAGAAGACCCATTTCTTCAAGGTCTTTTGCTATTGCCTCCCTAGCTTCTTCAGCCGTTAATCCCTTGTATTTGCCAGCGTTTTCGTTCATTCTACCGTTTTCATCAATCGCTATAATCACGGGCAAGTTGTAGCGCTTCTGCCACACTACATCCTGCTCATCACCGTAAGTACAGTTGTAGACAGCCCCTGTACCAAAGTTTGGATCTACATCCTCATCCGCTAATATGGGCACTTCCCTCTCGAATATCGGGAGCTTTACCTTCTTGCCAACCTTATCTTTATAGCGCTCATCCTCAGGATGCACGAATACGGCTACACAAGCGGGCATGAGTTCTGGTCTTGTGGTGGCTATTGGTATGTAGTCGTTCTCTCCAGCTATAGGAAGCTTGATGTAGTAGAGGTAACCATCCTCCTCCACGTAGCCTACCTCTGCCTTTGCCAAGCTGGTTCTACACCTTGGGCACCAGTAAACAGGGTGCTTGTCTTGGTAAAGAAGACCCTTCTTGTAAAACTCGAGGAGGGATTTTTGCACTAAGGCTTTGTAGTCATCGTCCATCGTGTGATACTCCAAATCCCAATCTGCAGAGTAGCCTATGCGAATAAACTGATTTCTCATTGCCTCAATTGCCTGCCATGTCCACTCTATACACTTCTTGAGAAACTCCTCTGGCTGATCTTTACTTATTCCAAACTCCTTCTCCACTTTAAGCTCCGTTGGAAGGCCATGGTTATCAAAGCCCTGCGGGAAGAGGACGTTGTAGCCTCCCATTCTCTTATACCTTGCCACGATGTCAATCCAAGTATGGCTCAGCACGTGGCCCAAGTGCAGAGTACCGCTCGTGAAGGGCGGCGGGGTATCTATGGAATAAGCCGGCCTCTTTTCATCGAGCTCGTATTTGTAGATTTTCTCCTCAAGCCAGAACTTCTGCCACTTTGGCTCTATCTCATTTGGATCGTAGGTCTTCGGGAGCATTTCTATCACCTCTTTTGAAGATGTTTAACCTATCAAAAGCGTACCTTAAAAAGGTTAATCCTTCCAGCGGTGGTGAGAGAAAGTTCACTAACCAGAAAAGGAAGAACCGTTTTTCAATAAATTCAGCAATCGGTATGGCGATTGACGATATGCACCACCAGAAAATAAAACAAATTTGGAGTTTAAAAAGTTTACTTTTTCTTTCCGAAAGCCTCGCCCCTTTAGGGCGAGGATGCAGTAATTGGAAAACCAGCCTAAAGGCAGGAGAGCACTCTACCAGAACACTTAAATACTAAACCATACTACTAAATACAGGTGAGTGGAGTGGGAGTAATCACTATTTCCGTTGATGATGAGGTCGAAAAGAAATTTAGAGAACTCGTGGCGAAAAAATACGGGAAAATCCGAGGAGCATTGGGAGTTGCTGTGACTGAAGCTATGAAGCTCTGGATTAAAAAAGTTGAGAGCGAGGAAAATGAAGCGGACGGTAACCGTTAAGCTCCAGCCCTCAAAAGCCCAAGAAGAAGCCCTCAAAGAGTTAGCCCAAATTAGTTCCAAAGTCTGGAATAGAGTGAACTACTTGAGAAGACAGGAATTCTTTGAGGGGAAGCCGATAGACTTCAACAAAACCGAGAAAATAGTCTATGAAGAGTTTAAATCCGAAATAGGCTCTGCAACAGTCCAGCAAATAGCGAGAAAAAACGCTGAAAGCTGGCGTTCGTTCTTCTCTCTCATAAGGAACAAGCGGAACGGGGAACTACCCAACTGGTTCAAACCCAAACCCCCAAACGATGTTAAGGACAAAGGCTTAATCGTCCTCAGAAATGACCAATACAAGATTGAAGGGAATAAACTAATCCTCAAAGGCCTTGGAAAGTTCAAAAAGCTGAAAGTCCAGTTCAAGGGGAGAATACACTTGAAGGGAAAGCAGGGAAGATTGGAAATAACTTACGACCCAATAAGGCGGAAATGGTATGTCCACATCTCATACACTGTGAAGAAGAGACTTCAAGAGGGAGAATGGGTTGAACTCCCAAGACAACCCTTAGGAAACCTTTCAGCAGGCATAGACTTGGGAGTAAACAATTTAATGGCCGTTTACGTTGAAAACGGGGAGGGTTTCTTAGTCAATGGAAGACCGCTCAAGAGCATTGCCTTCTACTGGCAAAGAAGAATTGCTGATTACCAGTCCAAACTCAACAAGTCTGGAGCTAAAAAGAGCAGAAAGCTCTCAAGAATGCACGAGAAGGCGAAACTACAGGCAAAGCACTACATTAACACGGCAGTAAGGCAGACCGTTGAGAGGCTCTACCAGTTGAGAGTTTCCAGAATAATCGTTGGCTATCCAAAGGGCATCAGTAGGAATTCTGATAAGGGTAAAAAGCAGAATTATCTTCTCTCTCACGTCTGGCGATTTAACTACATTATTAAACGTCTAAAAGAAGTTGCTGAGGAGTATGGTATTGAGGTTATAATCACGGATGAGGCTTTCACTTCAAAAACGTGCCCCGTTTGCGGGAGGCCCCACGAGGGGGCAAGATTTGTTCGTGGATTATTTAAGTGTCCCGCAACGGGGCTTGTGTTTAATGCGGACTTAGTTGGAGCGTTTAACATTTTGAGAAAAGTAGTGAAAACGATAACCCCGAGCCTCTCGGGTTTGTCGGGAGGTAGGGGTAATTGGGGGAAGGCCCTCCCAGAGGGGTCGAAGACCCTCTTTAGTTTGGGTTTGAATGAGACCCCTCAAACCTTCCCGTCATTGGCAAGAGGTTAAGCCAAACCCTCGCCATTCACGCCGGGGAGGAGGTCAGTTAATCCCAACAAGCCAGTATCTTCTGTCATTTGGGGCAAGTTCCCTCTTTAAATTCCCGTAGATTCTAACTTCGCTAAAGTGCCCTCTTGCTAGAAGCCTCATTTCTCTTGGGGTGTAGATTTGGAGCTCGTCATCAACGAAAAACGCTTTAGTGTCTCCATTTGGCTTAATTATCTGCACGAGCCTCTTGAAGCGGAGCTTTTGGAAAGCTGGCTCTACCTCACGCCAATCTGTAATTACCAGCTTTTCTTCACCTTTTTGCTCGTCCCACACTATTGGGCCGTTGCTCCCTTCATAGAACCAGCATGGAAAGTCTGCGATGAACACTCCTCCTGGCCTAAGAGCTTTAACAACACCATTAAATAGCTTCTTAAGGTTCTCCTCATCGAAATACATGATGCTGGAGAAGAACATTGTAATAGCATCGAATTCATTCTCGAAGGTTATTTCAAGGGCATCTCCCTGAAAGAACTCAACGTCTAAACCTCTTTCTTCGGCTTTTCGTCTTGCAACTTTAAGCATTTCTTCATGCAGGTCTAAGCCAATAACATCATAGCCCCTCTCTGCGAGCTCAAGGGTTGGAATCCCCGTTCCACAGGCCAAATCGAGGATTCGCTTCACCTCTCGCTTTGCATCGTTTTTGAATATTTCCTCAACAAAGTCGATCTCCATCCTAACTCTCTCAGCCCTTTTTCGATAGATGGCATCGTAATACTCCGCCAAGACCGTGTAGAGCTCGTGCATAGGAGCCACCAGTAAATATTACCTTTTGCCTTTAAAAACTGTTGAGGAACCCTAGCTAAAAAGTTATTAACCTCTTAGCCGAATGTTAAATGGTGGTGTAAAATGGGAGTTGAAGAGCACAAAGCCAAAGCACCCAAAAAGTTCAAGTTCGCCGTTATAACCGTCAGCGACACGGCAAGTCTTGGAAAGAGGGAAGATCTAAGCGGTTATTATATCATTGAGGAGCTAAAAAAGGAAGGAAATGAAAACGTTTACTATGCGGTTGTACCAGATGAGAAGCTCAAGATAATAAAGGCTGTAATTGAAGCCCTCGAAAAGGCGGATGTTGTCATTACCACCGGGGGAACCGGAATCACAAGGAGAGACGTGACGATTGAAGCCTTAAGACCCCTCTTTGATAAAGAGCTCGTTGGCTTTGGGGAAATCTTCAGGCTAAAAAGCTACGAGGAAGTTGGAACTGCAGCGGTTCTAAGCAGGGCAACAGCCGGAATAATAAGAGACAAGGAGAGCAAAGTTGTCTTCTGCCTGCCTGGAAGCTTAAACGCAGTGAAAACAGCACTTGAAATTATCAAAAAGGAAGCCTATCACATACTCAAGCATGCGAGGGAGTGATTATAAGTTATAACTTTTAACTTAAAAGTTAGAAGGTGATAAGATGAGAGAATTCAAACAGCTCACCCCTTACAGAAAAGCCCTTGAAATGATGCTAAACGACTTAAAAGAAATTGAAGAAACTGAGGAACTTCCTCTTGACGAAGCTCTCGGAAGGGTGCTCGCTGAGGACGTTGTTTCGCCAATAGATTTGCCTCCCTTTGACCGTTCTGCCGTTGATGGATATGCCGTTAGGGCTGAAGATACATTTCAGGCGAGAGAGTACGCTCCAGTAGAGCTTGAGGTTATTGATGAGATAACAGCAGGGATGGAAAGCGAAAAGGAAGTTACAAATGGAAAAGCTGTGAAGCTAATGACAGGCAACAAAATGCCAAAGGGAGCCAATGGTGTCATAGAGCAAGAAAAGGTGAAGCGAGAAGGGAACAAAATCTATGTCCTCAGACCCGTTGCGCCCGGACAAAACGTTGCTTTCAAAAGTGAAGACGTGAAGAAGGGAGAGGTCGTCCTGAAGAAGGGACGTATTCTAAGACCTCAAGACCTCGGAATGCTCAAAGGCCTTGGGGTTAAAACTATCAAAGTAAAAAGAAAGCCCAGAGTCGGGATAATAGTTACAGGTGATGAGCTTATAGAAGAGTTTGATGAAAAAGCCTTGAACAAAGGAAAAATCCTGGAAAGCAACTCCGCAATGGTGAAAGCCCTTGTAAGGCAGTACTTTGGCAAACCTGTCTTTTATGGTGTGCTTCCGGATGATGAAGAACTAATTGGAAAAACAATCGAGAAAGCTAAAAAAGAATGCGACCTCGTTCTCATAACCGGAGGTAGTGCCTTTGGGGAGAAGGACTATGCTCACAAGTTTGTTAATCTGCTCTTCCATGGATGTACGAACAAACCGGGAAGGCCGATAGGGTATGGAGAGAGGGTCTTTGTCATGAGCGGCTATCCTGCAGCTGTCTTTGCCCAGTTCCACCTCTACGTCAAATACGCCCTTGCAAAGCTTGTCGGAGCTGATTACAAGCCACTAAAGGTCAAAGCAAAGCTCAAGGAAAAAGTCCCCTCTTCCCTCGGCAGATATGAGTTCGTGAAGGTTTACTACGAAAACGGCGAAGCTGTACCGATTAAGAAGAAGGGAAGCGGAATAATGAGCGCAATAGTTGAGAGCAATGCTTACCTCGAAATCCCGGAGGACAGCGAAGGGTATAAAGAGGGAGAAGAGGTTTGGGTTACGCTTTATTAATCCTCTTTTTTTATAATCAAGCAGAAATTCTTTTAATCTTTTGCAGCAAAAGATATGGTGGGATAGAGATGCAACTCATTGATGAACTTCGTAAAGATTTTTATCCTTTCAGAAACAAATGCATGGGCATTTTGCTTTATGGTTCTCATGCCAGTGGAGAAAGTACAAAGAGAAGTGACATAGATGTATGCCTTGTTAGACCAGAGAGAGGGACTTACGAAAAAATTCTGGAAAAGCTTGGGGGCAAATATGACATAAAAGTCTTTGAGGAGCTTCCGCTGTATATTCAGGTAGAGATAATAAAGAACCACAGAGTTATTTATGGCGATAAACTTGAGCTTTCAGAGTATTTTTATAAATTTAGAAAACTCTGGATGGATATGGAGCATAGAATAAAGGAGAACCAGTTCTCTAGTGTTAAGGAAAAAGTCCTACTCAGGAGGAGATTCCATGAGAAGGCGAAGATACTTAGAAAAGCTTGAAAGACTTGAGGAGGAATATGAGTTTATAAAATCCCACGAGATGAAAGATGAAGTTACTAAACGGGCTCTCCTATATTCTCTTCAGATATGTGTGGAAATAGCCATGGATATCGTGGCAATGCTCACCCGGGATATGGGCATAGTGGTAGAAGACGATTATACAAACATCGAAAGACTCAGAAAGGAGGAGGTTCTCACGGATGAAGAAGCTCAGCTTCTGAAAAAGTATAATGGGCTTAGAAACGCAATAGTTCATCGTTATGATCATTTAAATCTTGAAATTGTTAAAGAAGGACTTAAAAGGATAGATGAACTCTATGAGATTGTTATCAAGCTCGTTAATACATATGAAAAAATTGAAGAGAGTTAGCTCTTCATAACCATCCACACAAGGATTGGAAAGACTAGCGTGGCATCTGCCCATATCTCCACGTAATCTGCCTTTGCCTTTATCTTGCCCCAGCTCACGCCTTCACTTGGGGGAGCTCCGCTTAAAGAGCCGTCCCACGGAATTGCGGTGGTTATGTAGATTGCGTAATCTGTTCCGCCCCTAAAGAGGTTTGCGTTGATTATGGCGTGCTTTGGATAAGCCCCACCCAGAATTATTGATGCGGTCTCCTTTGCGGTAATGGCGAGGTTGTTGAGCTTCACTATGTCGTTGGCTACATCTATTATAAGCTCTCTGTCGCCTCTCTCCTCTTTGAAGAAGTAAAGCATATCCCCAAAGGAACCATCGGTCAAAGCAGGACAGAAGATCGGAATGTTGTTCTTGTATGCCCAGTAAAGGATGCTCTTTTCCTTTTCTTTGCCCAGCTTTTCGTCCATATATCTGCCGAGCTCGTAGATAACCTCACTCGCGGTTAAAGGTCTCTTCTCTTCCCTTTCAATCTCCAGGAGCCTCTCAAAGAACGGAATCATGTACTTCTCGAACTCTATATAACGGTCATTGGGCACAAAAATGTTGCCAATTCTGTTTATTCCCTTCTGTCTCATCTCGGCATCGTTGACGTTCCAGTCTCCAAGGATAAAGGGTTTCAGGGCTTTTATGAAATCCTCCTCCACTCCTCCAGCGGTGGTTACAATTACATCAACCTTCTTATGCTTCACAAGATAAGCTATAACCTCCCTCAGGCCAGAAGAAACTATGTTGGATGTGTAGCCAAGGAAAACTCTAACTTCTTCCCCGTTTTTTCTCTTTTTCTCCACTTTCTTCCAGATTTTGATAGCTTTTCCCAAATGTGTTGCTTGAAAGCCTATTCTTTCGTAATAATCAATGACTTCCTCTAAACTGCTCACGTCCTCAAGCCATGGACCGATGACAGGAATTTCCTCGATTCCCTCGGTTGATGACTCCTTAAGAACGGACTTTCTTGGATCCAAATCTCACACCTCCAAGGAGCATTGAAAAAAGAACTTAAAGTTTTTGCCCTACTCGAGTGATTTTATAACCTCCAAAAATCTCTGCACTACCTCTTTGGGAGCATCTTTCTTGGGGCTTCTCTTCATTCTCGGCAGCTCTCCATGTTTATATCTCTCAATCCACTCAAAAACCTGCTCAAGGGCTTCCTTAAAGTTGCTTACAGGTTCAAAGGGTTCATCAAGGTAATAAATTTCCTCGTTTTTGAGGTCGTATATCAGAACTGCCGGGTAAAGGGTGCCATCCTTGCACGGGCATTCAGAATCTATGCTTACTTCAATTATGAAATCTCCCACCTCAAGAAGCCCCTCCTCTTTTAAGGTTTCTTTCCATCCGCTCATACGTTTTATGAATTGGTTTTCAAGTTTTAAATTTAACCATCAAGCATTTAAGCTCTCTCATGTATTTTGTAAGGGTGGTGAGATGAGAATAATAGCGGTAACGGACATTCACGGGAGAGGAAACAAGGTTAAAGAGCTTTTAGAACACAGCAAGGAACAAGAGCCTGACCTTATTCTAATAGCCGGTGATATAACCCATTTCAGGGGTAGAGAAGCAGCTTATAATATCCTGAAGGAATTTATTAACTTTGGAAAGCCCTTCTATGCAGTTATGGGGAACTGTGATGGGAGGGATGTTCTTGAACTGCTTGAAGAACTCCACATCAGCCTTCACGACAAAAGGGTGGAGTTTAATGGTGTCGGCATTGTTGGAATAGGAGGCTCAAACATAACGCCTTTCTCGACAATATGGGAGTTCAGCGAAGAGGAGATTTGGGAAATTCTGACCAAAAATTACCAAGATGGCGATATAGTGCTTTCTCACGTTCCGCCTAAAAACACCAAGGTTGACAAAACCTTTGTGGGAACACATGCCGGAAGCAAGTCGCTGAGAAAATTCATTGAGGAAAAGCAGCCTCCACTGGTTATATGCGGTCATATACATGAGGCAATTGGAATAGACGAGATCGGAAAAACCATAATTGTAAATCCAGGTCCTCTGTCGAGGGGACACTATGCCACAATAGATTTTGATGAAGAAAAGAAAAAAGTAAAGGATATAACGCTCGAGAAGTTTTAATGCATGGAAAACTTTTTAAGTTGACTCTAAAGATAAAAATCGGGATGGGCCGGTAGCTCAGCCTGGGAGAGCGACGGCTTCGCAAGCCGTAGGCCGCGGGTTCAAATCCCGCCCGGTCCACCACTATCTTTCTAAGTTTTACAGTTTCACCTCCACTCCATCAATTTCGCTGTTGATTGATTTTTTGACATTAAGAAAGAAACTTTTACCCTTCTTTCTTATCTCAACGACAGTAGTTGCAACTTCCTCTAGGAGCGGGAGGATATTGGGAGTATTCTTCTCTAACAGCTCAGTATTAATGAAGTAGTAGCCAATTCCCTTGGGATTTCCAGTATACCCCAGAACGATATTCACAATAGACAATGCTTCTGTTCTTGAATTTATTACAAAGAAAAGTTTATCAAATCCCAAAACTAGGCTTACTATTTTATCCCCCACATCTAGAATTGACTTAACAATGCCAAATGCTTCCTTTTCCCGAACAACAGGCTCTCCAAAAGAAAGTCTTGTAATAACATTCCCCACGTGCAACCGTCCCCCAATTTTGATAACTCTAACATTGTCTAGTAAGCCAGAGTTTAGCCCTTGGAGTTCCATCTGGCTCTTATACAGGTAGAGCGTATCGAGAATGTCCACAACAACCACACCATAATCTTTTTTGTATGCCCAATTTAACAAGATTTAACAAGTGAGCAAATCCTATATGAGGAGGTGTTGATGAGTCGTGTTCGATAAGTACGTTCTCTCCAAATAGTATTGACTCCCAAACTCTTCTAATAACTTCCCTCATGACGAGCCACCTTCTCATATTTACTGTTTAATAGTTCTTAAAGATTTAGGAACAAAAAGATTAGCCGTAACGCTTATGCAACAGTAGTTTGGTAGTAGCAATTAACAAAAATCCAAACCTCTGAAGCAAAACTTTTTTAGGTGCTTTGCCTTCATGCACTAAGGTGGTGTTCATGGATAAGTATGAAGTTCTTCAAGACCTAATGAGAAGAAGGGGCTTTGCGTGGGGTAGTTTTGAAATCTATGGTGGAGCGAGAGGTTTTTATGATTACGGTCCCTTGGGAGCTACAATAAAAAGAAAAATCGAGAAGAAAATCAGAGAAGCCTTTATAAGGGAGGGCTTCTTTGAAATTGAAACTCCCGATATCACGCCGGAGGAGGTTTTTATCGCCTCTGGTCACGTGGAGAAGTTCGTTGACCCGTTAACCGAGTGTAAAAAGTGTGGCTCAAGGTTTAGAGCCGACCATTTGGTTGAAGAATCCCTTGGCATAGATACAGAGGGGCTCAGTGCAAAACACCTGACACAGCTCATAAGGGAGCACGGTATAAAGTGCCCCGAATGTGGCGGAGAGCTCAGCGATGTGTGGTACTTTAACTTGATGTTTGAAACTTACATCGGACCTTACAAGGATAAGAAGGGTTATCTGAGGCCCGAAACTGCCCAGGGAATATTCGTGAACTTCAAGAGGTTGAACAACTTTGCAAGAAACCAACTACCATTCGGGGTCTTTCAGATAGGAAAAGCCTATAGAAACGAGATTTCCCCAAGACAGGGGATGTTGAGACTCAGAGAGTTTACTCAGGCGGAGGTCGAGATTTTCTTCAATCCCAATGAGACCGAGCATCCGCACTTTGATGAAGTTAAAGACGAGATCGTCAGGCTTTATCCAATAGAACACCAGCTTAAAGACCTAGGCATGATCGAAGTTACCCTTGAAGAGGCTGTGAAGAAGGGCTACGTGATGAACACATTCTTTGCCTATTACATGGGCATGGTAAAGAGAATTCTCCTCGACATAGGCATTCCCGAGGATAAAATCAGGTTCAGACAGCAGTTGCCAGAGGAGAGGGCGCACTACTCAAGCGACACATGGGATGTGGAGATTCACAGCGAAAGGTTTGGATGGATTGAGTGCGTTGGTATAGCCTACAGGGGAGACTACGATCTAAGCAGACACATAAAAGAAAGCGGGGCAGATTTAACAGTTATGATCCACTACAAAGAACCCAAGATAGTTAAAAAGCTTAAGGTTTCCCTCAATATGAAAAAAGTTGGGCCTAAACTTAAGAAAGATGCAAAAAGGATTGACCAGAAGCTCCAGGAGATGAGCCAGGAAGAGCTCAAGAAAATAGTGGAAGGGCTTGAGCGGATTGGAAAGGTTATCATTGACGGCTATGAACTTGAAAAAGACGACTTCCTCATCAAAGAGGTTGAAGAAAAGATAACCGGCGAAAAGATAGTGCCCCACGTCTTAGAGCCGAGCTTTGGTATCGATAGACCGTTTTACCTGCTCCTTGAGAACTCCTTGGCTATGGACGAAGACGGAAGAGTTTATCTCAAGATAAAGAAGGACATGGCACCGATAGAAGTTGCCGTTTTGCCCCTCGTGGCCAAGGAGCCCCTAACGAGCATAGCCTATGACATCTTCAGAACCCTGCAAAAAGAGGGGTTCATAGTTGTCTATGACGAGAAGGACACCATTGGAAGGAGATATGCAAGGTACGACGAGATAGGAACGCCTTACTGTGTAACAGTGGATAACCAGACGCCTGAAGACAACACCGTAACGATAAGGGACAGGGACACGAGGGAGCAGATAAGGGTGAAGATAGAGGAGCTTCCAGAGAAGCTGAAGGAGATGATTTTTGGAAGCTGATTCCAATCCTTTTTTCTCTTATAAAATGAAACCTCGTGAGTTATTATGGCTAACAAAATCCACCTCCTCTACAAGCGCATTCCAAACAGAATTCTTGAGAGGGATGATGAGCTTATTGCGGACTTAGGAGATATAATCGTTGCGAAATCTAAGTTTGAAGGAATGCTAACTCCGCTTTTTGTAAACGGCGTTAAAGTTATAGAGAACGGATACACCATGATATATTTTGCCTTTATTGGCGAGAACTATGATATACTGAAGGTTTACGATAAGGAAGGCAACTTTAAGGGGTTATACGTCGATATCCTATCTTATACAAAGCGAGAGGGCAACACCTTGGAGATGCTGGATTTGTTCTTGGATATTTTCATTTTCCCCAATGGGGAGATCTTCCTTCTTGACGAGGACGAGCTTGAGATGGCACTTCTCTATGAGCTTATAGACAAAGAAACGTTTGACTTCGCATATTCAAAAGCGAGAGAGATCATAGAAAAATTCGAAAAAGGCTTGTTCCCTCCGGATGTTGTGTGGCGGTATTCACTTTCTTCTCCAAAGGATGATCAAGACTAGTCCTATAGCTACCAGTAAGCTTACGTAGGTGAGATTCTCTTCTTCTTGTGGGGATGGAGCAGAAGGAGATGAAGTGTTCAACACCAGAGAAGACCATGTTGAGCTTGTGGTAGTGTTTAATCCTTCTTTCACTGGTCCCACAATTTCATAGTTTTCCGAAGGAAAAATCAATGGATACTTATCGACTTTGAAAGGTTGCTCTATAACACCATCACCATTTTCATCGGATCCACTATAAGAATCCCAGTAGTTGCCCAAAAATCCTTCAAAAGTCTCGTTACCAAACCTATAAATGACTTTTGGAGAATTAAATACCGCAGGAGCCTCACTGGATTGTTCCATCTTAACAAATGGAGAAATATGAACGTAAAGAAAACCCACTCCTCGCCTGGCTTCGTCTTCACTTGTAAATGCCTCTAACCCATAGAAATCATTGAGAAATATTCTATTTTTCTGTCCCCAGATATAGAGACCATACACTTCTGCCGCATACTCCATACCACCACTTGAAGGAAGGTAAATTGTATTTCTAATTATCTCGTTGCCGCTGGAGCGATCTAGATAAACCGCTGCTCCTTTACAGTACCCACCAAATGCTGCTGATGGAAAGCACTTGACGGAGCTTACGAATCTATTGCCATAAATCGTGGAGTTCTTGACCATTATCAGATACACTCCGTATATGTTTGAAAAGAGGTAGGAATGGGGGACAAAGGAGTTATTTATTATGTGCAGGTTTCTTGAATAGTCAGCAAAAATTGCTCCACCTTTACAATCAGCATCCCCAGCAAATTTGCTTTTCCAATAACAGTACAGATTTCCCTTGAATGTGCTATTGGCGATCGTAATGTTCTCGGAGTTGATGATTTTTATTCCATAGCTGCATCTAACTATTCTGATATTCTCAATCCTGACGTTTTTTACATTCTCAAGAATTATTCCCGGACGCTTGTTCTCTCCCACTATGCTCACATTTTTTATTAAAAGGAATGCGCTGGTGTTTTTGATTAAAATAGCGGTGTCATTGGTGGCATTTATGAAGAGATTTCCAAGAAGGTATGGATCACCTGGAGTTCCAGAGCCAGGGAGTTCTTTTAGGCTCTCATCCCCAACAAATGTCAGCTGAGCTGCACTTGCTAAGGGAAGAAAAAGTAGCATAACAAGAAAAATTACCAGCACCCTCATTGAGCCCCCTCACCTTTAAATATCTTTCTCTTCCCAAATACTTTACGGTGATTGTAATGATAAAAAACGCCAAAGAAGGAGTGATAATCCAGATATATGTGCAACCAAATGCGAAGAAAACCGAAATTGAAGGCGTAGATGAATGGCGAAAAAGGCTGAAGGTCAAGGTAAAAGCTCCCCCTGTGGAGGGAAAGGCAAATAAGGAAGTAGTGAAGTTCTTCTCAAAGCTGCTTGGGACGGAGGTTGTCCTTTTGAGGGGAGAGACAAGTAGGGAGAAAGATTTGCTAGTTAAAGGGCTCACTGCAGAAGAAGTGAAGGAAAAACTTGGGATTTAACGGTAGCGCAAAAAGGCAATGTAATAAAAAGCTATCCCAATTAGAATGACTCCAACAACAAAGAGGTAGAGGGCTTCTTCAGGTTTCTCACTTACGCTGACCGAGTAGCACCCATCTGAGATGAGGTAATCTATGTTCGCTTTTCTAACAAAAACTTGTTCTCCCCTTGCGGTGAATATCTCTTCTCCCTTTTGGTAAACTTTCAAAAACCCATTCTGGACGCTTACCTCATAACTTCCTAGTTTTCCAAAGCTGCCCTCACAAAAAGTTCCAGAGAGAGTTTCGCTAGGGTAGAGAAAGAAAGCAATAATTAAAACCAAACCCAGAGCAATTAGATATTCTTCAGGTTCCATGAGAAAAGATCTGTAAAAGGTTATAAAAGCTTTGGCTTCACTTCAAAATCCCAAGGCTCTTGTTGGTCTTTTTGATGCTCTCCCATTTATCTGCGAGCTCAAACATTGCTCTTATTGCATCAACGTTTTCTGGAACGACGTCGCTTTCTTGATGCACCGCTTGAATGTAGAATAGCCTGTTGCCCTTCACGCTTATGCTCTCCTTCCACACCGCTATCTCGTAGAGGTTGTTCCACTCCCTGTGCAGATCCCTTGCAAACTCTATCAGCTGGGCTGTGCTGTCAAAACCTCTTTCCTTCTCAAAGAGCAGAACTCTCGTGGTGTTTTCGAAGATGTCGATGACGTCTTCCCTTGTAAGAGGCTTTTTGAGCTCTACCATTACGCTGTGGACGTGCATTAATGTGGTTGGCACAACAAATGCCATTGTCTCGATGTTTATTGGGATAACCGTCTGAACATCCGGTCCGTGATGGGATGGAACCTCTACCGTGGGCTTTATGGCATTAATGGGACCTCTCTTGACATCATTTGGATCCGCAGCCCTTCTAATCATCACGGCGTAGACGTAGTTGATGTAGTCCTTTATTGCGTTGAGGGTTCTCGTTAAGCCTGTGGTGTTGCAAGAGACAACTCTAACATAATTTTTGCCCAAAGCCTTTTCATAGTTTGCCTGTGCAACGAAGGAAACCTCCGCAACCTCCGCTTTCTCTCCCCCTTGAAATATCGCCTTAACCCCCGCTTTCTCGTAGAGGGCTTTGTTTTTCTCACCCATTCCTCCGGGTGTGGCATCTACAATTACGTCTACTTTTTCGAGCAGATCCTCAAAAGTGCCCGCTACCTCGAATCCAGCCTTTTCGAATCTAGGTAAAAATTCACTGGATGCTGCATAGACAGGTATTCCGAGCTCTTTAGCACGATAAGCCTCAAAGTCTGGCTTCGTCTTTGTAACTCCTATTAGCTCCATATCATCTTGTTTTGAAACTGCGTAAGCAACCCTCTTTCCTATAGTCCCGTAACCGTTGATTCCTACCTTGACTCTCATTTTCTCACCCCAAATTATCTTAAAAGAGTGAAATACTTAAGCATTGTTTTCACTGGGAGTGAAAAAAGAAATCAGAGGTATTTCTCAAAAAACTGCAAAACCTTTTCCTTATACTCCTCAGGCATAAGCTGAATCGTCCTTACGTGTGCCGCTTCAGTGATCCAAAGCTCAACATCCGGGTTTATCTTCTTGTTCCTTTCGTAAAACTCTTTAATTTCTTCGACCTTGACTATTGGATCTTTTTTGCCCGCTATCAAAAGGAGGGGCTTCTTGACTCTGTCGGCATATCCTATTGGGTTTACCTCCTTAGCACCGGTGATAATCTTTGATATGGGCTTCACAAAGTAGTAAAGCCATTCGGGCAGGTTTGCGAAGTACTTCAGGCTTCTGGCTCCTGTCTTGTCAAGATACATAGGGGGGCTGTCAGCAACGGCACAGCAGACTCTTTCATCTTCTGCAAGAGCCCTAATAGCCACCATAGCCCCCATGGAGTAGCCTATTAAACCAATGCGCTTGGCGCTGCTGGGTTTCTCTTTTTTAAGCCAGTCAATTGCGGAGATAAGGTCTATAAGCTCTTTGTCTCCTACGGTAGTGTATTTGCCTTCACTTTCTCCGTGGGCTCTGAAGTCAAAGGCCAGAACGTTATAGCCGCTTTTTGCGAGGGTTTCTATCATTGGAATTATGTAAAAGCCCCACCTGCTTGAGGTGTAACCATGGAGGGGAATTATAGTCTCTTCGCTTCCTCTATCTATCCACCATCCTTTGAGCTTGAGTCCGTCGGAAGTCGGTATTGTTACCTCTTCGTACTCAATCTCAGCGTCCTTAGGCGTCCAGTTCTTGATCTCTCTGGGAGGAGTGACCATCTTATAAGCCACTACAAAGATAAAAGCAAAAAACAAAATCAAGGCAAGGAGAATTATTTCCAGGATCATTTCTTGCCCACCTCAAGTTTTTCATGCTCCATATCATTGGCATTGCAACCAGCACCATGATAGCTCCTATTGGGAATAAAACCCTATAGTTTCCTCCCGCTAGATCAACGATAGCTCCACCTATTGTTCCCGCTAGCAGTACTGGCAAAGAGCGTGTTGCTTCAAAGAACCCATAATATCTTCCGGTGAAGGCCTCCTTTTCATACTGGGTCAGCAAATCTCCGATAACGGGATATGATGCCACCATCAGTATTCCCCAGCCAAGTCCAGCAAGTGCGAGTGCTATCACTATTTGAGTTTGGGTTTTTATGAACCATCCCCACAGCTGGGGTAGGGCAAATACAATCCCACCCACTATGATGCTCAATCTCCTTCCGATTTTGTCATAAATTAAACCTCCGGGCAGAGCTCCAAGCAAGACAGTCACATTGAACAGTGCCATTAAATAAAGGCCGAGTGAAGTAACGGCTTTTACGTTTTCTTCACTTGCACTTCCGTGGAGGATAAAAGCAAGTATCCCATAGAGGAATATAGCCACAAACTCAAAGCTCATCCACCAAAGAGTCTGGGCAGCATAGAATTTAAGGAAATCCCTGTTCGTAACGATGCTCTTGAGGTAGTTCACCAGGCTTTCATCTTCCATGATTTCAGGTGCCTTTGGCTCTCTAACTACGAAGTAAACGAACAAAGCAGCCCCTATGAGGAACAGTGATGTTACAATGAAAGGTATCTTAAGGTAAGGGGTTTGAGCTAGAGCCTTTATGCTCTCACTTTCGCCCGTTTCTGCCACTGCTTTTGCTATCAAAAACCCGGCTAGTCCAAAAAGGAAGAGATTGCCTGCCCATTCAAATAAGGTTATGACTCCACTGGCTTTTCCTCGCTCTCCACTCTCTATGGTGTCTGGCATTAAAGCTCTGAATTGAGCTGTGTAGATGTGCATGGAGAAGTAAAATACTGCCAATGTAAGCGCAAATCCTGCCAGAGGAACTCCAAGGGCATAGCTTGTATAGATCATTAACACCGCAATGCCAGCAAGAAGACCTCCTATCATTATGAAAGGCCTTCTCCTCCCGTGTTTTGATCTAAGGGTATCGCTGTAATAGCCAAGCAGAGGTGGGATTAGAATCCCAATGAATCCTTCGAGGGCTAATATCGTGCCTTTAATGAAGGCTGATTCTGTATAGCTGGAAAGTAAGGGGAAGGAGAGCCCCTTGTTTAATGCCCATCCTGTGCTTCTGCTGAAGCCCAACAGTGCCAATCCTATTACAACACCCCAGCTAAACTTTTTCCTCTCCATTCTCATCACCTCAGTCCATATCTGGTATCAGCTCATAAACATCGCTAACTTTTCCTTTTATGTCTCCTCTTTTAACGAATTGAACCGTTATAGTGGCTAATATGAAGAAAATTGCTGCAAAGGGCAGCAGAGTACTGTAACCAATGACATCTAAAAATGCACCTGCTAAAGGCGGAGCTACAAGGTTTGCCGCTTGGCTGAAGAAATAATATAACCCGGTGTAACCTCCAAGCTTCTCTTCCGTAGTCATGTCGACGACCATTGGGAGGGAGTTAACGTTTATCATCGCCCAGCCAATGCCGCCAAAGAAGAAGAGCACCATAAATTTAAGCACCACGGGGTCTGTAAGAGCGCTGCTCTGAGGTTTTGAAGCCTCTCCCAGAAGATAAGCCAATATCATTACAGCTGTTGTAAGCACTAAGCCCATGGTTATTGTTTTCTTTCTTCCTATCCTTCCTCCGATGAATCCAGCTGGAATTGCAAAGAGCATGAAGCTGAGGGAAACAACGCCCATCATGAACGCTCCAGTGCTTTCTTCAATCCCAAGATGGTACTTGGCATAGCTCGTGAAGAACGTCTCTACTGAGTTAAAGGCAATGAACCAAAGGAATATCGAGAGCAGAATGAATAGGAGGCTCTTTTCTTTACTTGCAAATACGTCCTTGAGGTTCTCTTTGAGTTCACCAAAGCTTTTCTTTGAGGTCTCCTTTATGAGCTTCTTGAGGTCTATCTTCTCTCCCGGGATGCGGTATTCTTCGGGCTCCGGTACAAAGAAGACCACAAGGAGGTTGGCAATGAGCATTATTGCCGCTCCTGCAAAGAACGGGTAGGCGTAGTTTATGTCATAGAGAAGCTTCCCACCAAAGTAAGCCAAAAGCGCTCCAATGCCTCCCATAAAGTTTATGATTCCATTTGCTTGGCTTCTCTTTTCACTTGGAGTTATGTCTGGCATGAAGGCTATTACAGGAGAACGGAAAAGTGCCATGAAGAAGTTCATGAAGACTATCGTACCCATGAAGAGTGCAAGGTTCTCATACCTCCTTGCCACCGGAATAAGTGCAAAGAGCAACGCTGCTGAAGGAGCTCCAAGTAGGATGTAGGGCTTTCTTCTGCCGATCCTTGTTCTTGTTTTATCGCTCAAAGCACCGAGGAAAGGCAACAGCAGTACCGCAAAGAGGTTATCGATGGTCATGACGAAACCAGTAACAGTCCTGCTCATCCTAAATGTGTCTTGAAGGAAGATCGGGATGTATGCATTGTACAGAGACCATATTATACTTATTCCAAAGAACCCAAATCCGAGCAGGAAAATGCGTTTATAGTTGAACTGGACCATTTAATCACCTTCTTAGTACATCAGCGCATTAATGCTGTACGTTAAGGAAGGTTATTATTCTTTCGGTTCATCTAACTTCTAAGTTATAACTTATATCTTATAACTGCCAAGATTTATAACTTCCAAGCTCGTAGATAATGGCATGCCGGTGATAAGTATTGCAAATCAAAAAGGTGGAGTAGGAAAGAGCACCACTGCAATAAACCTTTCAGCTGCATTGGCACTCAAAGGAAAAAGAGTTCTTCTCGTTGATATGGATCCTCAAGGAGCAACGACAGTCGGACTTGGGTTTAGAGATGCTACTCCAACTATCTACAACGTGATCTTAGACAAGGTGGACACTGAAGATGCAATAATCCCCACTGAAATAGAAGGCCTTTATTTAATCCCAAGCAACATTGCACTAAGCGGTGCTGAAATTGAGCTCAGCAGCCAAATAGGGAGGGAGTACATCCTAAGAAACAAACTTGCTAAAATTAAGGATGATTACGACTACGTCATAATAGACACCCCTCCCTCCCTCGGCATTTTAACGATGAACTCCCTTGTCGCCAGCGATGAAGTGATAATACCGATTCAGGCAGAATACTATGCTCTAGAGGGAATCGGTCTCCTGCTAAAGGCGATAAAACTTGTTAGGGAAAGATTGGGTATTCCCCTCGAGATTAGAGGGTTCTTAATCACTATGTTCGATAAAAGAACCAATTTATCCAAGGAAGTCAGGGAAGAAGTAAAGAGAATATTTGGAGAAAAGGTGTTCAGAACTATGATCCCAAGAAACGTAAAGCTGGCTGAAGCGCCTTCCCATGGAAAGCCGATTTTTCTATATGCGCCTGACAGCAGAGGTGCTAAGGCATATATGAAGCTCGCCGAGGAGGTTGATGGTGTATGAAGAAGAAAAAAGCCCTTGGAAGGGGACTGGAAGCAATAATCTCCGAGCCGATGCCCAAATTAGAGACTCCCCAAAAGGAGGAGATAAATGGGGAAGCACTCGAAAGAAGTTTGCAGGAGGCTTTAAAAAATCCAAGGATTACCTTGTGGTCTCCCGAAGCTGCGGCAGTGCTTAGATATCTGAGGAAAACTATTCCCGAATTCAGCATCTCAAACGAAGCAAGCAAGCTTTTGGAAAAAGCAATAAGGGAAAAGTATCCAGAGATATGGAGTGTAGTTGAAAAGAGATTGAAAGAGCTTGAATAGCTCTTCCTTCTAACTTTTAAGTTGTAAGTGAGAACTATGATAATAGCCCACAGAGGTCTTGGGGAACCTGAGAATAGCATGCTTTCTTTTAAAAGAGCTGTTAAAAGAGGATTTGGGATAGAGTTCGATGTTTGGAAAACTGCAGATGGGGAGCTCGTAAGCCTACATGATCCAGAGATAATCGTTGATGGGGAGAAGCACTCCGTAAAGGAACTCACTTTTAAAGAACTCAAAGCACTTGCACCTTTGGGAGTTCGTATAGCGAAGGTAGAAGAGCTATTCAGAAAATTCCCCAATGCCCTCTTCAATGCAGATGTAAAGGATGCAGAGGCAGTTGAAGATTTACCAGAGCTTATTCGCAATTACGAAGTTGAAAAAGCGATAGTATCAACAACAGAGGTCGAGATACTCAAAGCTTTGAGGGCTCGTGATAAGGGGCTAAAGTTGGCTTTTTCCATAATAGAGCGAAGCAGCGTTCCAAAAGTGCCCTTCCTAAAACGAAGTCTTGAGATATTTGCCCTCCATGTCCCGATAGATGGAATATCTTATGTGGGCTTTGCAAACTTCAGGACTCTTTTAAAATGGGTCAGGGGTATGGGAATAAAGATCGGTTTCTGGAGCTATGAAGCGGATGAACTAAGATACCTACCTTTGCTGATTGATTTAGGAGATTATTTCATCTCCAACAATCCAGTAGAAGTTAGAACCCTTTTAGCTCGTCTGAAGAAAAGTTTTTAACTCCTATTAGATTACCTCCGGTTTGGCGATAAGACATGTCCCACTGGGATACCGAGAAAGTATTGGTTATTGGGCATAGGGGAGGAATAGGTAAATACCCAGAAAACAGCCTACTTGCGTTTGTTGAAGCAATAAAAGCTGGAGCGGATGGAGTAGAACTCGATGTTTGGCTAACTAAAGACGGCAGAGTTATAGTTATGCATGACGAGAGCATAGACAGGACATCAAATCTAAGGGGGAAGCAGAAGGAAATGACATTAGATGAGCTCAAGAAAGCGGACGTTGGGCAGGGTGAGAGGATCCCGACGCTTGAAGAGGTTTTTGAGGTCATTCCGAGGAATGCGCTTGTGAACGTTGAGCTGAAGGACAGAGACGCCGCCCGCGAGGTTGCTAAAATCGTAGCAGAGAACAATCCTGAGCGGGTGATGGTGTCATCATTTGATATAGACGCCCTCCGCGAGTACAGAAAATACGACGATGAGACTACTATGGGCCTCCTCATAGACCGCGAGGAAGTGGTGCCTTTAATCCCGAAGCTCAAGGATGAGCTCAACCTCTGGTCGGTGAACGTTCCCATGGAAGCGATACCGCTCATAGGGCTTGAAAAGACCCTCCAGGCCCTTCACTGGATCCGCTCCCTGGGCCTGAAGGTTGTTCTGTGGACTGAAAACGACGTTCTCTTCTACAAGGACGACAACCTCGCCAAGCTCAAGGGGCTCTTTGAAGTGGTCATAGCGAACGACGTGGTGAGGATGATTGATTACTTAAGAAAACTTGGACTTAGGTGAAAACTTTTTAAATTTTTGTTCTTACCACTATCTATGATTCGCATGGACAAACTCATTATCCTTTCACTGCTGGGGATTGTTCTGATGGTAGGTGCGGCTATCACACCCCCTACAAGGTGTGGAGCACCTCCGGAAATTTCAGTGTTTCCTAACTTCGAGGAGTTTAGTGAAGAGCTAGAAAAGCTGAACATCAGCGAGCCTTTGCATATACCCAGTGAGCGTCTGGTGTTTGTTTGTCGAATTGAAAATGATTGGGCACTAAACAGGACTGTGGATACACTCAACGGATTTCCCCACAGTTGGATAGAACTGGAGGACGGATACGGTCATACGTATGTTTTAGTCCCGAATGGAACCTCCCTTCTTGAGGTACTCCCAGACTCTTGTATTCCTGTGGGAAAAGCGACACTAAAATCTGAAACCCTAAACAGAAAGGAGCTGGAATCTAGCCTTAGGGCATACATTGAGCTGTATGAAGTCATATCCGATACTTCTGATCGTGAGTTTATCGGTACTCGCATACTCGACATGAAGTCTCTTCTCTCGTCCGAAGAAGAGGGAACATCAAACGCGACGTGGGCGGAGGTAATCATCCTCTACTCCTGCAAAAGGAACAGCAACGTGCCGATCATGGCAATCCTGTGGCTCGGAGTCGTTCTGACGGGAATTGCGGGAGTGGTGGTAATATGGAAGGAAAGAAGGCCTTAATCCTTGCGATGGTTCCATTTATATTTTTCATACTTCTCGGTTCGATATTCCTCGGTGTTTACTCCAGGGAGGCTTTCCTCGCACGTGAGCAACTCCTGGCTATGGATGAACTCGAAAAGTTCGGTGACAGCGATGTATCGGGAGGAGGGCACTGCCACGTGGTCCATGTATATGTCACAGTAACAAGGCGCGAAGAGGCTGTAAGACTAATTAACGTCCTTACTAAGCTGAACATCTCAGTTAGATCAGACCGAATTGATCAAAGGTACGTCAACATGTATGGAAACCTTAGGCTTGGGGATATAAAAAGGTTTGAGCGGATGTGCAGGGAGAATGGATGGGTGGTTTCTTACTTCAACAATTCTAAAGCATGCTTGGAGAAGGTTTTGGAGCTTCAGAAAGAGAATGAGATAATTCTCGAACACATCAACGATCTCAACCCGGAGAGCCAGGAAATCCTTCTCAATGTCCTTGAGAGCAATAAGAGGAAAATCGAAGAGATTGAGAAGAACATGAATAACGTTGCTGACCTGAATATTTACGTTGATACTAGTCTGCCATACACACCTGTGGAATTCCATGGGCTTTCAGTCCTCCTTGCGGTGTTCGGCCTTATCTCTGCTGGTGTATATCTAATGTGGAGGTTTTTCTTAGAGGTATGACGGCATGAACTCTCATTACTCTCCAATGCTGGAATGGTTCGTAATTGTAGTTTTCTTTCGTGGTTCTGATGATATGACCTCCTCCCCGCCCTAAAGGGCGAGGCTTGATTTAATTTCTTCTTCTCTTGTTCCACATAGAAAACATCGGTTGCGGAAACCCTAATAAGTCCCGATGCTCTCTATTCTCCTTAGGTGAGGCATGGTGGAAAAGTTCGTTCTTTCTCTCGATGAGGGTACGACTTCCGCCAGGGCAATAATCTTCGACAGGGAGAGCAACATCCACGGAATAGGCCAGTACGAGTTCCCCCCAGCACTATCCAAAGCCTGGATGGGTCGAGCACAACCCCGAGGAGATATGGGACGCCCAGCTCAGGGCGATAAAAGATGCAATTCAGAGCGCTAAAATAGAGCCGAATCAGATAGCGGCGATAGGAGTTACCAACCAGCGCGAGACGACGCTTGTATGGGACAAAGATGGCAAACCGCTCTACAACGCAATAGTCTGGCAGTGCAGAAGAACCGCTGAAATGGTGGAGGAGATAAAGCGCGAATACGGGACGATGATAAAGGAGAAGACCTGCCTCGTTCCCGATGCCTACTTTTCTGCCTCGAAGCTTAAGTGGCTCCTTGACAACGTTCCAGGTTTAAGGGAGAAGGCCGAGAGAGGCGAAGTGATGTTCGGAACGGTCGATACCTTCCTCATCTACCGTCTCACAGGAGAGCACGTTACGGACTATTCCAATGCCTCAAGGACGATGCTCTTCAACATTAAGAAGCTTGACTGGGACGATGAACTCCTTGAGCTCTTTGACATTCCCGAGAGCGTTTTACCCGAGGTTAGGGAGTCTAGTGAAGTTTACGGTTACACAAAGAAGGAGCTCCTCGGCGCTGAGATTCCCGTGAGTGGAGATGCCGGAGATCAGCAAGCCGCTTTATTTGGCCAAGCTGCCTTTGAAGCCGGAATGGTCAAGGCAACATATGGGACGGGCAACTTCATACTGGTGAACACTGGAAAAATGGTGCTCTACTCGGACAATCTACTCACAACTGTTGCTTGGGGTCTCAATGGAAAGGTGAGCTACGCTCTTGAGGGCAGCATCTTTGTGACAGGAGCAGCGGTGCAGTGGCTCAGGGATGGGATAAAAATCATAAATCACGCCTCCGAGACAGAGGAACTCGCCACACAGCTCGAGAGCAACGAGGGGGTTTACTTTGTCCCGGCCTTTGTTGGTCTTGGAGCGCCTTACTGGGATCAGTTTGCAAGGGGTGTAATAATAGGCATAACCCGCGGTACCGGGAGAGAACACTTAGCGAGAGCTACTCTTGAAGCTATTGCTTATCTTACGAGAGACGTTATCGAGGAAATGGAAAAGCTTGTCCAGATTAAAGAGCTTCGTGTTGATGGAGGAGCTACATCCAACAACTTTCTCATGCAGTTCCAAGCAGATATTCTCAATAAAAATGTCATAAGGCCGGTAGTAAAGGAGACCACCGCACTAGGAGCCGCATATCTCGCCGGCTTGGCAGTTGATTATTGGAAAGACCTTGAGGAGATAAAGGAACTCTGGAGGGCTGAAAAAGTCTTTGAGCCAAAGATGGATAAAGAAACAAGAGAGAAACTCTACAGGGGCTGGAAAGAGGCAGTGAGGAGGGCACTTGGATGGGCAAGGATTGTTGAAACTCAGTAAGCTATTCATCACAAATGTCCACTAATTCAATGTTCATCCATGTTCTCTCTTTTTATGTCCAAAGCTGTTCTTTCCTTTTCGTTGAGTTGGACTAAAGCTCAGAGAAAGCTTTAAAATGGTGAAATTCTTATCCTAAGCTAAATTGGGGGATGAAGTATGAAGACCAGAGTTGCCATAATAGGTGCTGGAATAAGTGGTGCGAGTATAGCGCGCGTCTTGAGCAAATATGAGAACCTGGAAGTTCATCTAATAGAGAAGAACGCCGACGTAGGATGGGGCGTGAGCAAAGCAAACACCGCTTTGATACACGGTGGCTACGATGATGACCCAGAGAAATATCCCATGAGGGCAAAGCTTTGCATAAAGGGTAACCGCCTCTGGCATGAGTGGGTAAAAGAACTTGAGATTCCTCACATCTGGAATGGTGCACTGATAGTTGCCCTAAGGGATGAAGACTTCAAGGAACTTGAGGGGCTCTTAGAGAGGGGGAGAAAAAACGGAGTTCCTGAGATGATAATTGTAGACAAAGAAGAGCTTTTCCATCTGGAGCCTAACCTGAATCCAGAGGCTCTTGGTGGGCTTTGGGTTCCTATAGTTGGTCAGATAGGCCCAATACCAGCGGTTATTGCAATAGTAGAGAATGCCGTGGCAAATGGAGTGAAGCTTCACCTGGAAACAGAGGTTAGAGGGATAAAAGTTGAAGGAGGAGAAGTGAAAGGCGTTGAAACTAACAACGGCTTCATTGAGGCGGATATAATCATAAATGCCGCAGGGCTGTATGCGGATGAGATCTCCAGAATGGTAGGAGTGAATGACTTTGAGATTCACCCAAGAAAAGGCGAATACTGGATTTTTGATGAAGACATACCCGGCCCAAGAAGGGTTCTCTTCCCCACACCAACGCCAAAGAGCAAGGGTGTAGTTGTTACCACGGAGATAAGCGGTCATCTGATGATAGGGCCGAATGCTCAAGATTTGCCAAAAGAAGAGAAGGAAAACCTAGCAACAACTAGGGAGGGACTCGAAGAGGTCTGGAAGAAAGCCAAGGAGCTCTGGCCGAACTTGCCTCCAAGGAGCAAGGTAATAAGGACATTTGCCGGATTGAGGCCTGAACCTACAGGAGGGGACTTCATCATAAGGGCGGAAAAGGAAGTTTGGGGATTTATCAACGTTGCTGGCATTCGCTCTCCAGGTTTAACGAGCGCTCCGGCCATAGCGTACGAGGTTGTGGAGATCATCCGGCGTGACCTCGGAATTAATCTCGTGGAAAAGGGGAAGTGGAACCCGTACAGGAAGAAGATAACGCACTTCTTCATGCTCCAGCCGGAGAAGGCGAACGAGCTGGTAAAGGAGAACCCCTCCTACGGAAAGATAGTGTGTAGATGCAACCATGTCAGCGAAGGAGACATCCTTGAGGCCATCGAAAGGATGAAGTTCATAGGCGTCAAAACTCCCAGCATCGACTCAATCAAAGTAAGGACAAAAGCCACAAGCGGGACATGTCAGGGAAGCTTCTGCAGGGTAAGAATAGCCAGAATACTAGCGAGAGAATATGGAGTAGACCTTTGGAACGTGACCCTCAAAGGAAAGGGAAGCGAAATTGGTATTGGAGATGTAAAGGTTCTCCTTAGGGGTGAAGTAGAGTGATCTATGACACCATAATTATTGGTGGAGGTCCAGCGGGTTTAGCCGCTGCAGTTAAGGCAAAGAAGCTCGGCCTAAAAGTTCTTCTGTTAGATGAAAATGAATTCTTGGGAGGTATTTTGCCTCAATGCATACACCCCGGATTTGGATTGCACTACTTCAAAGAGGAACTTACCGGGCCGGAATTTGCACATAGGTTTATCAGAGAGATAAACGAACTGAACATAGAGCACTATACCAATGCATACGTTCTTGAGATTGAGAACTACTCCGACTTGGAGAAGAAGGTTGTCTTTTCTTCTCCGGAAGGCGTGAAGGAGGTGTGGGGGAAGACAATAATTTATGCTGCCGGGGCAAGGGAAAGGCACGCTTTCGAGATAGGCATTGTGGGAGATAGAGTTGCAGGCATTTATACGGCTGGAGAGGCTCAAACTTTAATGGACATTTATGGTGTAATGCCCGGAAAAGAAGTGGTTATAGTTGGCTCTGGTGACGTTGGCTTAATAATGGCGCGCCGCTTTGCCTTAGAAGGAGCAAAAGTAAAGGCGGTCATTGAGCTCATGCCCTACCCCGGCGGTCTTGCAAGGAACGTTATGATTCTCAGAGACTTTGAAATTCCTCTTTACTTGAGTCACAAGGTCGTGGAAGTTAGAGGAAGGAAAAGAGTGGAGAAAGTAAAAGTAGTTAAAGTCGATGAAAACCTGAAAGAAATCTCAGGGAGTGGATTCTGGATCGAATGTGATACACTGCTTATTTCAGCAGGGCTAATACCAAACGTGAAGCTTCTCAAAAAGATAGGGGCTCAAATAGACCCCCTAAACGGAGGACCTATAGTTAATGAACTCCTAGAAACCACCATCCCGGGAATATTTGTGGCGGGAAATGCCCTCTTGATAAACGACCTCGTGGATTACGTAGCGGAACAAGGGGAGCTGGCAGCTTTAGGTGCCAAGGAGTTCATCGAAAACCAAGGAATTCCCTCAAGAAAGTGGATAAAGCTGAAAAGAGGCTCAAATGTCAGAATTTTGGCTCCACATTACATAAGCGGGGAGAGGGACGTTTATATTTATGCGAGGGTCTCCAGACCAATGGAAAACGTTAGAGTAACTTTTCCAGAAATCAGAAAGGAACTAAGACTTCCGGTGGTTAAACCCTCCGAGATGCTCAGAATAAAGCTCAAAGCCGAGGAAATACAAAAAGCCGGGAAAGAGATAACCATGGAGGTGGAGAAGGGTGAGGTATAAGCTCACCTGCATAGTATGCCCCATGGGATGCACAGTTGAAGTGGAAGTCGAAAATGGTAGAGTTAAAGAAGTAAGCGGTCACAAATGCCCCAGGGGAAAAGAGTGGGCAATTGAAGAGGTCATAAGCCCAAAAAGGGTTGTAATGAGTGTAATAAAGGTTAAAGATGGCAAGCTGCCCACGGTGAGTGTTAAGACCGACAAGCCAGTTCCCAAAGACAAGATACCCGAGCTTATGAAACTGCTTGCAAAGATTGAGGTTAAAGCACCTGTAGAGGTTGGTCAAGTAATCTTAGAGAAACCTCTAAATTTGGACATGAAAGTAGTCGCAACCAGAGAAGTCGATTCAGCTTGATCTCTTCATTTTTTAATCCATTCTGGAGTTAAATAAGAATAGGAAAGGCTCAACTCAACTAAGGAAATTGCTGTTTTCGTTCTATTTGAGTTGCTTTCTATTGTGGTAGTGGTTATATTAACGAGGAACCTCACTGGAAGGGTGCCATTTACCCACAGCTCTCCGGTAGAGTTCCAGATGTAAACGTAGTCTTTGTCTTCCTCTTTTCTGTTGTATCTGATGGTAAAAACGTAGAGCTCATCCTTCCTTCCAACAAATTCAGCGGTCCCGTTTTTAAGAAAAACCGATAAGGTCATGAGTGGCCAGCCAAAGTAGTCCTTAAGGAAAGATGTCGTGTTCTCTGTAGATACAAGCTCTTCGAGGGGATACTCTTCAGTTACGTTTTCAAGCACTCCCTCTTCATCCCGTCTAAATCTATAACTGTGGTATTTTCCATCAAATACAGCAACTCTGTAAATCTCTCTTAACTCTCCGTTTGGGCTGTAGGTTTTCCACTCCTCAAAGCCTTCGTTCCTCTCTAAGCTCATGCCTCCGGTTATATTTTGGATAAACATTAACCTGGAATCTTCAATCTCTGAGATATGAGCTTGATATTGATATTCTCCAACTTTTTTAATCGCTTCGACTATTTCATCTGTTGTGGGAGCTCTTTCATAGAAAAGGCATCCGGAAAAGAAGAAAACAAGAAGTAAAGGAAAAATTAGTTTCTTCATTCAATCACCTTTTTGATCCATTCAGGTCTTTTGTAGGTGACTAGGTAAACTCCATCTCCTTCTGCAATTTCAAAGTTAGTCGCATTCTGAAGCATGTCTCGGATTGAATAGAGGGGGTTTCTCGCAAGGTTTGGACCTTTTAATATCTCATATTTTAATTCTTCCGGACTTTTTATGTATGTCGGACCTTTTTTCAGCTTTTCAAAGTACTCTTGAATTGTCATGTTTGCTTCGCTACTTTGCACTATTTTATTGTTCCTTTCTATCGCAAAGGAAAAGTACATAAAATCTCCGAGAAGAGTCCAATTTAAGTAAGAAACTTCATTGTTGCTCTGAATTGTAATTAGTTCCCAGAATGCCTCCTCTCTGTCATAGTTAAAGCCACCCCGAGAATGGATTGTGGTGTTGCTGAAGTTACTTATAACGACATAATCCACTGAGTACATATACTTATCAACGTCTTCGATTTCCTTAATAATCACCTCCGGCGTCGGTTCCTTTTGCATACATGCAGAAGAGCTCACTACTACAAAGAGGATTAAGGGTACAGCCAGAGGTTTTTTCAAATATCTCACCGAAATGTGTTACGCATTTAAAGATATATATATTTTTCGGTAGAAAAATTGGAAAATTTAAAAATCATCCAGTAACCTCAGCAACCCACTCTGGAGGCTGGTAAGTGTAGGCTATTTCAAACTCTATCCTAGCATTTGATGTTGTAGTGCTTTCTTCTAAGCCTTCATAGCTTGTTGTTCTTGTTATCTCTATTTCCCCTTTTGTGGGCAAGTTATTTTGGAGCCACAATTTTCCCGTTCCTTGGATCATTATAACTTTCTGCACAGAATTAATGCTTGCTCGTTCCTCCTTTGTGAAAGTAAACGTTACAAGTAAAACTATTAGAGCTTTCGCTTGCAGGAGGAGTAGAGGCTTGTGTTGTAGACTGTGTAGAGCTCTCTTTTGAAACACAAGCAGAAGTACTGACAGCTACAAGAATAACCAAAATCATACTAAAGAGTCTTTTCATATCATTCACCAAACTTATCTTAGCTTCTTGAGTATTTATCTTTTCTCATCGATTTAATAAAGAAAAAAGAAAAGTCAGCTCTTGGATTTTAAGAGTTTTGAAGTCTCCCTCAGCTGGGCATATCCAGACTCTAAGTAGGTATCTCCTTCCCTAATGTATCCATCTGCATAGGCACTCCAGGCTCTGTTTAGATGTCTTTCGGCTTTGCTAAAACTTGTCATGATTTCTCCATAGAATTTGATTCCTTTTATCCTAAGCGGCTGGGCTTTTTCCGCAAATGTTTCCAACGTCTCTAGCACTTTTCCTAGTCTCTTCCTGGCTTTTTCGAGGTCTGTCTCTTTCTCCTTAATCACTGTTTCTATCTCTGTAAGTGCGTTTTCTAAAATCTTCTTAAGCTCTACTTCTCCTCCTTCTCCTTTAGTAATGTTTCTGTGAAGTTCTTCCTTCTCTCCCTGTCTTCTAAGGACTATCCCAGCACCCATGATAAATAATGCCCCACCAACTGCAAACCAGAGTGGTGGATTTCTGGCGGAAGCTATAGCTCCTGTGATTAAACCGGCTGTGAGCATAACATTCCCAACTAGCTTCTTCATGTTCATCACCTCATGGTTGTAATACCCCAGCAACTGTGAGCACTGCGAAGAGTAGGGTCATAGCGGCTTCTCCAACCATTAATCCAGCAGCAAATGGGAGCACTTTTTCAACTATGAACTCATAGCCCTTCTTCCTCTTTGCAATCTCGTTCACAACACACCCAATTCCATAGGGAATGATGTAAAGCATTGGAAGGTACATTGAAAGTCCCACGAGAACACCAAGTCCTGGGATTCCACTGAGTGAGAGGACAAAGCCAAGTAATCCTCCCGCTATGAACTTGTCTATTGGAACATTTCCACCGAGCACTGCATCTACCATTGATTTGAGAGCCATTGCCTGAGGTGCTGGAACTTTGTCGTTTCCAATTCCATAGGCATTCCATATAAGGCCGACAACTGTTAGAGCGATTATTGGGCCGAGCCAGGCAGTTAAGAGCTCAACTTTTTGCTGTCTTGATGGAATAGCACCCACCATATGACCAGTCTTAAGGTCTTGCATCATATCTGCAGCACCTGAAATGGCAACACCAACAGTTGCTCCCATTAGTATGGTGAGCGGCACGTTCTTGTGGGTCAAATAGAGAAGTATCATAACCGAGACTAAGGAAAGACCCGATACTGGACTCCAATCAGTCATTCCGGTGGACATTGCTACGAGAAGTGAGGCTATAAAAATCCATGCAACACCGATGAGAGCTGTGAGGAGGCTCCTACCAAGTCCAAGGCCTCCAAGCTTGTATGCTGTTATTAAGAGTAAAGCAAATGCCAAAATTGCTCCACCAATTAGATAGTATATTGGAAGCTCCTCACTATTTCCATTTTTGTCTTTCACTCTGCTCGCCTGTGCAAGGCTCTTCATTGCAACAGCAATTACCGGAAGTGAGAGTATCAGTCCTGCTATTGAACCACCAAGAAGCATTCCTATACCAAGGGGTCTTGTCATAGTTCCATAAACGTAACCGCTTATAGCACTACCTTGAACATCAGCTGGAATCCATCCAAGGGCTTTAACCACTGGTGTTATGATGTAGTAGGAGAGTATACCACCAGCAAGAACTATCAGACCGTTTCTTCCAGTGATTAAACCCATACCAAATACCATGAGTGAGAGGGCTATAGTTAGGTTAATCCATTCTGGAAGGTGGAGCACTGAGCCAAGGTCAACGACCTCGGGTATTATGTGGGGTAGCCCAAATAGAGGGAACTGTTGAATGAGATAAACTAGGGCACTGAGAATCATACCAAAGAACAGCAATCTTGCCTTCTCTATACCGCTACCGGGAGTTTTGAGTATTGTAGCCACTGCAGTACCTGTTGGGAATCTAAGCCTGTCTATCTCGATCATTTGCTTCCTGAGTGGAATTATGAATGTTATACCCAAAATTGCTCCAGCGGCTGTTGCCAGGAAGAAGTACAAGGTGTTTATCTCCTGGTGAAGGCCCATTATGTAAAGTGCCGGTATTGTGAATATGACACCAGAAACGGAGATATTTACTGCTGAAGCAATTGTCTGGACTATATTATTTTCAACGACCGTACCCTTCTTGAGTAGTCCTCTAAGAATGCCCCAACCAACAATTGCCGCTATTGCAGAGCCTCCAGAGGTAAAACCCATAATCATTCCGGCGTAGGTAAAGCTTGCGGCCATAAATGCTCCCCAGAGAACCCCTAAGATTATGGCAACTGGTGTTACTTCTCTATAGCTTTCTTCCCTCTTTGTAACGCTCTGCCCGACATACCTTTCCATTTTCAACCCTCCGTACATTTTTGTACATGTGGTCTATTCTATATACCAGAGATACAAAAGCAAGACATTCTGCCTTTTTTGCACATATAAAGTTTTCTAGATCGATTATATTCGCTAACGAGAATTATAAACCAAAATAACTTACAAAAAAGCAACTATGTTGTACTTTTATCATAGGGCATGCAAAGAGCACAAGACGCAAGGAAGGGATTCATGAATGTATTTTCATAAACCATGGATGGTCAAGAATTGCTGTTATTTCAGAAAAATTTTCAAATAAAACAGAAAATTCCGAAAATTATTAGGAGAGCTTCCTCAGAGAGAACTAAACTTTTGAAGGAATATCCTTAGGTCTGTTTTAAAGGGCTCTTGGGAGTTCCTTATCTCCTCTTCCAAAGATTTTACAAAAGAGACTTCATCTTGGGCTTTTGAACTTATCTCCTCAACTTTTCTCTTTAGCTCCTCGTAGTACTCAATATATGGCCTCACCTCAAAGAGAGCTCTCTCTATTTTTTCTTTCATGCCTTCACCTCCTAACGAACCAGTACCACCACGCTCTTTCGAGGTCTTCCCTTTGTCCAAGCATTATAAAATACCTAATGAGGGCTATGTTAATAAAAATCAGCAATATCGTGAAGATGTAATACGAGGGGATTGCAAGGCTTAGAAATGCAAAATAGTCCCACAGAAAGTGGAGCAGTATTGCAAGGGCAAAATAGCTTGAAAGGCTTTGGATTTTCCCCTCCGCCTTCAACCCGTATCCAACGCCAACTATTGCACTCCAAGTGGCATGGGCGAAAGGTGTTAAGAAAGCTCTCACAATGGTGGTCCCAACCCCAAAGCCAATCCCGTACAAGAAATTCTCGGTAGCTGCAAATCCCAATCCCGCTGCAACACCGTAAACCACGCCATCCATTATTCCATCCATTTTCCCTGCCTTAAATGGAAGCCTAATGGCTAGAGCTTTTGCAGGCTCTTCCACAATGCCGGCCACAAGCGCCATATAAAATGCGGTTGCTGGTAAGAGAGCATATCCAAACTCTCCTTGTACTAAAAAGGCCTCTAAGAGCATTGCAACGCCAACAGAGAGAGTAGCTCCCAAGATAAATGTTGCCATAACATAGCGTTTTGGCTCGGGTTCATACTTATCCTCGTGATAGAAATACCAGAGCAGTGCCAAAGCTGGAGCATAGGCGAAGAATATTATAGCACTCAATACATCCATATAATCACCAGAAGAAATTTGGTTCTTTTTGATTTTAATCCTTGCGGTCAAATTCTTTGGAGTGCTCTGATTAGGTCTCCAAGCTTTCCAAAGTCCAGGAGCTCTTTGTCTAGGGGGACAAGAACCTTAAAATTGAAAAGATTGACATCTCTAAGAAAGGGAGAAACGATTTCCCTGAGAATATCGTTTCCATATGCCCATGGAGAAAAAGCTGGGAGCACTATTAGAGGCTCACCCACTAAAAATATCGGAACTTTTATTAATGCTCCAACTTCATCCCTAAGCCTTATTGCAGGATGCTCATGTCCTATTATAAACTTCTCCCCCTCGACAAGCTTGTGACCGTGAACTATTTTCCACTTCCCGATTTCAAGCTCATCAACGACCTCTACACCAAGTTCCCTGATCCAGCTTATCCCTACGTCATGGTTACCCCTTACAACAACTGTTTCCTCCACAAGAGGAATTACCTCCTCAAAAAACGCCTTGAGCTCAAGTTTTTCTCGCTTGAGGGGAATGAACGAATGCTTGAGGTCGCCGTCTATTATCAATCGTTTTGGTCGTTCTTCTTTGAGAAGGGCAACAGCGGAATTAACCATCTGTCTGAAGGCTTTTGGAAGATAGATGCCTTCTTTTGCCATGCTTTCTTCATACCCAATGTGTAGATCCGCTATTATGATGGAATTTTTAATTTTAATTGCCTTCTGAGGAAGGAGCTTATACATGGTTGGAACTACTCCTCAGAATTTTTAAACATATTGAATTTTGTTAGGCTAACCGAAAAATATTTAAATTTGGGCTGAGAGCTAAAGCTGGTGATAGTATGGCTTATATAGGATTTGCAAAGACAGATCTAGGCCCTTACGAGACCTATAGCAGAATATTAGAAGAACTGGAGCGAAGGGGCTTTAAGATAAAGTTTTCCAAACATCATTGGGCAGGAGACATGCCATTTGGTCTTGTTATAGTCGAGAGTGACAGAGGAAACATAGCGATAAGATGGGCACTTGGAAAAACCTTTGAGCTCAGAATTGAGGAGGTAAGTGATGAAGACCTTAACGAATTCATTGATGATACCCTAGAATATATAAGCGGGGATTAGCTTCTCTCGCTTTTTATCCTCTCTATCACATCAAAAATGCTCCAGAGATCTTGGATAACGTGAAGGTGCGGAATTTGATCTAAGATTTCTTTGGTAACGTATTTTGCCGTTGGAGGGAAATAGTACCAAACGTACTCCGTGTTTTCGTCTCCCCTTCCAATAAAGCGCCATGGTTTATCATCAATCCATACAAAAATCTCGTTTCCATATCTCTCTCTAACAAGCTGAAATGCCTCGCAGAGCGTCATCTCCCTTCCAAAAATTATCACATCATCAAAAAGTTCGTAAAAGCCCCCTATTTTCAGTCTGTATTCCTTCATGCCATCTAAAAAATCCTCCGCAGAAAAGGATATCACTATATGCCCCTCTTCCTTAAGCTTTTTCAGAAGTTCTTTTGAATCGTCAATTGGTTTTGAAAGTTTTGCCCTCTCCTCAAACCATGTACGAGCGAATTTGGTTTTGAAAAACCTTGGCTGTTTTATTTTGCCGGTATGCTTTCCAAATTTAGGTCTTTCAAAGTAAAGCTCTATCTTAGTGAGAATTTTAGCGAGTACCCCTTTAAAAGGGAGCCAAGGGAAGTGTTTTTTTAACGCTCTTCTAAATGCCTTCTCTATGACTGAGTAGCTGTCCACAAGCGTTCCATCAAAGTCGAAAGCTATTATCATTATTGAATCCCCCTTGTTATTCTGCCACTAGCTCAATGAATACTATTCCCTTTAAGTTTTGCCCTCCACAAAGCATATATTTTAGTGAAACAAAATATTCAGATGATAATTTCAAAAAGGTGGTGAACATGGGTAAACACTACATTCCAAACTCGGCACACAAGGAGGAAATGCTTAGAGAGATTGGCTTTAAGAACATTGAAGATCTCTTCTCTGATGTTCCGAAAGGCTTTGTCAAAGAATTTAATCTTCCAGAAGGCAAGAGCGAATATGAAGTTTTCCTTGAGATGAACGAGATTCTCAGCAAAAACAAGACTGTCCTTGAGATGCCAACTTTTCTTGGTGCTGGGGCTTACTTCCACTATGTACCAGCTCATGTAAAGTACCTCATAGAGAGGAGCGAATTCATAACTTCCTATACCCCCTATCAAGCGGAGATAAGCCAGGGAATGCTGCAGGCACTTTTTGAGTACCAGAGTTTGATCGGAGAGCTGGTCGGACTGGAGATTGTAAATGCCTCGATGTATGACTGGGGAACTGCACTCGGTGAAGCGGCAAGAATGGCAGCGAGGGTTAAGAAAAAGGACAAATTCGTGGTTCCAAAGCATCTTCATCCGGAAAGAGATAAGGTTCTCAAGACCTTTGTAGAAGGAGCGGACATGGAGATAGAATACGTAAAATGGAATGAAAAGGGACAGATTGATCTCGAGGATCTGAAGGAAAAGGTTAAAGATGCCGCCGGAGTTTACGTTGAGCTTCCCAACTTCTTTGGGATAATCGAAGAACAGGTAAAAGAAATTGGAGAGATTGCTCATGAAAACGATGCTCTATTTGTTGTAGGCGTAGACCCAACGATTCTGGGAGTAATAGAGGCACCAGGCAACTTAGGAGCTGACGTTGTGGTTGGTGAGGCGTCTTTCCTCGGAAGTGCATTAAACTTCGGAGGCCCAAGAGCGGGTATATTCGCCACTAAAAATGAAAGAGCCCTCGTAAGACAGATGCCAGGAAGAATTATTGGAATGACGAAAGATGCAGAAGGCAAAAGGGCTTTTGTCATGACACTTCAAACAAGGGAACAGCACATAAGGAGGGCAAAGGCAACATCAAACATTTGTTCAAACGAAGCTCTTGTAGCAGTTGCAGCTGCAATTCACCTAGCTTCCCTTGGGCCAAAGGGAGTGCAGAAGCTTGGAGAAATAATCCTGAAGAACACGGCGTATTTCAAGAAGAGATTAAGTGAAGTCGCTGAAATACCGTTTGATGCAATCAACTTCAAGGATATTCCAGCTAAATTCGAGATTCCCTACTCGGTAATTCATGAGAGACTCCTCGAAAAAGGAATACACGGTGGTTTCTACCTAAAACCACACTTCCCGGAGCTCGGCGAGAGTGCCCTATTGGCAGTGACTGAAACAACCAGGAAAGAATGGATAGATGCACTCATAGAGAATGTTAGAGAGATAATAAACGAGGCGGAGCTGTGAGGTGGTAAAGATGTTCAGGCAGGCTAAATGGGATGAGCCTCTAATTTTCGAACTCTCAAAGCCTGGAAGAATCGGCTTTACTCTTCCAGAACCTATTGAGGATGTTGATGTTCAAATTCCAGAAGGCTTAAGGAGGAAAAGCCTTGAGCTTCCGGAGCTTAGTGAACCGGAGATAGTCAAACACTATACAAGATTAAGCGAGATGAACTATGGCGTGGATTCCGGCATATACCCACTCGGCTCTTGTACTATGAAATATAACCCAAAGATAAACGAAGAATTTGCCAACCATCCTAAAGTGGCATTCATACATCCCTACCAAGATGAAAGAACTGTTCAAGGTGCCCTGCAGATAATGTGGGAGCTCGAGCAGTGGCTTAAAGAAATCACTGGAATGGATCGCTTCACCCTTCAGCCGGCTGCCGGTGCTAATGGTGAGTTCACGGGAGTCATGATAATCCGTGCCTATCATCTCGACCGTGGAGAGACCCAAAGGACTGAAATGCTTGTTCCCGATTCAGCTCACGGTACAAATCCAGCCTCAGCAGCGATGGCTGGCTTTAAAGTCATTGAGATACCCTCAAACGAACAGGGCATGGTAGACTTAGAGGCTTTAGAAAATGCTGTAAGCGAGAGGACAGCAGGAATAATGCTCACAAATCCCAATACTTTGGGAATTTTCGAGGAGGACATTTTGGAGATAGCAAAGATAGTCCACAAAGCTGGAGGATTACTGTACTATGATGGTGCAAACTTGAACGGAATTCTCGGAAAGATAAGACCAGGAGACATGGGCTTTGATGTTGTCCATATAAACCTTCACAAGACGTTTTCAACGCCTCACGGAGGTGGCGGCCCTGGAGCAGGGCCTGTCGGTGTAAAAGAGCATCTCGTAGACTATTTGCCAGTGCCATTAGTGGAATTCGACGGAGAAAAATACTATCTAAACTACGATCTACCAAAGAGCATTGGGAAAGTTAAGGAGTTCTATGGAAACTTCGCAGTACTTGTTAGAGCGCTTACATACCTTAAGATGATGGGAAGAGAAGGACTTAGGGAAGTTGCTGAGGTTGCCGTGTTGAATGCCAACTACCTCACACAAAAACTAAAGGGCACAAGAGGATATGAGCTACCTCACAAAGAACTTAGGAAGCACGAGGTGGTATTTTCAGCAGAACCCATGAGGAAGGAGACGGGTGTAAAGACCTTAGATGTTGCTAAGAGATTGCTCGACTTTGGACTGCATGCGCCGACGATTTACTTCCCACTCATAGTGCATGAAGCATTAATGATCGAGCCAACAGAAACTGTCAGCAAAGAGGAATTAGATGCTTACGTTGAAGCACTCAAGAAGATCAGCGAGGAGGCATACACAAACCCAGAAATCGTCAAGAGTGCTCCACATAACACGGCAGTTAGGAGAGTTGATGATGTGCTCGCAGCTAAAAAGCCAGTTATAACGTGGAGAATGTACAAAGAGCTTAAGGAAAAAGGAGAAGTTGACTACTGAGTTCCCTTTTTTCTTCTCCTTTTCCAAAAACAATATAAACCCCCTTTAGCTCTCTTCTTTGGGGGTTCTATGGAAGTTGAAAAGCTAATCAAAAAAGCCGAGGAGCTCAGTCAAAAGTATGGAATACCTTACTACGAGGTGAGAATAGCCAGAATAAGTGCAACCCATATTGAAATGCAGAACTCTCACTTTGAGGACATCTCTTCAAACATGGAAATTGGGATTGGTGTTAGAGCTTTTGACGGTTCTTGGGGTTTCTCATCGGCAAATGACATTAGAAGGGCAGAAAAAGCCCTTGAAACTGCAATGAAAATTGCAAAAGCCACAAAGGGGAACTCAAAAATCTATGTTGGAGACCCGGTTAAGGATGATGCGGAAATAAGTGTTAAGAAGCCATTTTCTGATGTGGATTTGGAAGAGAAAATAACCCTTCTAAAGGAGCTGGATTCTCTATTGGTGGAAAAAGAGCTACCCAACAGAAGGATAGCCTACGGAGATGGGGTGAAAGAGCAGTTCTACTTTAACTCCGTGGGAAGTGAAATCAGAACAGTAGTTCCCAAAATACGTTTGAGCTTCTCTGTCACTGCAAAAAAAGGCAATGACATGCAGACCTACTGGAAGGTCTTTGGAGGCACTGTGGGATGGGAAATGATAGAAGGGATAGACTTCAACTACTGGACGTCTTTTGTCAAAAATAAAGCCAAAGAACTTTTAAACGCATCCCTGCCCCCCTCGGGAGAGTTTGACGTAATAGTTGACCCCGAGCTTGCCGGAGTTTTCATTCACGAAGCCCTTGGGCATGCAGCGGAGGGAGATGCCGTTAAAAACGGGGAAAGCATACTGGAAGGAAAACTTGGGAAAGAGATAGCCGTTGAGGATCTCACCGTTGTAGATGATCCCACTTTGCCGGGAAAATTTGGCTCATACATCTACGATGATGAAGGGATTAAGGCGAGAAGAGTTGAGATAATAAAAGATGGGGTTCTCAAAGAATATCTCCTCGACAGAGAAACTGCGGCTTTCTTTGGGCTTGAGCCTAACGGTCATGGAAGGGCACAGAGCTACAACTATCAGCCCCTCGTGAGGATGAGCAACACCTATATAGAGCCCGGAGACTGGAGCTTTGAGGAGATGGTTGAAGAGGTCAAAAACGGGCTCTACCTCATAGGAGACAAAGGCGGGCAGGTGGACATAGCTAACGGAACCTTCATGTTCGGAGCAAAGGAAGGATATATAATCGAGAACGGGGAGATAAAGACCCCCATAAGAGATGTAGCGCTCTCGGGCAAGATTCTAGACGTCCTCAAGAACATAAGAGCCATAGGGAGAGACCTCAAAATCGAGTTCCCCGGCTACTGCGGAAAAGGTCAATGGGTATCCGTTGACGACGGAGGACCCCACGTTTTGACGAGGGCACTAGTGGGAGGACTTCTCTGATCCCCAGATTTTTATCTCAATTCTGCCCCAGCTCTTCCATCCACTTTCTCCAAATGCCACTATGTAAACATAATAATTCTGACCAACGTGGGTGTTTTTAGTATTGATTTCCACCTCGAAGGTCGCATTTTTCTCCGGGGAGATAAAAAGCTCTCTCGGAGTTATCTCGACGCTTATGTTTTCAATATCTCTAAGATTCTCTGCCATATGGCTCCAGCTTCCACTCATACTGGGAGTTCCCAGAAAGGCCTTTATCTTTACTTTCCCTGCATAGTAGCACGTTATGTTGCCCACTTTGTACTCCTTGGCGAAGAGTTTGCCTCTAATTCTTATAGTGGCATTGGGAGGCATTAGAAACGCTGGAGTCTGCAGCACTTTGCCGTCGAGTTTTTCAAAAAGGAGATTATTCGCGTTGAACTCCCCATAACCCGGATGAACAACTGGACACGAGAAGGATGACTCCAAGGAACTGCTCTGAGTACTTTTAGAGGTCTCATTCATCTCCAAGCATCCTGCTACAACAACCACGAGAACCAAAATCAACCAAGGAAGTCTCATTGTTTTCGCCAGTATAAATTTTACACAAAAATCTTTAATAGTCTTTTCTGGCTTATGAAAGCCGGGTGGAAAAATGATAGATGAGCTGATTAAAATCCTAAACCGCGAGAACGTCGAGTGGGAAGTTTACTGGGAGATTGGTAGGGGAAGTTCATTTAAAATTGAGAAGTGTGAGCTTGAGAGAGCCCAAAGGAAATACCATTCTGGCATTGGCCTTAGGGTGGGATACAACGGAAAACAGGGCTTTTCTTATATTACCGGGCTAACCCACTCAAAAGAAGACCTTGAAAAGTTTGTTAAAAAGACCATAAAACTTGCAAAGGTCGGAGAGGTAAAGTTTTACGGATTCCCCGAAAAAAAGTCCATTAAAAAAGTTAGCGGGATTTACGATAAGCAGATAGCGAAGCTGGAGTTTGAAGAAGCTTTAGAGCTAGGAAGAGGGATCTCTAAAAAAGAGAGCGAGCTGAGAGATAAATATGGAAGAAGCTATACTTTTTCGGGGAGATTGGCTTTTGGTGTGGCAAAAGACGGCATAGTGAATTCAAACGGAATCGAGATGAAAGAAGAAGGCACAGCAATGAGCTTTAGCGTTTACATCGTTAGAAAAGATGGAAAAGTTGGAACTGGGGATTACTACAAAGCCTCAAGAACTATGATGGACTTCGAAAGAGAGCTTGAGAAAGGGCTCGAAAAGGCTATGCAGGAGGTTGAGCTAAGCTACAATGCAAAACCGCTGGAGTCTTTTGATGGAGAGCTCGTTCTAGAGCCGCACTCAGTTGCATCAATCCTTGGACTGTTCATTTCAAACCTAAGGGGGGACAACGTATATCACAGAAGGAGCAGATTTAACAAACTGGGTGAAAGCGTTGCAAGTGAAGCATTCACCCTCATTGATGATGCCACACTGGAAGGCAAAATCGCGAGCTACTCTTTCGATGGCGAAGGAAATCCTTCTCAGAGAACTGTTCTGGTTGAAAGTGGTATTTTAAAGAACTTTATCTTGGACGAAACATATGCAAGGCTCCTTAAAATGGAGAGCACGGGAAATGCCGTGAGAGACTTTAGGACCCCCCCTCACATAGGGACGAGCAACATAATCGTGGAGGGAAGAGAAGAGAAGCTCGAGGACTTTGAGGGAGTTGTAATAAAGAAAGTCTTTGGCGAGCACACTGCAAACCAAATAAGCGGAGATTTTTCACTAACGGTTGAGCTTGGCTATGTTGTCAAAAACGGTGAAGTTATTCCATTCAAGGACAACATGTTTGTGGGAAACGTTTTTGAGTTTGTAAAGTCTATAACAGCAGTAGGGAAGAAAAAAGAGGAACTTGGGGCTTTTATATCTCCCAGAGTGCTTGGTGTGGGAAGAATTGTCTGAAGAAAAGGTTTAAGTTATTCAATTACATATTTTTTGTTTGGTGATAGCATGAGAGTTCTGGAAGAAAAGCCCGTAAAGATTAAAGTAGTTAGAACAAGAAGAGGAGCTCTTCTCCACATGATAGAAATCTCAAAGAACCATTTCTTCCTTGAACAGAATCCGCTTAAGGATTCAAAGTACGGTGTAGCTTATAGGAAAATAAAGAACAAGTTCCCCGAATTCTATATGTTCTGGGAGATCAAGAACAACCGGTACACAGGAAGACTTTTGGTAGGTTCTTTCCTTGAAAAAGAAGAAATAGACGAATTCATTACGCTGGTCGCTCAGACAGATGAGTTCAAGAAATTTGAGCACATACTTGAAGAAATCGAAGAGGAGGAAGAAGAGGAAAAGGAGGAAGAGACAACTATTTAGCCGGCTTTCTTCCCACGACAATAACATAACCGGTATAGGGGCTTTCAAAAATCTTCATTGACTCCCAGGCATTTTTCAGACCCTTTAATCCTTCTTTTCTAAGTATCTTCAGGAATATTTTCACCTCTCCCCAGAAACCAACCTCTTTTCTAATTTCTTTCATCCACTCGGGAATTAGATGGGATTTGTCAAGTACAACAACATCTATAAGACTAGCTTTCTCAAAAAGCCTTCTCCACTCGTCGGGAGTTTTCGGCTCTTCTCCCTCAATCTCCTTAAGTTTTAGCTTCAGTTTTTCGGGTGCATTCCCTCTCCAAGCAACGTCGTGTATTCCCACACAGCCATTTGGCTTAACTACACGAACCATTTCCTTTAATGCAACTTCCTTGTTAAGGAGACAGAGCGTGCACTCTGAAATGACAACATCAAAAGTGTTATCTGGAAAAGGCAATTCGTGGGCATCTGCTAAGATGAAAGTAGTTCTACCTTCCAATCCTCTCATTTTTGCTTTCTTCTTTGCTTTCTCTATCATTACAGGAGAAACGTCAATTCCCACGACTTCACAACCAAAGGTTTCCGCTAAAAAGCATGCAGTTTCGCCAGTGCCGCATGCTACATCCAAAACTTTGGATTTTTCATTAATGCCGCAGAGTTCTGCTAACTCTCTTGTAATTTCCAATCCGCCGGGATGAAGGATTTCAATTCCCAAATCTTCTTCCTCTAAAATTTCTTCCAAGCTCATAACTCATCGAAAAGGATAAGGCACAAAAGTTTATACGTTTAGCGGCTCAGGGGTTGACCATCATCACAGTTCAGATACCCTAGAGTTCTTCATCGCCTACTCTAAATCTAGAAGAGGCCTTATAAAAATTATTGGAGAAGCCGAGAAGTTAAATAAAGAAGAAACATCAGGCATTCTTCCGTTTTTCTTCCAGGTATTGCTTTATTCCCTTTGCGGCTTTTCTTCCGTCGCCCATTGCCAGAATTACCGTGGCTTCTCCCCTTATAGCATCCCCACCAGCAAAAACACCAGGGATGTTGGTCATTAGGTTCTCATCGACCTTTATTACTCCGTATTCATCAGCCTCTATTTGTGGAAGTGTCATCCTAAGGAGCTTGCTTGTTGTTTTACCTATTGCTATTACAACCGTGTCTGCCTCAAGTGTTACTGTTTCTCCGGTGGGCACGATTTTTCTCTTTCCTCTTGCGTCTCTCTCTTCAAGGGGTTTCATTTTCATGAACTTCACTGCCTTCACTCTTCCGTTTTCGTCGCCAATGAACTCAATTGGATTGAGGAAGAACTCGAACTTGACCCCTTCCTCCTTAGCATGTGCAACTTCTTCAACTCTCGCCGTAACGTCTTCCTCTCCCCTTCTATAAGCTATTGTGACCTCTGCTCCAAGCCTCCTTGCGGTTCTCGCTGCATCCATTGCAGTGTTGCCAGCTCCAATAACTATAACTTTCTTGCCCACTTTGATGGGGGTGTCGTATTCTGGGAATGCATAGGCTTTCATGAGGTTGACCCTTGTTAGGAACTCGTTCGCTGAATAGATACCATTCAGGTTTATTCCAGGAATATCTGGAAGTTTAGGAGTTCCAGCGCCGGTTCCTATGAAGATAGCATCGTACTCCTCAAGGAGTTCATCGAATGTTACAGTCCTCCCTACAATGTAGTCAGTTTTTATCTCAACGCCAAGTTTTTTGAGTTTTTCAAGCTCCTTTTCTATGGTGTCATTTGGCAATCTGAACTCGGGGATTCCGTAAACCAGAACCCCTCCCGGCTTATGGAGGGCTTCAAATATTGTAACCTGGTAGCCCTCTTTTGCCAGCTCAGCGGCACAAGTAAGCCCAGCGGGTCCAGCCCCAATAACGGCAACTTTCTCCTTCTTCTTTTCAATTTTTGGAATAATTTCCTGAAGCAGTTCCTCATCTATGCCTTTTTCCCTTGCATAATCCGCCACAAAACGCTCAAGCTTTCCGATGTTTATGGGCTCGCCAACTTTGCCCATAACACACGGAGCTTCACATTGGTCTTCTTGAGGGCAAACTCTACCGGTAATTGCGGGCAAAGTATTGCACGCCCAGATAACTTCTAATGCCTCTTTAACGGCTTTTTCTGGATTATCCTTGTTCTCGCGGAGCTTCCTTATGAAACCGGGAATGTCTATGTGAACGGGGCATCCCTGAGTGCAGGGGGCGGGATTACACTGGAGACATCTTTCCGCTTCTTTAACGGCAAGTTCAAACGTATAACCTAAATTAACTTCCATAAAACCTTTAAGCCTTTCTTCCACAGGTCTTTCTGGAGTGGGGACTCTTTCCTTGATAAGCGCCATCATTGAACACCTCCTTGTTGGAGTTTAGCAAGGTAATCCTCCAAAGCCTTCCTTTCTAAGTCAGTATAGAACCCAGACCTAGCAATAAGCTCGTCCCAGTTTACTTCATAAGCATCAAAGCTTGGACCATCTACACATGCAAATTTAACTTCCCCTCCGACGGTAACTCTACATGCACCGCACATTCCAGTCCCATCAACCATTATGGGGTGAAGATCAACTTCCATGGGCATTCCATATTCTTTAACCACTTCAAAAATAGCCTTCTGCCCTCCTGCGGGTCCAACCATGAAGACTAAATCTGGCTTTTCTTTTTCAATGAGTTCCCTTACCTTTGCTTGTCCCCTTGTGACGAGTTCTTTGGATATTTCTGGCATTCCCATGCCTTCTCTAAGCGGGAAGCTCACTACTACATGTTTTGAAACTGCATTTTCCAACTCTTCTTTAAGGAGAACCATGGGTTCTGGAGCTATGTGAAGGGTTATTACCTCGTTTCCAATTTCCTGCCACGCTTTGGCTATTGGGTAAACCTCTACTATCCCAGTCATCATCCCTATTGCCAGAATCTTCCCAAATTTTTTCATCGGCGCTGGGTTTCCAAGGGGGCCGGCTATGTTCAATATTTTGTCCCCTTCTTTTAGTTCCACGTTCATTCTAAGAGTGGTCTTTCCTCTTATGAACACTACCAGTATTATCCACCCTTCCTCAGGATCCCACATCACGGGGGTTAGGGGGATCCTTTCACCGTTCTCGAATGCCCTAACTACTACAAATTGACCTGGTTGGACTTTTCTAGCTATATGTGGAGCGTGAATCTTATACAGGACATTCTTGGCAGCTATTTCCCTCTTTTCCAATATCTCGTACATAATGAACACCTCCGTACATGAGTTCAGATTTGATCATCTACTTTTGTTCAAAACTTAAGGTATTTATAAAATTATTGTAAACCAAAGGTTGAGAAGCATACTAACAGGAGAAAGGCTAAGGGGATAAACACTCACAAAAAAGACTAATAGGGATAGAAAGAAGCAAAGACAACTTATCTTTTTCTAGCAAAGGTTATGTAGCCCGTATGGGCAAGCATGGTAGTTCTTGGCCTTATACATTCTTCCTTAACTTCCTGCTCCCTCACCAAACACTCAATTGTCTTCGGCTTCGTAAAGTGAGCTTTATGCTCCCCCAACTTTTTATACAGTCTGTCAACCTGATTTATGCAGGGAGTGTACGCAACAAAAAATCCTCCTGGCTTTAGAGCTTTTATAGCATGTTCCACAACGTTCTCTGGCTGTGGAAGATCTAGGATGATATGATCAACATTATCCTCATCAATTCCATCATAGATGTTCTTTAGCTTTATCTCGACCCTATCCGCAAAACCTGCCCACTCTATATTCCTCCATGCAAGCTTTGCGAAATCTTCCCTCACTTCATAGCCAATTATTTTTCCCTGAGGGCCAATAATGTTGGCTAAAAAAAGCGTTAATGCCCCACTCCCAACCCCCGCTTCCACTATGACATCTCCAGGGGAGATTCCAGCAAATGCTACTATTTGGGCGGCATCTTTGGGATGAATTATCTGGGGACCTCTTTTCATCTTGTCGATGTAGTCTATTATTCTTGGCTTGAGAACCCTAAATTGATATCCCTTATGAGATTCGACAAAAGTCCCAAACTCTCTCCCTAAAAGCTCGTTTAAATCTATTTTGCCCAGATCTGTATGAAATTCTCCCTCTTTTACCGTTATAAGATACCTCTTTCCCCTAGGATCAAGCAGCACAACTTTATCTCCCTGTTTTATCATTTTAACCACCAAACTACTCCTCTATTTCAAGCTTGTAGAGAGTTCCCTCTTTTTGAATCCTTACTGAGTTGCTTGCGAGCTCCCTTAAAACAGCAATTTGCTGCTTATCCAAGATATCGCTATTCACAAAATAAATAGAAGTCCAGTCTTCAAAGGGGAGCGTGCTTCTTGTAAACAAAATTGCTCTAAGTGCCTTATCTTTGCCAAAGTAGATATACTGAGATATGCCAAGGGTTATTGAATACTCAACTTTTGTTGAAGGAGAAAAAAGCTTCATCAGAGCATTGTAATAATTCCTCATGAACTCGGAGATCTCATATGTAACCGGCATCTCTTCAACTACAGAGGCGTAGCTTGTTCTACCAGGACCTATTCTTATTGCCCTTATTTTCTTTGTAGACTCCATTAAACTCTTATATTTTTCGGGAGAGCTTTTTCTTAGATAATCCCTAAACAGCAGATCACCTACACCAAAAAAGTCGTCTATCAAGATATCATGACTGGAAAATGAAGGTATAATTTCTCCCCATACCAAGTCCCCGAGAGGATAGAAGGAAGGGTATTCCACGAGAATGAAATCGCCAAGTGTGGAGTGTTTTTTTAAAAACTCAGCAAGTGAACCGACCTCCATACTCTCACCAAAGGATTTTTAACACCAGGGCTTTTAAACTTTTGTAGGTGTTCAAAATGGGCAAGTTCGTAATATGGGCAAACGAAATAGATGCCAGAATTTCGAGAAAATATGGCAGGGAAGTTCCGAAAAATCTTGCAGTGGAAAGGCCAAATATAGACGAAATAATAGATGCGGCCAAAAGTCTTGGGATTACGGTTATCGAGGTAAATAGAGACGCTCTTAATCCAAGGCTTGCAGGAGTAGACGATGAACTACGAGTCAAAGGCAGGATCATAGTAGAAAGCAAGCATGGAAAATCGAAAACTCTAAAACTAATAGCCCAAAAGGTTAGAGAATTTAGGAAAGCACGCAAGAAAAAGTAACTTTACTCCTCTGTTTCTACAACTATTGCAGTTGTTGTGTCAATTACGCCGTCTATGTTGTGTATATCGTGGAGGATTTTTCTTGTAAGTTCTCCCAAGTCTGAAGCATTAATCTCCACTATTGCATCGTACGGGCCAGTGACAGCATCGGCTTTTAAAACTCCTGGAATTGCTTTTATTTCTTCTATTACCTTCTCAACTTTCCCAATCTCGACTGTTAACAAAATGTATGCCCTAACCATTTACATCACCAGATTTTGTTGTCATTCTTTGTTAGAGACGTTCTATAATTTAAGGTTTTCGCATTTATTTTTAGCACACTCGGCAAGAATTGTTTCGTGGTTGGGTGCAAAAACATTGCTAAATAGAAAGAAACAACCAAGTTATATTGTGTTGTTTGCTGCACAATAAGTATCATGGGCGTAGAAAAATTTATTAGAACTCTATGATAGAGATATCAATGACCTACTTTGTGGAGGGAAGTAGATGAAAAAGCAACTAGCAACCATATTAGTCTTGGGTGTTTTGATTTTTGCCGTAGTGGCAAGTGGCTGTATCGGTGAATTCTGAACACGTTCCACTTTCGCATATGTCTAAGTCTTTCATCCAGAGTTCTTCCCGAAAGCTCATACACCCTTTCAAAGGTCCTCTTAAGAAATTCTTCGAGGTTTTCTTCATCAATCAGCTTTGGAAGTGGATCTTCTGCATCTCTCAGGAGGTTGCTGTCAAATTTCCTTATAAGGACACTAATGTGTTCTGCTTTCTCAACTTTTTTGGAAAAATATGCATCCAGCATAAAGCGTTTTCCCTTTACCTCGAAAACGATATATGGCACCTCAATCTTCATGAAAGACAATATCTCAAAAAGCTATATAAACGCTTTTCTCTTATGTGGACTGATGGGCTATGAGGGTGGAGGAGCTTAAATCACTGGGAGTCGATGAGAGAGTTATAAGGCTGATACGCGAGAGGGGTATAGAAGAACTGTATCCTCCTCAAGCGGAGGCTTTAAAGAGTGGTGTGCTTAACGGGAAAAACCTGATTTTGGCCATCCCTACAGCCTCTGGAAAGACCCTTGTTGCGGAAATAGTGATGATAAACAAGATTCTCCGCGAGGGAGGAAAGGCCGTATACCTTGTCCCCTTAAAGGCACTTGCCGAGGAAAAGTATAAGGAGTTCAAGTTCTGGGAAAAGCTTGGAATTAGGATAGCAGTGACAACTGGGGATTACGACAGTGCAGAGGAATGGCTTGGGAGATATGACATTATAATAGCAACATCAGAAAAATTTGACTCTCTGCTCCGTCACAAGTCTCCTTGGATAAAGGACGTCAAGCTTATAATCGCAGATGAAGTTCACCTTCTCGGCTCATACGACAGAGGAGCTACCTTGGAGATGATTCTCGCTCACTTAAGGGATAAAGCCCAGATTTTAGGGCTGAGTGCAACAATTGGAAATGCCGAAGAGCTTGCGGAGTGGTTAAATGCTGAGCTAGTGGTGAGTGAATGGCGTCCCGTAAGCCTAAAAAGGGGTGTTTTTCACCATGGACAGCTTTTCTGGGAAGATGGGAGTATTGAAAAATTCCCAAGTCAGTGGGATTCTCTCGTTATTGACGCTTTAAAAAAAGACAAACAGGTGCTTGTCTTTGTCAATACCCGAAGAAGTGCCGAAAAAGAAGCCCTTCTATTAGGGGGGAAAGTCCAGAGATTTTTAAGCAAGCCCGAAGAGAGGAGATTAAAGCAGATAGCGGATGAACTTGAGAGCACTCCAACCAACGAGAAACTTAAAGAGGCTCTGAAGAAAGGAGTAGCCTTTCATCATGCAGGCTTGGGAAGAGAAGAGCGCTCCATTGTGGAAGAAGCCTTTAGAGAAGGACTTATAAAGGTGATTACAGCCACCCCGACCCTGTCCGCTGGCGTAAATTTACCCGCGTACCGCGTCATAATTAGAGACACAAAGCGCTATTCTAACTTTGGATGGAGCGACATTCCCGTTTTGGAGATACAGCAGATGATGGGAAGGGCAGGAAGACCTAAATACGACAAAGAGGGGCAGGCAATAATAATTGCAAAGACCGAAAAGCCAGAAGACCTAATGAAGAGATACATCTTTGGCAAGCCAGAAAATCTCTTTTCAATGCTCTCAAATGAAGCCTCCTTCAGGAGCCAAATTCTTGCCCTAATAACAAACTTCGGAGTTAAAAACTTTAGAGAGCTAATAGAATTCTTGGAAAAGACCTTCTACTATCATCAGCGGAAGAACCTTGAAGCCCTCGAAGGAAAGGCCAAGGATATAGTCTACTTCCTACTTGAAAATGAGTTCATCGATATTGACCTAAACGACCAGTTCATGCCGCTCCCATTCGGAATAAGAACTTCCCAGCTGTATCTTGATCCATTAACGGCTAAAAAGTTCAAAGATGCCTTTGAGAAGCTTGAGACGAATCCAAACCCGCTAGGAGTTTTTCATCTTTTGGCTTCCACCCCTGATATGGCGTCATTAAGGATAAGACGTAAAGAACAGGAGGATATCCTTGACTATGCCTATGAGATGGAGAGCTACCTCTACCAAAACATTCCCTATTGGGAAGACTACAAATTTGAGAAGTTCCTTGGAGAGGTAAAAACAGCAAAACTTCTCCTTGACTGGATTAACGAAGTTCCCGAGGCAAGAATCTTGGAAACTTACGACATAGACACAGGAGATCTCTACAGGATACTGGAACTGGCAGATTGGCTTATGTATTCCCTAATTGAATTATACAAGCTTTCCAGCCCCAAAAAAGAGATTTTAGAATTCTTAAAGCAGCTTCATTTAAGAGTGAAATATGGAGTTAGAGAGGAGCTTCTTGAGCTCACAAGCCTTCCAATGATAGGCAGAAAGAGAGCAAGAGCCCTATACAATGCAGGATTTAAGAGTATAGAAGACATCGTAAAAGCAAAGCCCAGTGAACTCCTAAAGGTGGAGGGAATTGGAGTTGGAATCTTGGAAAAGCTATATCAACACTTTGGAGTGGAACTTCCAAAAGTCAAAGCAAAGAAAAAGCAAGAAGAGGAACGTTAGATGAGTTTTTCAAATGAGGGGCGTGTTTAGTTTCACCCCCTGTTATTTAAACAGTATTTGACTCTGAGGAGGATTTTCAGACCATAACACATTACCCCAAGCAAAATTCGGGTTACAGTAGTCTTTTTCAGAAAACAGGGGATCCTACTGCCAAACCAAGTTGTAAACGCACCCCAGAACCCCTCATGAGGATTCCTATGCCCGTACTCTTCTTCAGAAAACACTCTATCTCTCTTCTTACTACCAAAACCACCTGGAGGGTTCTTAGTTTTCTTAACAATCGGCCGATAACCCTTTTCCACCACAGTGTTCAGAACTTTCTTTGAATCATAAGCCCCATCAGCATAAAAATTCCCAGAACCCTCCGGCAGGAGTTCAATCAGCTCGTTCTCAGAAGTCGTGATCTTCACAGCAACCGGATACAGTAAACCCGGCAGGATTCTCGTTATTGCCTGAACTTCTATCCTGTCCTTTTTTTATTTGTGATAATGGTTGAGTCTGCTTGAGTGCTGGCGTAGGGTAATTTCTGGAGTTTTTTCAGGAGGTGGTTTGTCAGTTCTTCGAGGTTCAGTTTTTTCTCCCAGTTGTGGAGGGTTGAGTAGTGAATGTTTGCTCCGAAGAATTTTCTGCCATAGTGCTGGGCGTCTCTGAGGGGTAGGTTGTAGTATTGTTTGAAGAGGAGTATTGCCAGTATTGTTTTTACTGGAAATTTTTTGGATTTTGGCAGGTTCTTCAGCTTTCCTTCTGATTCGAAGTCTGCTAAAACGTCGAGGATTATGAATGCCACGCTTTCAGGGTCTTTGAGTCTGTGATCCCATCTGGGGATCACGGCAACCACCTGAAAGAATTCAGCAAAAACCCTAATAAAAGTTACTATAAACACGCCCTGGTCTCAAATTTTATTATATTTTGTTATGAGCTATAAGTTATAACTTAGACTTGATAAGTTATGAGTTTGGGACAAAAGAACACATTATCTTTCCATTCTTTTAACGCCATCCTTCGTACCAACAAGAACGATATCCGCGATATCTGCAAAGATGCCGTTTTCGACAACTCCAGGGATGTTGTTCAGCTCGATCTCCATGTCAAGAGGGTCCTCGATTTTTTCAAATTTTGCATCAAGGATAAAGTTCCCGTTGTCAGTTATCACAGGCCCGTCTTTTTTAACGCCCATCCTAAGCTCAGCCGTTGCATTGAAGACTTCAAGTTCCTCCTTAATAGCTCTCCATGCTGCAGGGATGACTTCTATGGGGACTGGCATTTTCTGGCCGAGATATTCCACAAGCTTGCTCTCATCAACGAGCACTATAAACGTTCCAGCCCTATACTCGATGATTTTTTCCATCGTTAATGCCGCACCCCTTCCTTTGATGAGATTGAGGTGAGGGTCGACTTCATCAGCGCCATCTATAGCTAAATCAATGGCATCAACTTCATCAAGGCTCACAACGGGAACTCCGCTCTCAAGAGCCAAAAGGCGTGATTGATGTGAAGTAGGGATGCCATAAACATCTTCAAGTTCCCCAGTCATGAGCTTTTTTCCAAGCATTTGAATAAAGTAAGCCGTTGTGGAACCTGTACCTAACCCGATTATCATATCATCGTCAATATATTTTAGGGCTTCCTTAGCGACCATTCTTTTCATTTCTTCCATCCTTCATCCCTTCGTTATGTTGTAGAGGAGGGATTGGTTTGAGTAAAATTTCGGTTCAGGCTGCAGGATGAGGTTATAGCTAAAGATCGTGAAGTACAGCCAGAACAGGAAGAATCCCCAAAAGCCCTTTCTAAGCAGAACTCTCTCATCTTTTAGCTCATCTGGAAGATCCTTAACGAGAGCGATGACTATCTTTGGTGAGAGCAGATAAATCAGCAAACCTGCGATGTAACCCATTTGAGCTTGAGTTGACAGGATTCCACTCACTATCCCTGCTATTGTTCCAATTGCGTAAAATATGAGCGACATCTTGTTTTCAGCATTCACCCTCTATCACCTAAAACTTAGTTTAAGGATTCATTTAAAATACTTTCCATTACTCCTCAAAGTTCTCTAGCAGTCGCTCCCCTTTTTCAGTGAGCTTATAGTAAACCCTTCTTCCCCTCTTGTACGCCTCTTCTATCAAACCAAGGGCTTCGAGTTCTTTTATGTGCTGATAAACTGCCTGATACTTCATTGGCTTTTCGAGGTTCTCCCAGATTTCATAACCATACATGGGCTTCTCTCTTAGGAGCTTTAGAATTTCCAGCTTTGTCCCACCAATTGAAAAACGCTCCCTCTCTTCTACATAGTAGCTTTTTAATCCCGAGCCCGTAACTATCAAAGCCACTTTGTCTCCTTTTTCAAAATACCCGCTTTCATGGAGCTTTACTAGGGCCGGAATAACAACGGCTGAAGAATACTCGGCAAAAACACCCTCCTTGGCAAGAGCCCTCTCTCCAAAATCAAGCTCATCTTCACTTACAACCACGGCTGTTCCATTGCTTTCTCTAACAGCTTTTATTGCAAGTTCCTTGTTTATTGGGTCTTTGACATATAATCCAAGGGCTTTGGTAAACTCCCTTCTGCTTTCTTTTCCCAATATCTCAGCCGCTATTGGAGAGCAGTTTTCAGTTTGTACTGCAATTAGTTTGGGGAGCTCTTCAATAGCCCCAATTTCTAAAAGTTCCCTAAATCCCTTGTAGATGCTGTAGATGTTGCTTCCACTTCCCGTTGGCACAATTACGTGGGTTGGGTTTATTTCTTCCCATAGCTCAAACGCGAGGGTTTTCTGTCCTTCAAGCCCGATTATATTGTTTTCAGGAGTTATGTCATAGAGACCATTTAACCGGGAGAGCTCTCTAGCATATTCTATACACTCATCCACGCTGTCTCCATAGCGAATTATCTTAGCACCAAAAGCTATCATCTGAATGAGCTTTCCCTTGTCAACTTTTTGGGAACAACAACAAAGGCCTCTTTATTGGCCCTAGCGGCGTAAGCTGCTAGGGAAGCTGCTGCATTGCCATCGCTGGCAACTATGAATCCATTACCAGCATATGGCAAGCCATATGAAACCCCTACAGTAGCAAGCCGATCCCTAAATGAGCCTGTTGGATTCCTCGTCTCGTCTTTAATAAAAACATCTATCCCGAGCTCTTCACTGAGTTTTGCTCTAACTAAAGGTGTCCCGCCTTCTTTTAGGGAAATTATCCTGGTTACATTGGGAAGTAACTCTTTGTACCTCCATACCCCTTTCTCTCTGTTTTTCCATCTTTTGACATCTACTTTAGAATAATCATATGACACCTCAAGGAAAGCCCCACATGAACATCTTGGGGTATTATCTGCTTATACTCTCTTCCACATTTGGGACACTTTATCATCATCACCCACCAAAAAATTAAAAATCACTTGAGCCTGATGGCGTCAAGGTTATTCGGGGCCCTTGTAGAAAGACCAAACTTCTTATGGATGCTTGAAGCCAAGTCAAGGCACTTCTGAGGCTCTCCGTGAACTGTTATCACCCTTTCTGGTCTCGGCTTTACCCTTGCCACATAGCTCATTAACTCCCTTCTATCGGCGTGACCTGAAAATCCGTCTATCGTGTGGATTTCCATGTTTACTTGGATAACTTCCGTCTTTCCACCTTCACCGACTGTTGGTATTTCCCTCAAGCCTCTTTGAACCTGTCTTCCCAAAGTCCCTTCTGCCTGGTAGCTTACGAATATTAGGGAGTTCCTAGGATCTGGGGCAAGATGCTTAAAGTACTCCACGCTAGGCCCACCAACCAACATACCAGAGGAAGCTATGATTATTGCCGGTTCTTCACTCTCAATTATGTCCTTCCTTTCGTTTGCATTTGCGACCGGTTTGAATATCTCGTTTAAGAACGGATTATAGCCTTCGTGGAATATCTGATTCCTGAGGTTCTTGCTTAAATATTCGGGATATGCAGTATGGATTGCCGTTGCCTCCCATATCATGCCATCCAAATATATTGGAACGTCCAAGCCCCCTACCCTCGCATAATCTTCAAGGGCTATCATTATCTCCTGAGCCCTTCCAACGGCCATTGCAGGGATAAGAACCTTTCCTTTGCGCTTGATCGTCTGAAGAATAACCTCTATAAGCCGTTTTTCAGCCTCTTCTCTCGGCATCTGATAATCTCTGCTTCCTCCATAAGTTGATTCCATTATTAGAGTCTCAAGTCTTGGGAATTTTGCGTTTGCTGGCTCAAAGAGCCTTGTTGGAATGAACTTGAAGTCTCCAGTGACAGCTATGTTGTGGAGACCGTTTCCAACGTGAAGGTGAACTATTGAAGAGCCCAGAATGTGACCCGCATTGTGCAGGGTAAGTCTCAAATCCGGTGAGATGTCCCTAACTTCTCCATAATCAAGGGTTATTGTGTGCTTAACAACCTCTTTTATGTCTCTCATTCTGTAAAGCGGATCAATACCGTTGCTCTGCTGTATTTCAATGAAGTCCTTTTGAAGAAGAACCATTAAATCTCTCGTAGGCGGAGTTGCATAGATAGGCCCATCAAATAGGTTGTACCTGAAGAGGTAAGGCAACAAACCAGAGTGGTCAAGGTGTGCGTGGGTAATTATTATCGCATCCAAAAGTCCTTCTTTAAGAACGTAAGTAAATTCTGGAGCATCAAAGTGCGGGAATCCCTTCTTGGGGTCATTTAACGCCGCAACGTTAACACCAAAGTCAACCAGCACAAAACTCTCATTTGTTTGGAGCAAGAGGGCACTTCTTCCAACTTCCCTAAATCCTCCAAGCCCCGTTATCCTTATCCAGTCGCTCTTAAGTTCTGGCTTCCTATAGATGTTTCTCCCAACCTGCCTTAGGAATTTTCTCCTATCTTTACTCTCAGACTGCAAAATTCCCCTAATAGAGTATATGGTCTGGGATTGCAGAGGGGGCGTTCTAACGACTTTTGGCGCCCAGTAAACTTTTTGGGTTATCTCTCTAAGAGTCTCCCCATTCTTTCCAATTACAAGTCCAGGCTTTTTAGCTTCAATTATTACCTCACCAACAGAAGGATCGAAACTTATATTCGTTATTTCCGCTTCTGGCGGAACTATCTGCTTAATTAACTCCTCAGCCTTCTCTGGAGGAAGAAGAACATCTGGATCAGGCCTAACACTAATCCTCTTCTTGAGAACCTTTGCAAGGTTTTTTATAAGATCTCCATCCTGCATTACAACTTCAGGGTTTTTCACATAAATAACCAGCTCCGGCCCCTCAAATTCAACTTCAGTTATCCTGGCTTCTCTAGGCACCATTTGGTTAATAATCTCCCTAATTTCCTTTAGAACTTCATCAACGTTTGTTTCTCTTTTTATCACACCAATCACCCCTAGAATCAAAGCTTCTTAATGATCTTCTCGACTTCTTCTTTAGAAAGCTCGCTATAGCCCTCTTTTGTAATAACAACAACCATTATACCATCTCCAGTAAAGACATCCCTTTTTATTGCGGTATTTATAGCCTTTATGGCCAATTTAACGCCTTTTTTAACATTCATCTTTTCATCGTATTCGTTATCCAAAACAGAGTAAGCAAACTCCATACCAGAACCTGCAGAAACATATTTATCTTCGGTAATTCCTCCAGCCATATCAATCGAATAAAGACCTGGCTTCTCGTCGTAACCTGCTACTAAAAACCAGCCAAAATAGGGGAAGTACCTTCTTCCACTTAAGATGTTAGAAGTCAGCGTTGCCAATGCCTTTGTGCTCATCTCCCTGCCAACTCTCGCTCTGTAAAGCTTTGCTTCTGCCCTTAAAAGCCTTACAAGGCTCAGAATGTCTCCTACACTTCCAGCTCCTGCTAATGCCAGATGGTCGTCTATTTGGAATATCTTGCTAACTCCCTTGGATAAGACCATGTTGCCCAGTGAAGCTCTCATGTCCGCAGCTAATACTACCCCATCCTTACAAACAATGCCTACTGTTGTTGTCCCTTTAATTTTGTCCAAAGCCAACACCCCTTTAGGATATTCGTTTTGCCTGAGAATAGAAACAAATGTTACAATGGGGGTTTGACTGAGGGAGTATTTAAAGTTTTCGCAAAGCAATATGAGTTGCTCCCTTTCAGATGGGCAGCTAAAAGAAAAAGCTTTTTATTCCATGAATTGTTTTACAATAGTGTAACCCTCAGGAGGTATGATAAAATGGGTGTCGAAAAAGTTCCCAAATACGACATACCAGTAAAGAAAGTCGAATATGTTTTTATTGAGCTGGATAAGATGAAACCTCACGAGCAGCTCGTCCAAAAAGAGCTTGAGGCATTTATTGAAAGCGTAACAGGCTCCGGTATTTTCTGGAAGCCAATGCTTTTGGCAAAAGTTCCCGGGGAAGATATGTACCTCATCGTTGATGGTCACCACAGATGGGCGGGCTTAGAGAAACTCGGAGCAAAGAGGGCTCCTTCTGTAATTCTCGACTATTTCAGCGATGATGTTAAAGTATACACCTGGTATCCGGCGTTTAAAGGAGACCTCAACAAAGTTCTGGAAAGATTAAAAGCAGAAGGCCTGGAAATAATTGAGGACGAAGAGGCTGAAGAAAAAGCCGAAAAGGGAGAAATAGCTTTTGCTCTTGTTGGCAAAGAGAAGAGCTTTGCCATCCCAGGAGCACTTGATGAACAGAAGAAGGTCAGCAAAGTGCTTGATGAAATGAGTGTTGAGGGGGAGATAGAGCTTATTTACTATGGTCTCAAAGAAGATGCTAGAGAAGATATGGACAAGGGCGAAATTGACTATGTCTTCATCAGAAAAGCCCCAAGCAAGGAAGAGGTCATGGAACTCGTAAAGAGAGGGGAAGTCTATTCTCCAAAGACAACCAGACACGTCCTACCATTTATCCCAGATAAAATTGACGTAAAGCTCGAGGATCTCTTCTGATGTTCTCTCTTTTTCTTTCATTCTGCTAGGGCTTTAAGCAACGCTTATATACATCCATACATAATCACAAAAGGGTGTATCTGTCTTGAAAGTCAAGCCGTTTCTTGTTGAAAGATTTATGGGGGAGTATGAACACCAAGTAGAGGTAAACATTGCAGAAACGTGTGTGCAGCCCTTCACTCTAGGAGAATTCCTAGAATTTGTAGGTGAACCAGATTTTCTCGAAAAGATCAAAGATTTGAAACTGACTTATGGCTACGTTGAGGGGCTTCTGGAGCTAAAAGAGGGCTTAAGCAGGTTTTATCAAAACATAAAACCCGAGAACATCTTTGTAACACACGGCGCAATAGATGCAAACTTTCAGGTTTTTTACAGCCTCGTTGAGCCCGGAGATACTGTTATCTCTATATTCCCTACCTACCAGCAACTTTATGGTGTGCCAGAATCATTTGGGGCTAAGGTGAAGTTTTGGCATCTCTATGAAGAGAAGAACTGGACACCTGATCTTGACGAGCTAAACGAACTGATAGACAAAAATACAAAGCTCATAGTAATAAACAGCCCCAACAATCCAACAGGAGCCCTCTTGGACGAGAAAATGCTGAAAGGAATTGCCGAGATAGCCGAAGATGTAGGGGCTTACGTTCTAAATGATGAATCCTACAGGGGGCTTTACATTGATCCAAAAGATCAGGTGCCGTCGATAGTGGATATCTCAGACAGAGCAATAGCAACGAGCTCTTTCTCAAAGCCTCTATCTCTAACGGGTCTACGCCTTGGATGGATAGCCACATCCAGTGAAGAGGTTGCTAAGGAATTAACCCTTCATCGGGATTATACCACGATAAGCATTAGCATTCTCATAGAAAAATTAGCCGCCCTTGCAGTCAAAAATGCGGAAAAAATATACAACCGCAACATAAAGATACTCCGCACGAACTTTAAGCTCTTGGAGGAGTGGATAAAAGAAGAGCCCCTGATAGAGTGGATTCCTCCCAAAGCTGGCACCGTTGCCTTTTTGAGATACAACCTTGAGATTCCATCGGAAGAACTTGCCATAAGGCTCATAAAAGAAAAGAGTACGTTCCTTGTCCCCGGATCGTGCTTTGGAATAGAGAGGCACCTCAGAATTGGCTACGGGAACCCAACGGAGGTTATGATAGAAGGGCTTAAACGCTTTAAAGAGTTCCTAAGGGCTTTGGAGGCAAGTTAAAGTGATTGATATTGCCAAAGAAGTTTTAGAAGCAGAGAAGAGGATTGGAAAGCACATAAGAGAGACTCCCTTGGAATATTCCCCATTTTTAAGCAAGAAAGGAGACGCAAATGTTTATTTGAAGCTTGAGAATTTTCAAGTAACGGGGTCGTTTAAAATACGAGGTGTTCTTAACAAATTACTCTCACTGAGCGAAGAAGAGAAAAGAAAAGGACTTGTTACAGCATCTAGCGGAAACCATGGAGTTGCGTTTGCCTATGCTACCAGCTTCTTAGGTCTTAGAGGAATTGTTTTTCTTCCAGAAAACGCATCCCCTGCAAAAGTTCAAGATATAAGGCAATATAGTGTGGAAATTAGGTTTTATGGAAACGATGTTGTCAAAACAGAGGAATTCGCTAGAAAGTTTGCCGAGAAAAATGGGATGATCTACGTACCTCCCTACAACGACCCGAAAATCATAGGTGGTCAAGGCACTATAGCCCTTGAACTAGAAAGACAGCTTGAAAACATTGACGTTGTTTTAGCCCCTGTTGGCGGAGGAGGTCTTATTTCCGGTATTGCCGGATATCTAAAGGAAAAAACCAAAAACATAGAAGTAATAGGAGTTCAACCAGAGAATTCTGCCGTTATGTATCATTCAATAAAAGAGGGAAAAATCGTTGAAATGGAGTCAAAGCCTACGTTGGCAGACGGCACGGCTGGAGGAGTCGAGAAAGACTCCATAACATTTGAACTCTGCAGGAGATACGTGGATGATTTCGTTCTGGTGAATGAAAATGAGATAGCAAAGGCGATTGTTTTAATGCTGGAGAAGCACCACATGCTAATTGAAGGAGCAGCGGCACTTCCAGTTGCAGCCTATTTAGAAGAGTTAGAGCGTTTTAGAGGCAGAAATATCGTTTTGGTTATCAGTGGGTGCAGAATAAGTTTGGACACCCTTAGAAAAGTCTTGGGATGTTGATAGGACAATGCCCTTTCCAAAACTTTTTATCCATCACGCCTTATATTCTTTCAATCGATGATGAAGGATCAACCGACTGAAAGATGAGGAAGTCTAGCCTATCTGAGATGCATCCGGGGGATAAGGATGTTGAAGGCATTGATATTTGACGTTGATGAAACGCTTGTTTATTATGAACACTACAACGATAGGGAATGGTTTGAAAAATGGGGGAAGAAAGAGATAGAAAAACTTGGGATAAGCGTTGACTACGAAACGTACAAAAAAATGGTTAAAGGAGAACTCCCAAGGAGCTGGGTCGAAAAGCTTGGAGTTGATCATGTAGAATTCTGGAAAGCCATAGACAGAGCAAAACTCGACTACAGAAAATGGGCCGCAGAAATGGGATTAATAAAAGCCTTTCCCGATGTGGATGCTTTGGAGAATTTCAAGCAAATGGGATTAAAAATGGCAGCTGTTAGCAATGCTTCTCAAGATTGCACGGAATTCGTGCTGGAGCTTTATGACTTGAAGAAATATTTTGATGTCATTCTTGGAAAAGACTACAGATATTTGGATGGTGCTAAGCCGAATCCGTATCTAATCAAAAAAGCCCTCGATGCCCTCGAAGTTCTTCCAAGTGAAGCTTTGGTTGTGGGGGACTCTGCATCGGATATCTTAGCAGCCCACGGTGCTGGTGTTAGTGCCGTTCAAGTGATGAGGTTCGGGAAAATAGAGGGGGCAGATTATTACGTGAAAGATTTGAAAGAACTTGTACAATTAGTGAGGTCATTAATGGATAAGGATTTATAAAGGAACTACCTAATTTATAATGCCCCTGCGCGAGGACCCACCTAATTAATGAAGGTGGGGGCGATGCGGGGGCAACAGCTCGGCCATAGCGAGGTCCCCACGGGAGAGCCTTCCGCGTCACGGAGCCCCATGACCGTGGGTAACCCTGGCCGAGTACACTCTTCTGGCCCGCCTGGGTTAAGCCGCTTGAGATTGCCTTATGGCTTCAATGAGAGCGGTCGTTACGGGCGGGCCACATTTCCATTTTCTAACCTTAACTTCGGTTAACCTCTTGATAATTGGTCACAAATTTCTAAAAAGAGCATAATTACGGTTAAGATGAAAAATTCGTAGAGCAAAGTTTCATCAAAGTTGGTGGTTCCTTTTTGTAGGGGTGGTTTGGATGGGATTTTTGAAAACGTTTCGTTTAATTGTGAATTCCAACTTTAGAGAACTAGCCTATAAGAGTTTACATTGTAAAAAGACACCCGAAGGGCGTCAAAGTAGGAGAAACTTCCCTAAGACAGCTAGTATTTGTGGAATTCCATCCCAAGAGAGCTTTTTAGAATGAAAATCCCTAGTAAAAGGGCAATTTAGAAGGAACCACAAACCTTGATCAAACTTCGCGCAGGCAAGCAAACTTTTGGAAAAAGTTTGACCAAAAGAGTTCCCTTCTTACTAACAGGCAAAAACCAGTTGTGCACTACTCAAAAGCACTTTTTAGAGGGGGTTTACTTCCTAAATACACACTTTCAATCAGGTTTCAATCCAATTTTAGCGTCCACAGAACACTTTCCTGAGTGAAACCCTCATAAAAGAGCAATGTAAATAAGAAACCCAACTCATTTAGTGTAAATCCTTAGAAAAGCACCTAACATTCCGCCAGCGCTTACGCAGGTAAGGGCTGTTATGGTGGGCCCGCGGGGATTCGAACCCCGGACCTCCACCTTGTCAGGGTGGCGTCATAACCAGTCTAGACCACGGGCCCGCCCTAAAAGTTATGGTGGACCGGCCGGGATTTGAACCCGGGGCCTCCGCCTTGCCAAGGCGGCGCTCATCCCAGGCTGAGCTACCGGCCCACTCGAATCTTTTACACAGTTCCATATGCCTAAGATGGGTTTTTAAGTTTTACGGTGCACTCCTGTTTTTAATTTCTCTAATGAAATGGTGACAAAATTTCAGATAATTATCTCTGAACAAGCATACAAAAGTGTCTTTAATTGCATAAATCCTTCTCAGAAGAGCCCAGAGTTCAGTGAAAACTAATTTTTCAGTAGATCAAAAACTTTATATAGCTTTTCTGATTAAGCAAAAAGTGGTGAAAACTATGTGGCATCTTTTGTACCCAATGAGAACTTTTTTGATAGTTTCAGGGCAGGAGAATGAGATAAACGTGATGGCAGTTGACTGGTTAACGTATCTCTCCACAAAGCCGCCGATTATCGGAGTATCTATCCACCCAGCCCATTACACCCATGGCTTAATAAAGAAGTACAAAGAGTTTGTGATTAGCGTTCCCACGATAAACATGCTCAGAGACGTTTTGATTGCCGGGAGGAAAAGCGGTTCAGAAAAGCTCAAGAAAATGAGTGTAACCTTTATTCCTTCAAAGAAAGTAAAAACGCCAAGCATAAAAGAAGCCGCAGCAAACATCGAGTGCAGGGTTGTCGAGGAGAAGTCCTACGGTAATTATACCTTCTTTGCCGCGGAGATAGTTAACTTCATCCAAAACGAAGAGGCGTTCAAAAACAACCAGCCGGACGTAAAACTCGGGTTTATGGCACATTTAGCCCCCGGAACGAACAAGTTCGTGGTGTTTGATGAGGAAATATATGAAATCCCAACCAGAGAGCTTTAGTAAGGTTAAAAAGTGAAAGGGCGATCACTTGCCCCCCTTCATCCTCTCCTGCAATTGATAAAGCTCGGCTATCCTCTGTAAGGTATCTGCATCCTCCGGTCCTTTATCCTCTCTTAGCGCAACGTATCTCGGGAACCTTAATGCAAAGCCGCTCTCGTACTTGGGGCTCTTCTGAATCTCCTGATAAGCCACTTCGATCACGATCTTAGGCTCTATTTCAACGAACTTGCCGTGTTCCTTTTTTATCAAGGGCTTAAGCATCTTTGTGAACTCTATTAGGTCTTCATCAGTAAATCCGCTCCCGACTTTACCAACCGGGACAAAATCTCCCCTTATGGGATCGTATGCACCTAAAAGGAACGAGCTCAAGACTCCACTTCTCCTCCCTTCGCCCCATTCCGCGCCTATAATAACTAAATCGAGATTCTCCATTGTTGGCTTAATCTTCAGCCACTTCTTTCCTCTGTTACCGAGCTCGTAAACTGAGTCGAGCCTTTTTGCCATTAGTCCTTCATGACCTAGGTCAAGGGCTCTGTGATAGAACTCCTCGGCCTCTTCTGGATTCTTTGTTATCAAATTCTCAGCGATTTTTATCCATTCGTTTGTGGTCACAATGCCCTCAAGGGTTTTCCTCCTCTCTATGAACTGAACGTCTATCATGCTTTTGCCATCAACGTAAAGAACATCGAAAAGGTTGAGCTCGAGGGGTATTTTTTCAATCATCTCATCTATGTTGTACTTCCTTCTAAATCTCCTCAGCACGTACTGGAACGGTCTCGGTCTTCCTTCCTCTCCAACGGCAACAAGTTCGCCCTCTACGATAACTTTCTCTGGCTTTAGAGACTCTTTAATCCTCTCAACGACCTCTGGGATTGATCTCGTGACATTTTCAAGACGCCTTGAATAAACGATAACCTTCTCTCCGTCCTTGTGAACCTGAACCCTCGCACCATCATATTTAATCTCAAACTCCGCCTCTCCACCCATTTCTATCAAGGCCTCTCTAACGTTGGCTACCATCTGGGCGAGCATCGGCTTAATTGGCTTCCCTACTTGGATTTTTACTTTCAAAAGCCCCTCGTCTCCCTCAAGCTTTGCTACTTTAGCCACAAACCCGAAGTCACTTGTAAGCATGTAAGCCCTCTCAACAAGCTCAACCTTTACCCTAAACGCCTCTGCTATTGCATCCCTCAGCAGTCCCTCCGCAACTCCCGTCCTCATAGTCCCAAGTATCGTCCTTGCCAAATACTTCCCTTCCTCTGGAGAAGCATCCATGAAGAGATTGGCGAGGTATTTCAGCTTTCTATCTTGACTTCCTTCGCCAGTGGTTTCGGCAACTTTAACTAAAGTGCTGTAAACCCTTTTTATTGTAAGCGGCTGGGAGAAAAAGCTTTTTTGCTTCCTCCTTTGAAGAGCGAGTGCAACACTTTCCCCCAAATCTCCAGTATCTTTTACGGAATTTTCTATCTCGTCACTATTTATTCCAGTGGCCATAGAAACGGCTCTTATCAATAGCTTCTCACCTACGCCAAGCTCTCTCTCGTCCCAATCCGGAAAGACCTTTCCAAGGATTAAATAGGGAACAATTTCCAACAGCTCTGGGTCTTCAACTTTCTTTAAAAAGTCCGCTACAAATTTTGTCTTAAGGGTCTTTAGGGTTGTTTTTTCAAGTCTTTTATACAGTTCAGCAAGCTCTTTGTATAGCATCAACACCACCATATTGAAGTATCGCCTCAAAAGATAAAAAGATTAGTCTCTCTGCATTGGTCTGAACCTCAGGAATTCAAAAAATATCGTTGCCACAAAGCCACCAGCAAATATAAGTGGGAGAGGATATCCACTTTTTTCAAAAGCAAATAAGAATGCAAACCCTCCAGCAAACCCAGATGCAAGGAGAGCCATTTCTCGCTGGTTGCTTTTGTTCAAGTATATTGCTAAAAGAAGGGAGAGGATTGAGAGAGTAAGATAAAACGGGTTCATTTCCCATCCCCCACCCATCTTTCAACACTAGGCCTTTGGGTGTAAACATCACATATGTGGTACTCGTCTATGGAAAGATCATCTAAGAGAAACTTTACTTTCTCTACCTCATTTTCCTTCAAAAGAGCAAATAAGCTCTTTCCCAGCATGATCATTGATGATGGCAGGTGAAGAGCCTTATCAATTTCCTTAGCAATTTCCAAGAGCTCACCAGAGAGCAGACCCGTACGCTCAGCAAACCCTCTAGCCTCTTTCATCAAAACATCAACCTTAGGATTTGAGAGAAGTGCGTTAAGGGCTTTCTCTCCCTCTTTCTTAATTAATCTAATAAAGTCGCTGTCAAGCACCTCTCTTGTGGATAGCCTTCCCATCGGCACTGCCAGAACCTTGTATCCTTCAAAAAAGATGTTATCTACTATTCCAATCCCTGGTGCACCGGGTTTTATCCTAATTTCTATCCCCCCATGAATTTGGGCTATAACATCCCCTAGTCCGCCTTTGTGAATGACCTCATGCTTATGGGCTATTTGAGCGGCTTGGAGAAAAGTTTTCTCTTTAAAGGCAAACGCCAAAGAAAGGGCAGTACCAAGAGCCCCACCGGCACTGTTTCCAAAACCATGACCATTTGGAAAGTCAAAGTACTGCCAGATTTCAACCTCTCCGATAAAATTCTCCGGGACAATCTCATTAGCGACGGAGTAGCTGATAATGGCATTTTCTTTTTTAACGGGTTCTCCATTAAAAGCAATGTGTATATGCTTCTCTAAGCCTTCCTCCAAGCTTACAAAGACGTTTGTTCCTTTGCTTAAATTTATGCCGGCTCCAAGTGAACCGGCTAAAAGAGGTTCTTCATTGAATTTGGGAACAAAAAAAGCTGTAATGTGTGCAGGAACGAAAGCCCTTATTAGCATTTTCTCACCCCTCTGAACACTTATACATCATGCTTTTAAATGTGAGCCTAAGTCTAGACTGTTAGGGCAAGTGCTGGAATATAATGCCAGAAACCTTTTTAGATTTTAGGATAAAATTTGAGTAAATTTGGTGGTACCAATGGACAGATTGTTCGATCGCGTAATTGTTAGACCACCTGGAAAAAGCTATGTGAATTGTGTTTCAACAAACCCCGAGCATGAAACTATTGATGTCCGCTTAGCTAAAAAGCAACACAGAGAATATGTTAAAATCCTGAAGGAGTATGGAATAGATGTCATTGAGCTTGAACCTCTTGAAAGCCACCCAGACAGCGTTTTTGTTCAAGATACGGCAGTTGTAGGGGTTAAGTCAAATGTTGCAGTTATCAGCAGGTTTGGGGAGCCAAGCAGAAGAGGGGAAGAAGAGAGCATTAAAGAAGTTCTGGAAAAGGAAGGATTCGAAATAAAGGCTATCAAAGCTCCAGGAACCTTAGAGGGAGGGGACGTTTTAGTAACGGATCAAGGTATTGTGTTTATCGGACTTTCTCAAAGAACCAACGAAGAGGGGATAAGTCAATTTGCTCGCTATTTTCCTCATGTAAAAGTTGTTGCTATTCCAATTACAAAAATATTCCATCTTCTCTCGGGAGTAAGTTATTTAAGAGATAAAACAGTTGCAATATCCCCTCAGGTTGTCGATGTGGATTATTTCAGAGGATTTAAACTTATCACGATACCAGAAGACGAGCTATACGCAAACAATATGCTGTATCTCGGCGATAAGAATGTTCTAATACCCGAGGGATATCCAAAAACAAAAGAGAAATTGAGAAGAGCAGGGTTTAAACCTGTTGAGGTGGATGTTTCCGAATTTTGGAAAGGGGATGGAGGTGTCACCTGTCTTAGTTCTCCGTTTTATACAGTTTTATAATAGATGATCTCACATTGAAAGCAAAGTTTTCAAAGAAAAAAAGTTCAATTGAAGAAGAAAAAGATAAAAGAGTTCACTCTTCAACAACGTATATTGGCACTTTTCCGTGCGGAATGCCGTATTTCTTGCCGTACCATTCGCTGAGGACGTACCATGCAGCTATTAAAATGACTATACCTATTGGGAGTAAAATTGGCCAGCTGTGGATTCCAATAGCAAAGAGGAGGTAAAGTATTACTCCACTTCCTGCAGCGGTTACTGCATATGGAATTTGAGTATTAACGTGGTCTATGTGGTCACTTCCAGAAAACATTGAACTCATGATTGTTGTATCGCTTATTGGTGAACAGTGGTCACCGAAAATACCGCCTGCAAAGACGGCACCTATTGATGCATACAACACTGGGCCGATTTGTCCACCTGTAATTTGGTATGCCAAGGGGATTGCGATTGGCATTAAAATACCGAATGTTCCCCATGAAGTTCCCGTTGTAAATGATATGAACATTGCAACCAAGAACACTATAAGCGGAACTATACCTGCTGGGATGTTTGCACTGGTGGCTAAGTTTACCACATAGTCTGCTGTTCCAACAGCGCTTGTGGCGCTCTTGATACTCCACGCAAGGACTAAAATTGCAGTAGCCATCATCATTTGTTTCATACCTTGTACAATTGCCGTCTCAGCCTCTTCAACTGTCATTTGCTTCCTTCCGAGTACTAATACTAGTCCAACAAGCACCATGCTAAATGATCCCCATAGAAGTGCAGTTGCAGCATCAGAATTTGAGAGTACCCCCATCAAGCCCTCCTCTGCGTATGTGGCACCTCCACCACCGGTGTACCACATTCCATAGAGTGTTACAAAGACAAGGCTGAAGATGGGTAAGATAAAGTTCCAGACGTCCCCTCCTTCTTTGGGTGCTCCCAAGTCTACTTCGGTTGTCATCAATGGCTTTGCCCCATCACGGAGGACTTTACCCGTTGTTCTAGCCCTATACTCGGCATGGAGCATTGGGCCATAGTGTCTGTGAGTATAGGCCACAGTGAGTACTAGGATTATTGCCAATATTGAGTAGAACCTGTAGGGAACACTAGAAAGCCACGCTGCGTATGAACCGAGAGTAATTCCAAGGCTATCAAAGGACTCGCCAATAAGTCCTATCTCGTAACCAATCCATGTAGAGACCAATGCCAATCCCGCTACAGGCGCTGCAGTAGAGTCATCGATGTAGGCAAGCATTTCTCTTGAAACTCTTGCCCTATCTGTTATTGGTCTCATTGTGTTACCAACAATGATTGTGTTGGTATAGTCATCAAAGAACACAAGAACACCAAGGAGCCATCCAAGTACTGAAGCTGCTCTGCTGTTATTAACTCTCTTTGTCAAAGCTCTTGCGATTGCATGAGCGCCTCCTGATTTGTAAATCAATCCAACACCAGCACCGATCAGAAAGTCAAAAACCAATATCGTTGCGTTCCAGCTGTCTGTCACATTCTCAATAACCCACTGCCAAGTTGTTATAGTACCCGTTACTGGATTCCATCCGGAGGCCATAACTCCGCCAACCCAAACACCAGCAAATAAAGCGAACAAGACTCTTTTGGACCATATAGCCAATATAATAGCTACCAGCGGTGGTAGCAGAGACAGCACTCCAAAGTCTGACACCATTTAACACCTCCATACATATTTTTCGTAAGCTCAAATTTTTCGAACTCTTTATAAGTTTTTCGCAAATATTGTTGTATTTTTGGTAATTTTCGAATTTTTTTGTATATCCAACATCCCATATCTAAATATACTCGAGACAAATTAATGTATTACTTTGTTCTTTACTGCATGCTAACGGTATGTTGTGTTTAACATTATACAATACCGCTCTCATACCATAAAAACGTTTTCCTAACGTTTTTCGATGACTTTTGAAAATTCCCACAAAAGTTATCAGGTTAAAGGGGATAATAACAAAAAAGAATTCGAAGTAAAATTACAAGGTTAAGATAAGCCCTCTAATGTTTCTTTCAGCTTTTTAAAGTCTTTTTCAAGCTCTTCTCTAAGCTGGGGTTTATAAAGAGCCACCGCTGGGTGGTACATTGGCATAATGACAATCTTCCCAAAAAGGGTTCTGGCTTCAAGTACTTTTCCATGCATTTTACTTATGGGCTCGGGCTCAAAGCCAAATTTCTTAAGAATGTAAGCCATTGAATGCCTCCCCAGGGGAACTATGACTTTCGGCCGGATTATGTCTATTTGCTTGTCCAAATATGGAGAACAAGCCTTGATTTCCTCTTCCGTTGGATCTCTATTATTGGGAGGTCTGCACTTTACAACGTTAGTAATGTACACCTCCTCCCGCCTAAGCCCAATACTTTCTAAAAGCTCATCAAGCACTTTCCCGGCTCTTCCAACAAAAGGCAAGCCCTTTTGATCTTCCCAGTAACCCGGGGCTTCTTCAACAAACATTATTTTAGCATCATAACTTCCCGAGCCGGGGACTGCGTTTGTCCTTAATTCTCCCAATGGACACTTTTTACAAGCTTTTATCTTTTCTTCAAGCTTTTTCATGACTTCATTTTTTCCCATGCCTAACACCCAGTCTCTCTTGAGATAAATAAGCCGTTAAAAGTTCTTTCCATGCCGTGTAGTATCCTTTCTCATAATCATCCCTAAATTCATGCTGGAGTATGCTCTCAAAATGTTCAAGGAGTTTTTGAGCTTTTTCATTGTCCGGATTTCTTACAAGCTGGACTATCAGGGAATCAGTGTCATTGTCCTTTAACGCAGATAAAAAGCCATTTATAGCCTTGCTGTATCCCCTACCCCACTCGTCATCTCCCACTATCTTCTCAAGTTTGTCCAGATGAGCTTTCGCCTTGGTGTAGTCCCCCCTCATCAGCGCTCTGAGGAACATTTCCATTCTCATCTCCCGTGCTGGCATTTTTCACCACCATCTTATGTGGGAGTCTTGGTGTTTTTAACCCTTTTCAAGGGATCGGGCGTGTTTATAGTAACCTTTATTAGGGTTTTTGCTGAATTCTTTCAGGTGGTTGTCGTGATCCCCAGATGGGATCACAGACTCAAAGACCCTGAAAGCGTGGCATTCGCAATTCTTGACGTTTTAGCAGACTTCGAATCAGAAGGAAAGCTGAAGAACCTACCAAAATCCAAAAAATTCCCAGTAAAAACAATACTGGCAATACTCCTCTTTAAACAATACTACAACCTACCCCTCAGAGACGCCCAGCACTACGGCAGAAAATTCTTCGGAGCAAACATTCACTACTCAACCCTCCACAACTGGGAGAAAAAGCTGAACCTCGAAGAACTGACAAACCACCTCCTGAAAAAACTCCAGAAATTACCCTACGCCAGCACTCAAGCAGACTCAACCATTATCACAAATAAAAAAAGGACAGAATAGAAGTTCAGGCAATAACGAGAATCCTGCCGGGTTTACTGTATCCGGTTGCTGTGAAGATCACAACTTCTGAGAACGAGCTGATTGAACTCCTGCCGGAGGGTTCTGGGAATTTTTATGCTGATGGGGCTTATGATTCAAAGAAAGTTCTGAACACTGTGGTGGAAAAGGGTTATCGGCCGATTGTTAAGAAGACTAAGAACCCTCCAGGTGGTTTTGGTAGTAAGAAGAGAGACAGAGTGTTTTCTGAAGAAGAGTACGGGCATAGGAATCCTCATGAGGGGTTCTGGGGTGCGTTTACAACTTGGTTTGGCAGTAGAATCCCCTGTTTTCTGAAAAAGACTACTGTAACCCGAATCCTGCTTGGGGTAATGTGTTATGGTCTGAAAATCCTCCTCAGAGTCAAATACTGTTTAAATAACAGGGGGTGAAACTAAACACGCCCTCAAGGGATCGCACATGTGAGGGGATACTCATAAATATTCTAGCAGTGTAGATGATAATAGTAGAGATCACATTACAGAACTTTTGGTACACCTATGAAAGTAAATCTTCATATTTACGCAAAAGTTTTTATACTCCATACTTGTAAAAAACTTGTAGAGGTGATTAGAATGGAAGAGATAACAGAGGGAGTACCTAGTGGGGAGAGAGAATTTGGGGAGCTTACTAAGGGGGTTCGCGATCTCATCGAATACCCCGAAATAAGCGAGGAGGAATTTCACGAGCTCCTTACAAAAGCCAGTAAGGATTACGGTGGACCTCTCCCCCATAGAACCTGGTCTCTCTGCCCCGAGACTAGAAAAGTTGTCCCTGCTGTGGTTTGGGAAAAGGATGGAAAAGTATGGATAACGAAAAAATGCCCAGAGGGCATGATAACTGATGTTTATTATGAAGACGCCGAGATGTATAAGCGTTTTGAGGAGTGGAGGTATGACTTTAAGATAAAGAGCTACAACGTTGAGAACACCGGTGTAAACTGTCCCTTTGATTGTGGTCTCTGTCCAAGGCACAGCTCTCATACTAACTTGCTCAACATAGTTCTGACAAATAGATGTAATTTGAGCTGCTGGTACTGCTTCCCAGGATATGAAGAGGCACTATTCAAGTTTGGTGGTGAAGTTAAGCTTGCAAAATTCGAAGAGATTGCAAAGATGTTTTCCTTTGAACATACAGTGCAGATAGAGGGATTTATGGGGGAGTATTCAATTCCCGAGAACCTATATGTTTTAACTTACAATAATGGAAAGGCCGAATGGACAAGAGTCACAAAATTCCTCAGAAGAAAACACTCGGGAGAAATAATGGTCATAAAGACGAGAACTGGAAGGGAAATAAGAACGACGCCAGAGCATAAGTTCTTTATATATGAAAACGGAAAGATAGTAAAAAAGAGGGCTGATAAACTTAACGTCGAAGATGATCTGATACTACTATGGAATCTTGAAACTGATGAGAGGGGAGAATTTGAAATAAACCTCTTAGAAGCTTTTAAATCATTACCAGAAGAAGAAAAGGAAAAAATATATGTCAGAGGGATATCAAAGCTGGATCTTTTGCCGCTCAAAGAGGAATACGGAGATATAATTTATCAGTGGAAGAAGAGTGATTCTATGCCTCTTTCGGCATTCTATAAATTGGGCATAACTGAAGGGGAGTTTAGACTCGGCAGGGATGCCACAAGTAATGAGCTTCCTTCTAAACTCAGAATAACCCCCGAATTTGCAAAGTTGATAGGATATTTTGTCTCGGATGGTAATTATACCAACAAGGATTTGAGAATAACTGTTGGGCATAAGGATGTTGAGGAAGAAATAATTTCAATACTCAACTTCCTCAACCTTCCATACAGCATATTGGAATGGGAAGGAAAAGCTAAGCAGATAGTTGTAGGTAGTAGGTTAATGCGGCTTGTCTTCAAGTATGTACTGGGAATCCCTGAAGGAGCACCCAATAAGAGGTTACCCAAGAATTTCCTGAACTTCCCGGTTGAAGCAAAGATAGCTCTACTTAGTGGACTCTTTAATGGAGACGGATATGTAGTAAGAGGAGACAAAGTTCTGCATATGGGATATGCAAGTGTTTCTAAAGGGCTTATTAGGGACATGCTATACTTACTGGCCTCCTTAGGGATATTCGCGAGGGTTTACATGGTTCCAAAAGAGAAAATGAATGGGGCAAACCACGACCTCTACAAGATATATATAGCGGGAACCGACCTTGTAAAACTTGTCGAAATGCTTGATCTGAGAGAAGGGCATCGTAAAAAGTTAAATAACATAGGAGACAGAAAGCCCTCCAAAGTCAAGAAGGTTTCAGACTTTTACATTGACACAATTAGCGAGATAAAGGTTGAAAACTACGAGGGATACGTATATGACCTTGAGGTTGAGAATGAGAGCCATTCATTTGTAGCATCTGATGGAATTCTAGTAAGCAATTGTTTCTTCTACGCCAAGGAGGGTCAGCCAATCTATGAGCCCACTCTCGAGCAGATACGCATGATGCTCCGCAATGCAAAGAAGGAACAACCCATTGGAGCTAATGCCGTCCAGTTCACTGGAGGGGAGCCAACACTGAGGGATGATCTCATAGAGATCATAAGGATTGCAAAGGAAGAAGGCTACGACCACGTTCAGCTTAACACGGACGGCATAAGGTTTGCCTTTGAGCCTGAGCTTGTAAGGAAGATTAGGGAAGCAGGCGTTAATACCCTATACCTAAGCTACGATGGAATGACTCCAAAAACAAATTGGAAGAACCACTGGGAGATTCCGTTAATCTTCGAAAACGTGAGAAATGCCGGCGGGCCGGGAATTGTTCTCGTGCCCACAACCATAAGAAACGTAAACGATCACGAGCTTGGAGATATAATTAACTTTGGCCTCAACCACCTCGATATAGTCAGAGGAGTCAACTTCCAACCGATTTCCCTTGTGGGAAGAGTTCCAAAGAAAGAAAGACAGCGCTTCAGGATTACCATTCCCGGAGCAATAAAGAGAATAGAGGAACAGACAAACGGTGCCATAGCAAAGGAGGACTGGTACCCAATACCAATTGCCGGGCATATTGCAAGGTTTTTTGAAGCATTTGCCGGTAGAAAATACTATATGACATCCCACTTTGGCTGTGGAGCTGCAACATATGTCTTCCTCGATGAGGACAGAGTGATCCCAATTTCGAGATTCCTCGACGTTGAGGGATTAGTGGAGTTCCTTGAGAGCAAGGCTGAGGAGATTGAAAAATGGAAAACTCTAGGAAAGCTTCAGAAGCTCAAGCTTGGGGCGGAGATATTCCTCAAGTTCAGGAGCTTCTATGACGAAAAATACGCTCCAAAGAGCTTTGATGTATTAAAGATCATGAGAGAAGCGTTCACCCACGGAACTTACGAGGCACTTGGGCAGTTCCACTACAAGACACTCTTCCTCGGAATGATGCACTTCATGGATGAGTACAACTACGATGTTGAAAGAGTAGAGCGCTGTGTAATTCACTATGCAATGCCCGACGGAAGGATTGTGCCCTTCTGTACCTTTAACGTAATACCAGAGCTCTACAGAGACAAAGTTCAAGCCCAATTCAGCTACACTTGGGAAGAATGGAAAGCCCTCCACCCAGACTGGGAGTACCAGAAGGACAAATACGTGAGAACCAAGGAGTTCATTGAAAAAATGAAGGGGAGTGAGCTCTATAGAAAGACTTACATCGACATAAAGAACTACTTCGGGTGATGGGGGATGATAAGGGTAGATCTTAAATTCGGCAAAATAACCCCAGACGAAGCCAGAGAGATGCAGTACAAACTCTCACTAGATCTAGCGGTCTACAGGGTCTTTATCAATGGATATTCCAAGAACGGGTATGTGATATTTGACGAAACAAAACTTCCAAAAGAAAAGCTTTTGGAGATGCTCAAGCCATTTGAACCAGAAGTCATCAGCGAAAAGGAGCTAACCCCACAAGAGCTCATCGAAAGCAGTTTGAGCTGGAAGAATACAATTGCTGCATAATTTCTCTATTCTAAAAATTTTAAAAAGTTAGAGGAGCTTTATTTTTATTTTTCCTGCAACATCTGGTTCTTCCAGTTTAAACGAGACTATACCGCTAAATGAGGACAGATCAATAATGTTCCTGCCGCTTTTTATTCCAATAAACTCTTCATAAGCCCTCTCGGGTGGGAGGGAAAGATCGTACTCGTATATCGCTAGCCTGTTATCCTTGCTTGAGGTTATTATTAGCTCGGCCTCTTCATATCCGTCGAGAGGTATCCCCCCAAAGGCTCTTGCCCCAAAGAGCTCACCTACTTTTGCCAGAGCGGCAGTGTTGAGGGAGATACTGAGAGCTGGAGGCTTTCTATGAATTACATCTTCGTCAAGAACAACAATATCTCTATTACCGGTATCAAACGGCGTAGCCTCTAAGGCTCCCGTATTAGGGGTGGTGTTTGTCCCTAAGAGTATTTTTCCAAAGGCTTTCTCTATGCTGGTTATCCTTGCACCAAAAACGCCCACCACCTTAACCATTGGAGGAGCCACATAAAGGAGCAAAGAGGGAGCATTTATGGTGTTTGTAAATTTTGCCATAACCCTACTCTCCTCATCAACTGGTCTGTAGATCGCATCATGATGGGCATTGTAAGCTATCAGTATCCCTCCCCCCATTGGGAGAGCGTTTGTTCTCATAGGGGCATAGAAGCTTGGAAAGTCCAGCAACCTAAAGAATGTCATCTCCTCACCGTTAAGGGGATTGCCCACAAACATTCCTCCCCTCACAAAGGCAAAAACCCTGTTGTATGCGCTTTCCATGTCACCCAGAACTGGCCTCACGGGAGGATTTCCGTCTACAGAGCTAACAGCTACTGGAAAATCTTCCCATTTTCTTGTAATCAGATCAAATGCATGCAGCTCTCTCACTCCCCAATCAAAGTTCTTTCCAACTCCGAAGAAGACGGTGTCATGTACAAGAGTCCCCTTAAGGCTTGGATTTTCATTGAGAAGCTTTGCTTGCCTAGTTTTCCTGTCAAGTTCGTATATGCCGAGGTGTGCATGCCCGTCTTCCCTTGCTATAAGGAGCTTGTCCTCATAGGGGTCGTAGATTATATCGCTCACTTCTCCCGCCCAATCTGTTTTGTGGTGGATAGAGTCTTTCCACAGAAGCCTTACTTCGTCGTTTTCCGTATCGTATTCGTGAACGTGAGAGTATTTGTTGACAAAACTTATTGTCGATTTCTCGTTCTTTCCTTCATAGACTGCCGGGGCATGAACCCAGCCCCCAAAGTAAATAAACTCATCAACAGTCTCAACCGCATTGTAGGTGTCTCCTCCCGAAGTTGGTCCTTCACCAACGAGGTCAAACTCGTATACCTTCTTTGAGTCTTCCCGTATAAAATGCGCCTGAGCCTCAAATGCCACCGTGAAGTACAAAACGCCGTTGTGATACCTCAAACCAAATATTCCACCACTTCCCCATTCGGGACCATAACGAGGTGGAAACCTGTTTAGATGTTTTAGGATTCTCACGAATATCACCGTTAAGAGTTGTATCTCTAAGATTTAAAACATTGTGCAACTCAGGAGAAACCCATCTACCATCTTTTGCCATTTTTTCAAAAAATTTGTCAAAAAACTTAAATTTTGTGCATTCTTCATGGAAATGGTGAGCAAAATGATACCAAGAACTATGAGTACTCAACATCCCGACAATGTATTTATACCTTTTTTTGCTCATGACGCTGCCCTTGGAGGAGAGGATGAAGTGGTTGAAGCGTTCTATGCTTTCAGCGTTCTTGGAGTAGACGAGCAGATGTGGGATTTCGAAGGAAAGGAGGTTGACGAATTCGTTGTAAAGAAATTACTGGAAAAATATGGAAGCTTTTTCAGAAAAAGAAAGCTTGGCAAGGACTTTAGGATCACACCCCGTGTGCCAAATCCAAGTGTGGAGAGAGCAGAGGCAAAGCTTTTGCTTGAAACGCTTGAAAGTATTCCCAGATCCGCCGACTATGCAAAGTTATTTTACGGAGAGGAAATCGCTCCAATTTTTGAAGTTATATTACCCATGACAACTTCTTCTGAAGAAATCGAAAGGGTGTACGAGCTTTACAGAAGGTATATCATAGGAAAGCAGTACAAAAGGGTGTACGACGTTAAAATCTACGAGTGGATTGGAGAATTTTATCCAGAAGAGATAAACATAATTCCCTTATTCGAGACAAAAGAGGCCATTCTGAACTCCCACGAAATCCTGGAGGAATATCTGACCGGAAAAAACTTTGAGTACCAGAGGGTATTTTTGGCCAGAAGCGACCCTGCAATGAACTATGGTCTCATAAGTGCGGTAATGTATGACAAATATGCTTTATTCAAACTCCAAGAACTTGAAGAAGAACTAAGCATCCCCATATATCCAATAATTGGTGTCGGTGGAGTCCCTTTTAGGGGACATTTCACACCCAAGAATGTTGATGCAGCAATGGAAGAATACCCCAGCGTCCAGACCTTTACTGTCCAAAGTTCATTTAAATATGATAATGAGCCTAAAGAAGTTATCAAAGCTATTGAAAAGGTAAACGATACAAAAAGAAAAGAAACGCCAGCAATTGATGAGAGGATATTTGAGATACTCGACAAATATGAAGAAGAATACACCAAGGAACTTAAGATTCTCGCCCCATATATACGAGAGGTTGCAAAGGCTGTTCCCTCAAGAAGGAAAAGGAAGCTTCACATAGGGCTCTTTGGGTATTCAAGAGAGGTCAATGGAGAAGCCCTTCCGAGGGCTATAAAGTTCACGGCATCTCTGTACTCTCTCGGAATACCTCCAGAAATCCTAGGATTAAGAGCGCTAAGTGAAAAGGAGCTGGAGACAATAAGTGAACACTACAGGGGGCTTTATAATGATATATCTTTTGCGTTAAGATTTTTTAATCCAAAAGCGGCTTCCCATTTCAAATTTTTGGAGGATATAGCTAAAATGCAAAAAGAAATGGGCATAGAAAAGGATGAAAGGCATCTAAGCATAACCACTCAGATACTGAATGGAAAAATTGAAGAGAGCCTTGTGGTAGAGGCGGCTGGTATCAGAGGATTTCTCGGCTAAGCAGTGCGATTTTTCTTCATTCTTTATGTTTCTGCACGGAGTGTTCTAGTAAGTTCTGAGAAAAATTTAAATACCTTTAGTTACTTAAATATACATCGAGAGCAAAAGGAAGGAGGGGTGAGGGACATGGCGAACATGATAATCCCCTTCCCACAACTGGAGAAGATTCTTGAGAAGACATGTGAGCTTGCACTCACAAAGCCAAGAGCAGAGGAAATGATGGACATAGTGGAGAAGAAGCTTGCTGACCTCTTTGAGGTTGCCTATGAGAACGCAATAGCGGAAGGGAGTGACACAATAAAGCTCAGGCACCTGCCACTTACCAAGGGCTTCAAGAACTCAATGAACCTTTTCAGAGCCGTAATCAGGGATGAGAAGGTTGAGATCGAGCCTATAAGAAAGTTCGTACTTGCAAGCATACCTGCCGAAATGCCCCTAGAAGAGGAGTTAGTCGATGAACTCCCTATAATTACTGGAACGCTCTTCGTCCTCATAGGGAGGGTTATCAAAGCTCTCCACCCGGAGATAAGGAACGTCTATCCTGAACACATCGAGGAAGCCAAGAGAGTGTTGGATTATACGCTTTGAGTTTTAATAACAGATAGACAATGAACCTACATCAAATTTTTTAAATTTTCAATCCAAGATTTTTACATGGGTGATGCAGACAAAATAAAAGTCATGATAAGTTCAACAATAATTGATCTAAAAGACGATCGAAAAGCTATTTTGGATGTTCTTAGAAAATATCCCTTTGTACACCCTATAGGAGCTTTTCCAATTTTATACCCCGTTCCAGGGGTGACTCCTGAAATTGGCACAATACAAATGGCTAGAGATTGTGACTTATTTATATTGATTCTTGGGGGCAGGTATGGTTACGTAACTCCACACAATAAATCAGCGACAGAGATTGAATTTGAAGCAGCATATTTTTCTGACCCCACCAAAATATTAGTTTTTGTGAAAGATGTGCCACATATAGAACCAGCTCAAAGGGTATTTATCCAAAAGGTGCTAGATTATACGCGAGGCTACTGGAAGCACAAATATAAAACTCCTGAGGAACTAAAGAATATTTTTGAAAATGCTTTCAATACCTGGATCTCAAAAAGAATTCATGGTTATGCATCAAAACCGATAGAATTTAAATTTGTTTATTTAGTCCTCGATGCACTTTCACAATATCATGTTGAAATTGAATATCAAGTTACTAAATCTGATATCGGATTTTCAGTTAAGAATAATGAGAAGAAAGAGTATGTTTTATATGTTTCAAAAGACGAAATTCGCCAAAATTTCTGGCGAGCATTGGATGAAGTAGTTTCGAAATTGCTAACATTTTTATACTATAGCCAAATAAATAATGTGTAGGCTCACTAATCTTAGTGGGGGGTATATAGCAGTGTCTCAAGTTATAATTCTTAATGACCTAGATCTTCTGATATTTAAGAACAAAATTCGAGATAGAACCCTAAATGGGGAACCTTTACAAAAATTGCTAAGAGTATTAGGCGTATTAGCAGGGGCAAAGATTTTATCACAACTTTTTGCAGAAGATATCACCCTTATAACCCCACTAAGTGCCACATATACGGGAAAAACATATCGATCTGATTTAACTGCAGTGATCATAACCAATAAAGATGACTACGAGGCCTTAGGGGAGGGATTATCTGAAGTTTTCCCTATTAGCTATAGAGGCTATTTAGATTTAGAAAGGATTTATGGAAAATCTGGCTTTACCTCCAAGGTACGAGGTGCAATTTTACCTGATGTTCCGACAGAAGTCGACATTTTAATTATAGCAAAAAGTGTATTGGCTTCAGGATGCTCCTTGATTGCTCTCACAAAGAATGCTTTAGCAAAGTATAATCCTCGTATAACAGTTATCATAGCAATATTTTATTCTAAAGAAGGATTAAATGAACTAATTAGAGAACTCCCCAATACATACTTATTTGTAATAGGGGACGCAGATAAGCTTAGAGAAGACGGAATGTTAGTTCCTGGAGTTGGGATGATAGATGAAAGACTAAAAACTTAAAAAGTATTTAGAGAAATTTCTCCATCCAGCCGACTATTAGCTCCAACCTCTTCACCCTGTGCTTGGGCTTTCCTTTTCTTGAGAGGTCGTGGTTCTCGCCTGGGAAGATTGCGAGCTCAACAGTTTTGCCAAGGTACTTAAGGGCGGTAAAGAACTGCAAAGCCTCGGGAAGCCAGCAGCGGTAGTCTTCCATTGAGTGTATTATTAAGAGAGGAGTCTCGACGTTTGGTGCGTACTTTAGGGGGCTCTTCTCCCAGTAACCTTCGGTGTTGTTCCAGGGATCACCGCCTATCTGATCTGGAGCAAAGTAGTAGCCTATGTCCGTCGTTCCAAAAAAGCTCGTCCAGTTTGAGATTGACCTTTGGGTTACAGCGGCTTTAAAGCGGTTGGTGTGTCCAACTATCCAGTTCGTCATGAAGCCGCCGTAGGAGCCGCCGGTTACTCCTATCCTCTCCGAGTCTATGAAGTCGAACCTTCTCAAAGCCTCGTCCACGACCTCCATTATGTCCTGGTAGTCCCTCTCACCGTAGTGCTCCCTTATGTCAGCAAAATCCTCCCCATAACCGTCGCTTCCCCTTGGATTGGAGAATATTACAACGAAGCCTTTGGCGGTTAAAACGTGGAACTCGTGCATAAAGGAGTAGCCGTAGGCAGTTTTTGGCCCCCCGTGGATTTCAAGAACTGCCGGGTACTTTTTACCTTCCTCAAAATCTACGGGCTTCATTATCCACGCATCTATCTCAACGCCGTCGCTCGCTTTGACTTTGAAGTGCTCCGGCTTTGAGAGCTTGTACTCCCTTATCCATGCGTTAAAGTCGGTGACTTTCCTCTCCTTTCCATCTCTGAGAATGTAAAGCTCCGTTGGAGTTGTTGCATCCTGAGTAATGAAGGCTATATACTCCCCGATGCCAAAGGTCTCAACACTTCTATCTCCGCCGATTACACGCTCTATCTCTCCATCGAGGTTGACACGGAAGAGGTTTGCCCTTGGGCCGTCTGTGGCTATGTAGTAAACCCAGCCGTCCTTGTAAACAAGCGGGTTCCGAGAGGGGCCTCTTACATCGCAGTTGAGAGAGTTGTAAGCCGAGCGGTCAAGCTTTGCCGTGAGCTTTTTGACCTCTTTCGTCTCGGGATTGAAGTGATAGATGTGAGTGTTCGTTGGAATGCCTCTCTCAAGAGTGTTCGTTCTAAGTATAAACGTGCCGTCTTCAAGAGGAACTAAATCACCAATGCGCCACTTTGAATCGGTCAGCTTTTCGACCTTCTTGCTCTTAAGATCAACAACAAAGAGGTCACTTATCATGGGCTTCTTTCCTCTATCCTCCTGGGCAACAAAGTAGATTTTGCTTCCATCTTTGCTCCATTTTAGAGTTTGAACGTTAAGGTTTCCTCTCGTCAGCTTCCTCTTTTTCCCGCTCTCAACATCGACAAGATATATGTGGTTCCGCTTTCCATAAATCCAGCCAATGCCGTTGAACCAGAAGGGGATTTCCTTGATTATGTGCACGTCGTCCTTTTTCTTTTTTCTCTCGATCTCCACTGGGGTTATAACGGCGAGTGTTTTGCCGTCAGGTGAAAACTCATAGTCATTTATTCCAAATTTAAACTTCGTGAGAAGCCTTGCCTCTCCTCCGGTGGTCGGGATTAAGTAAAGCTCAGCCTCCTTGCTTTCCTTGTGCCTTTTGGATGTGAAAGCCATGAACTTACCATCTGGCGAAAAGCGCGGATTCGAGTCTTTTGGTCCAGAGGTGAACTGCACAACCTTCCTACTGTCATAAACATAGATTTTTGAGAAGTAGTCGTCTTTTTCTATGCTGATTTCGCTTACCGTAAAGGCAACTTTTCTTCTGTATACATCAAGTCCACCGACAAGCTTAAACTTCCCCAAGTCTTTGATATCAATCTTTTTCATTAAAACCACCATATTAATTAGGCTCTTTTCGTATAAAAGCTTAGCGTTTAAATTGATATCTTAATGAAGTATAGGTTTTTAAACATCCCGGCTTTTTCATTTGTGGGGATGAAAAAATGACCGTGAAAGTGAGATTCGACAAAGAAGTGAGAGACTATGCTAAAAGTGAGGGTGTTAAGGATTCAACTCTAAAGCTCACTGAAACCGCTCTCGCTGAGGCTATTGAAGAATTCCACCGAAGAATGATAGTTTTAGCTGGGGATACAATGAAAAAAGCCACTTTGGCTGGAATTCTTGCCGGGGCTTCTGCTAAAATAATATCCTCAATTCTTGAAGAACTTATGGGGAAAAAGCTTAGGGATGAGAGCGAGGATAAGGTGGAAGTTCTTTATGCAACCGATGCCCTTGGACAGGAAACTTTTGGAAGAAAGAGGTATGAAGAATTTAGAAAGCATTTTGATGTTCTTGCCGGAGAAAATGTAAACGTTACCGCCGTTACTTTTAAACACACCCGCGATATTCTTGGGAGAACTTATGACCTGCTTGTTCTTGATCTCAGCTATGATTTCTCTCCCAATGATCTCGGTAGGATAATAGAGACTGTTAGGGGTGGAGGAGTAATATTCATCCTTGCCAACCCATTTGAAAAGTGGAAAAACATGTGGACTGGCTTCCACAAGAGCCTCGTTACTCCGCCCTACACCATAGATGACGTGAAAAAGAGGTTTAACAGGAGACTCATCAGAAAGTTTGAAGAGCACGAAGGAATTTACATCCTAAACGCCGAAAACCAAAAAATTCTAAAGGGTCCAAAAAACGAGAAGAGTCAGGCAAAGCTCCCTGAAAGGGAAAAGATCAAAATACCAGAAGAGATAAAATTTCCAAAGGAGCTCTATGAGCTCTGCCTCACAAACGGCCAGGTTGAGGTTCTTAAGGCCCTCGAAGAGCTGATAGAAAACGATGGGATGGTCGTCCTAACGGCGGATAGAGGAAGAGGAAAGAGTGTCAGCGTTGGTATAGGTTCTGTTGGTCTTGCGGTGAAATCAAAGAAAAAGCGCGTGAGGATTGTTGTCACGGCCCCAGAGCTCGAAAACGTGCAAAGCTTATTCCGCTTTGCGAAGAAAAGCCTCCAGAAGCTCGGCTACAAGCCAAAGGTCATAGAAGAAAACGGTCTCATAAAGGAAATATACGCCAAGGGAATTGGGATAAGGTATTATCCCCCAACTCAAGGGTATAGAATGAACGCAGACGTTTACGTAATTGACGAAGCCGCTGGAATTCACGTTCCGATCCTCCACCAATACCTCAAAAAGCCCAAAGTAATTTACTCCTCCACAATCCACGGATATGAGGGGGCGGGAAGGGGTTTCTCTGTCAAGTTCCTAAAAAAGGCCGAGGAGAAGAGAGAGTTCAAGGAGATACATCTCTCGGTGCCGATTAGATACGAGAGCAACGACCCGATTGAGAGGTGGCTCTTTGACGTTCTCCTGCTGGATGCCGAGCCTGTGGAGCTAACTGAGGAAGACTACGAGCTTATTAGGAGAAAAGAGGTCTACTTTGAAAAGCCCGACCTCGATGACTGGTTTGAAAACGATAGAGAAGATTTGAGGCACTTCGTCGGTATTTACGTTCTTGCTCACTACAGAAACAGACCGAGCGATGTAGCACTTTTAGCCGATGCACCACACCACGAAGCGAGGGTTTTGAGACTCAAGAATGGAAAGATAGTCTGTGCCGTGCAGATAGCCAAGGAAGGGGGAATCCCAAAGAAGGATATAGACAGAATGGCAAAGGGATACAAGCCGAGGGGGAACATAATCCCCGACATGATGGTGAAACACCACTATGCAAAAGAGTTTGCGAAGTTAAAAGGTTATAGGGTGGTTAGAATAGCCACGCACCCAGATGCGATGGATATGGGTCTTGGAAGCAAAGCACTCGAACTGTTAATTCAAGAGGCCGATAGAGAAGGCCTTGACTGGGTAGGGAGTGGATTTGGAGCTAGTGAAGAGCTCATAAGGTTCTGGATAAGAAATGGGTTTGCGGTAGTGCATCTAAGCCCCTCGAGGAATCCCGTAAGCGGAGAATACACTGCAATAGTGATAAAGCCAATAAGCAAGAAGGCTCAAGAGATAGTTAAGAAAGCCAACGATGAATTTAGAATTAGGCTTACGGAGTGGCTTGGGGACACGCATAGAGATTTGGAGCCCGAGATAGCGAGGTGGCTCTTTGAAACACCTTTTGGAGAGAGCGTCAACTACCCAATAACCCTAACAGATGTGCAGAAGAAGAGGCTTGAGATGTTCGTGGGTAAAGTCTTAACTTATGATACCGTTCTTGATGCAGTGAAGCCAGTGGTAAAGCTTTATTTCTTGGATGGCTGGATGAAGCCTTATCTCGATGAGAGACAAATCCACCTCCTCATCTATCGTGTTCTTCAAGCCCATACATGGGAAGAAACTGCCAAGTTCATCGACAGAAGCCCAATGTTCACGATGATAGAAGTTAGGGACATAATAAGGGGGCTCTGGTACTACTACAAGCACATACTCAAGTAGGCTCAGCTTCGTCGATCCCGGGCATCAGTACCCCAAAGGCCAATCCACATCATCGCCTAAGAAAAACTCCATGAGCAGTTTAAAAATCCATCTCAAAGGACGTTTAGATACTTATGCACCTGAAAGCTTAAACCAACGTTTTCTCTTCCCATTATCTTTGCAGCGATGTTGTAAAGCTTCATAAGCTGGTGTTGGGAAATATCAATCGGCTCTTTGGGCTGTATGGCAAGGGGGGCTAAGTTTTTCAACAGCTCTGCGTACCATCTCACGTTTTCTTCTTTTGTGTCTTTTGTGACCACGAGCTTTGCATAAGTTTTTGCCCCTGCTTTCTTAAGTATCCTAATGCTCTCCACTTCTCTGAGCACCAGCTCCCGCCAATTTTTACTTGCTTTGGCGGTCTCATCTTTTATATCAACACTCGCATAATCTACAAGATGGGCAACTTCTTCTACTCTTTCTGGCCTGCTTCCATTGGTCTCTAAGAAGTTTTTAAATCCCAAATCGTGCATTCTCTCCATGAGGGCGTAGAGGTTCTTCGTCTGCAGAGTTGGCTCTCCGCCGGTGTAGCTTATTGAGTGTATATCTCCGGTGTCTAGCTTTAAGATGACATCAACAACTTCTTCAAGCTTTGCAGGGTTGGGCTTGTACTCAAACTTTCCAGTAAACGGCTTCACTTCGTAGCGCCATCTTGGAACGTTAGAAGCGAGGATATAGCCTGCGGAGTCGCACCAGATGCATCTAAGGTCACAGCCAGCGAATCTAACAAAAATCTGCCTTCTACCAAAGGCACTTCCCTCTATGCTTCCCCCCTCTCCTTGCCAGCTGTTGAAGATTTCAGCTAAGAACATGGAATCACCTAAAGCTCTATGCCCCTCACCTTGTCACTCACGTATCCTTCAAGTATTTCAATCTTGACGCTTCTATTTTCTCCAGTTAGATCTGCCATAAGCTCTACTCCTCTAGCGTAGTCCCAAAGTCTTCTTTTTGCTTCTTCATCAATAGCCTCGCACATAATAATGATCTCCCTCGGATCCTCTTTGCTTGCTATTTCTATGACCTTCATAGCATCGCTAACGGTAAAGAGCCCCTTTTTCTTAAACAGCATTTCCCTCACCTACACGTACTTCATCAAAATAGAGACAGCCTCTTCCAGGACATGTCTATCTTCGGCGTCTACAACGTTCTCTAAGTAATAGAGACCCTTTATATTAAGAATTATGTAAGCCTCGTCTCTATCCAAGCCAAGGTCGTAAGCTTCATAGTAAACCCTTTCCTCTCCCAGGGCTTCGTTAAGCATTTCAACGAAATAGTTTATCTCATCCGTCGTTAAGTCCTCCCATCTGCTCTCCATTTCGTCAAAGTACCTCTCAAGGGTTCTTAGGGTTTCCAAATCAACTTTAAGCGTCCCCTCTACGTATGGGAACTCCCCAACCCTGAATATCTTCACGCCTTCTTCGTCCCTTATGCCCACATAATCCCATAGGAGAACTCCCTCTATGACATTGACTCCATATCTGCTCGCGAGATATGTGAACCTTTCCATAGCCTCTTCCATATCCTCCAAAAACTCCTCTTCATTGGTGAATCTAACTACCTTACTTACCGTTCCAGCCATACTTTACACCTTGAAAGTTCATCATTCCCTAAGGGTTATAAGTCTTTAGGGCTAATATTTATTGCCCGAGGAGTATTGGGTTGCGATGACCTCGGGACCCCCAGGGGGGCGACATCCCTAACGCCCCCCTACTAAAGTTTTTAAAACTTTGGCTGCATTAATAACTGGTGGTTATTTATGGTTATCATCCCCAAGCCCATCGATCCACGGGAAATAAAGAAGCTTAGAAAGGAACTCGGCATAACACAAGAAGAGCTTGCAAAAAAAGCGGGGGTTACGCAGGCTTATATAGCAAAACTTGAAAGCGGTAAAGTTGATCCTAGATTATCTACTTTCAATCGAATTCTCCAGGCTTTGGCTGAGTGTAAAAAGGCTCGATTTAGGGCCAAGGAAATAATGTCTTCTCCCATAATAGGGGTCAAACCATATGAAACGGTTGAAAACGTTGTTAGGCTAATGAACAAACACAACATTTCCCAAGTTCCCGTAATAGCGGGCAACAAGGTGGTAGGTTCTGTTACGGAGAAGATTCTCGTTAGGAAGAGCTTTGAATACGAAGACCTGCTTTCAAAGAAGGTTCTGGAGATTATGGATGAGCCTTTTCCAATAATAAATGAGGATGAAAGCATTGAAGTCGTAAAGTACCTCCTCGAGGAGCATCCAGCAGTTATAGTCCAGAACAGAGAAGGCAAGCCCGTAGGAATAATAACCCGCTCAGATCTGTTCAAAATAAAGTAAGAAGTCAGCTCGAAGAAGGCACAAGGGTAAACTCGAAGAGAAGTTCACCAGTTGTTGCATTGTAGACCTCAACAGTCCATTGAACGACGTACGCATCATCTGGGAATGGGAATCCCAAATTATTGGCTGGAAATGCTCCTTTTTCTATGTATTTCTCGGGATTGTCCAAGATCATTACTTTGGAATACTCTTCTACACGATACTTGGCATCTGGGATAGTATCAGGATCTCCCCAGTAAACTAGTGGGCCCTCTTCGTGGCCAAAGAAGCCTACATCGAGATCATTCGTGTACCATGTGAAGTGAACAGCAATCCAAGCCCCCTCTGGACTTCCCCACCCAAATGGGAAGTTCCAGTCCTTTGACCACTTAACAACCATCCAGGTGCTCTCATTTACTGGACTATCTCCTAGATAATACTCTTCCCATCCAACGTAAATCCTTGCTTTGGGATTTATCTCGTTTGGGACTGCCGTAATAACTTGAGCATACATCGCAAGCAGAAGTGCCAAAATCCCAAAAACAACTACCTTCCTCATTAGACCACCCCCAATGGATTCTCAGCGTTGTTAAAATAGCATTGAAAATATTTAAGGCTTCCCGCAGAAAAAAGAGAGAAAACTGGGCAAGACTTTTTTAGATCAACCGTACATAACTTCGTGTGAAGCTATCTGCTGAGCTAATCTTTCCTCTGAACCAAGAACTTTTTCAACAGCCTTTATAAAGTCCTCATGAGTTACGTATTCTCTTCTCGCCCTGATGGCAAACATTCCTGCTTCAGTTACAATTGCCTTAAGATCTGCACCGCTTGCCCCTTCTGTCATCTCCGCTATGGCTTTGAGGTCAACGCCCTTAAGGTTCATCTTTCTCGTGTGGACTTTAAGGATCTCCCATCTTCCTTTGAAGTCCGGTAGGGGAACTTCTATTAGTCTATCGAATCTTCCCGGCCTAAGTAAAGCTGGATCAAGAATGTCAGGCCTGTTTGTAGCGGCAATAACCTTAACATTGCCCCTCGGATCAAAGCCATCTAGTTCAGCCAAGAGCTGCATTAAAGTTCTGTTAACCTCCCTCTCTCCACCGGTTGTTTCGTCCAATCTTTTTGCACCTATTGCGTCTATCTCATCAATGAAAACTATTGACGGTGCTTTTTCTCTTGCCAATTCAAAGAGCTCGCTGACTAATCTAGCACCCTCTCCTATGTACTTCCTCACAAGTTCACTACCAACGACCCTTATGAAGGTTGCATTTACCTCGTGAGCTAGTGCCTTTGCCATTAGGGTCTTTCCACAGCCGGGGGGACCGTAGAGAAGTACCCCTTTAGGTGGCTCAATCCCCACCCTTTCAAAGAGCTCAGGGTGCTTGAGTGGAAGCTCTATGGCCTCTCTTAGCTCCATAAGTTGCTTTTTCAGTCCACCTATATCATTGTAGGTAACCTTAGGCCTCTCAATTACTTCAAAACCCAACACAGATGGGTCTTTTTGGGATGGTAAGAGCTCTATAACCGCCATTGTTCTTTGATCCAAGGCAACTCTGGCACCAGGCTTTAGCTTCTCCCTTTCTATCCACGGTGCAATTCTCACAACGAATCTTGGGCCATTGTAGTTTTGAACAATAGCTCTGTCTTCATCCAAAAGCTCAATTAAAGTACCAGCAAAGGCTGGAGGTTGCCTCATTCTGGACATCTCCATCCTTAAGCGTGAAAGCTCCCTCTCAAGTCTCTCCTTATCAGCCTCAAGTGTTCTCACTTGGAGTTCAAACTGTCTTATTCTACGCTTGAGATAGTAAACGTAATCGTCATACCCCTCCTCGTGCTTCACGTTGACATCTTCAACATCGCTCATAATCTAAACCCTCCTGTATATAACTATGAAGAAGAACCTTATTAACTTACCCATACACTCTCCCTGTGAGTAGGAATTCTGAAGAGCTTATAAACTTTTGGTTTATGAATGCCCTTTCAAAAAACGAACTCCTTTCTATAGACAAAGCGCCCATTTTGACCTTAATTTTGGTCGATCGCATATTAAAACGGAAAACTTCACCTTCGAATTGTTCGAAAGGTTTAAGTAATCTTTTGTTATTATTTGTACTCGGACGTTTAGGGAGGTGGTATGATGGTGAAGGTAAGGTTTCTAGGGCATGCGGCATTTGAAATAGAGGGAGAAGGAAAAAGAATACTAATAGACCCATTCTTGACCGGGAACCCAAATGCAGCAGCAAAACCTGAGGACTTTGATAAGGTTGACCTGATTCTTGTAACCCATGCACACGGAGATCACGTTGGCGATGCAGTAAAAATTGCCCAAAAAACTGGGGCAAAGATAGTAGCAATGTACGACATAGCCAATTATCTTGTAGAAAACAACAAGGGTATAACGACAATAGGAATGAACTACGGCCCAACTGAGGTTGAAGGAGTCAAAATAATTCAAGTTCCAGCATGGCATTCAAGCAGCGACGGAAAATACAGCATTGGAAACGCCTGCGGATACATCATAGAACTTGAAGGAAAGAAAATCTACCACGCTGGAGACACCTACGTTTTCAAGGACATGGAGCTCTTCGCTGAACTTTACGGAATAGATCTTGCCTTGCTTCCAATAGGGGGACACTTCACGATGGGGCCCAAAGAGGCGGCAAAGGCCGTTGAACTCCTCAAGCCGAAATACGTTATACCAATGCACTATGGAACTTTCCCACCAATAGCTAGGGATCCAGAAGAATTCAAAGAGCTTGTTGGGGACAAAGCAGAGGTCATTATACTAAAACCAGGAGAAGTCTTTGAGCTTTGAAAAACCTTTTAAACTTTCTTTTTTTAGCTTCAATGTGGTGAGTGTATTGAGGATTAAGTATATCACATTAACAATCATTACAGCCCTAATACTTGCCTTTTTCATAGCCATCCCGATTTATGCCCAGCAGGAAGAGAATAGACCTGAGTACGACTTGATAATAGTTAGAAACGATGACTTTATAGATTATATTACCGTCCAGCCCTATGCGAGACTTCTTAACATTCCTGTTCTTCCCGTTAATCCCCAAAAGTTGGATGAGAAAACATGGGCTCAGCTTTATTCATACATCCAGTTAGGGTGGAAAAAAGTCCTGATAGTTGGGAACTCAAACGCGGTTAGCAAGGAAGTTGAGGACGAGCTCCTTAAGATGGGGTACAGCGTTACGAGGATAGGAGGGGATGTGAGGACTGAAACAGCGGAAAAATTAGCTGTTCACTTTTACCCTCAAGGGTCAAAAGCAGTGGTTCTGGCTAGTGCTTTGGATTACGGCTCTGCCCTTGCTGCATCAAAGTTTGCAATGGAATATAATCTACCACTCCTATTAACTTTAGAAAACGATCTCTCAGAGCACGCAATCGCGGGATTAAACTATCTAAAGCCAAACCTTGTTATTCTGGTTGGAACAGGATTGAATGAGACTATTGAAGTAAAGCTGAAAAATATGGGATATGAAACTTACTGGCTCGGAAAGAACGTAGAAAAGCCTCCCGTGTCCCCTCCAGAAGAGCCATCTCCATACAGGTATTCTCTCATAGGTGCCATACTATCACTAACAATTGCCCTCCCGATAACACTGTACTGGGCAAAGAAGAAATGGTATTCCCACAAGATCCCCGTGGAAGTGCTGACAGAAAAGGAAAGGATTGTTGTAAAAGCCCTGATAGAACAGGGTGGAAAAGTAAAGCAAGAAGACCTCCCAGAGCTTACCGGCTACTCAAGACCAACAGTGAGCAGAATAATCCAAGAGCTTGAAAAGAAGCAGCTGGTTGAGAGAGAGAAAATCGGCAAAACCTTCATTGTCAAGCTTGTGAAGGAAATAGACCTTAAGGAATAGAGGTCAGAAAGCCCTACCGCTCATCACATCTCAGCGTCCTGACTTTTCTTCATCCCCTATATAAATGAAGGAAAGAACAAAATCAGGCCTTTCTAAAAAGATGCCCATGGGATTTGTTTATATGCCTGATGTAATCCTTGCTCTTTCTAAAGACCATCCCGCATCTTGGACATCTAAAAAAGATCTCCCCGTCCCTGTCCTTGATTTTTATTGCCTTAAGCACCGCCACTCTCCCCCACCCCCATGCTCTAATTTAGTTATTGATTTTTAAGCTTTATCCCCCTATTAAAGCCATATCCTGTTCCCTTTTACTTTCAGGTAACCCATTTTCTGCAGTTCTTTTAATATATCCTCTATTGCCTCTTCGTCAAAGTATATGTTTATCTTCTCTCTCCTCCCTTCTACGGTTAATGGCTCATGTTCCAAGAGGGTTTCGATTAATTCCATTTTTGTATCCTTCTTTTCGGCTATTGTTAGTATTGTATTTGCCAGCACAGATTTTCCAATTCCCACGAACATTGCCTCAACTAAAGATTCCTCGGTAGCATATTCCTCCGCTATTTCCAAAGCCCTCTTTATCAGTTCTTCCTCAATCTCAAGAACTTCAACAAAGTACTTTCTCATAAAGGAAAGCTCAGTTGTAAGGGTTGCATCGAGCTTATCTTCTATCTCCCCCAGCACGTCTTCAAGCTCATCAATGTTAAACCTGAGCTCAATTTCAAGTTCATCAAGTTTGGGCTTTTTAACAAGCCTGAGCCTCTCTTCCCCCTCAACATATCCGTTCTCTATCAAGGCGGTTATGAGCGTCAGCTTGGGAATATTTACCTCATCAAAGAGCTCCTTAAATTCTTTCTCTTCTCCGACATTCCATTCATCCATAAGGGCATCAAAAGTTGCTCTTATTTCTTCGAGAGTATCCTCAAGTACTTCAATACCCTCAGATTTCCTAATCAGCTCACTGAACTTGTCTTTGATTACAATGAGGTAGTGAAGCTCCCATCCAAGCTCTTCCCGGGTTTTATTCATTATCCCCTCTTTACTGAGTTCCTTCGAAAGCTTCATCATATCCTCTTTACTAAGCACCTCAAATCTCACGTTTATCCACCAAAAATAGAAAAGGGTTCCCAAGTTATAAACCTTGAGCTTAGATAACTTTTACAATTCTCTCCGCCCAAGGAGAGATTCTAACCTTTATGTAGCCTTTAAGCCTCTCATCAACTTCCCTGTCTCCAGTATAAACCCTAATCGCCCCTTTAACTTTCGAAGGAGTTGCCACAACAATAATATTTTCCTTTGGTATATGCTTCAAAACTTCCGGAGAGAACTGCTGGTTGCCCCTACCAAAAAGAAAGTTCAAACCCCCTACAACAGTCACAATAATTCTTGGGTTTCTATGGAGGTATTCCAGCAAATCTTTTTCCTGGGCGTCTTTCACGAGGAGCTTCGCTTTCCCGTTTTTTATCTCAACTATATCCACTCCTAAGAGTGTCCCGTCTATTCCAAGCATGTCTTTGAGCTTTTTTATCGTTGAGCCAGCTCCCAGAAAGTAAACCCCATCCTCAAGCTCCTCTACAATGGCCTCCACTATAGCATCAAGTTCTTCCTCTTCATCAAGTGGGATAGTCTCCTTTGCTCCCTGTACAAGGGTCTCCACATAGGGAGTTAAGGCTTTTCCATAGGGCTTTGCTTTTACTTCATCGTGCCTGTACGCATTCTCATCGAGGTCGAGAATTTCCCTCTCCACAAGCCTTGCGTTTCCTTTTGCGAACGCAACAAGAAGTTTTGCAGCATCTTCTGGAGAGGTGGCAAAAACCCCTGAGAACATCTTAACTCCGGTTGGAATTCCAAGAATGGGCTTTTCCTTGTCTATTGCTTCATATATATCCCTTGCCGTTCCATCCCCCCCTGCAAAGAGCAGTATATCTACATTGTCCTTCATCAGCCTAGCGAGTGTTTTTGTATCTTCCTTTGTGGTATCCGGAATTTTAACTCCCGATATTTCTCTATATTTGATCTCTCTGTGCTTAATAACTTTATAGGGAAAGCTGAACTCTTTAAGGGCATCCTCTCCTAGTCCATCAGGCCCTGTTAAAAATTCAACATCGACATCATAATGAGAAAGCTCATTCAAAAAAAGCTTTGTAAAATCAAGCGCCACAGGCTTTGCTCCTCGCTTTATGGCTTCCTCTACAACCCCATCAGTACCTTTAAGGGCAACTCTACCACCCATTCCAGCTATTGGATTCACTATCAAGCCTACTATCATTTTTCTCACCTTTATCTCATGTATTTCCTTGCAAAGACCGTCAGGAAGACAGCCCACATGAACATTCCAAAGAGGGCTTCAATTGAAGCAATTACCCTCCCAATGCCTATTGGATGAAGATCTCCATAACCAAGGGTTGTTGCCGTCACTACACTAAAATATTCGTAGTCAAGGAAGCTCTTCAGGGGCACACCAGAGCTTGTGACGCTTCTTGTGAAATAAAAGAGAGTCGGAAATACTAGATTGACCATAAATATCCAAATAACAATTGGCCTTTTCCAATCTGTTCCGTATTTGCACGTCAAATCAGCAAAAAACCACTCAAAAAGTCCTTCCAGAAGATGGATATAGTGTTTTATCTTGGTTCCAATTCTACCAGAGGGAATGCGAGGAAATCTTATCCCAATTCCAAGCTTGGGCAGGTATGCAATGTACCTTCCCATCTTTTGCTTTCTTCTAGCGAGCATCTCCAAATAGTAATATTGATCTGCCTTCTCTTTATCTCCGCTTTTTTCCCATGTGATCCTTGCCAGGCGGTAGAAAAATTCCTCCATTGTTGGATTGTTGAAGCTGCATCCTTCAAGAATCACGAACCCCCTCACACTCAACTCTGCCAGAAGGTTTGGAAGTACCGTTAAGTTCCATGTTGTATCTCCATAGAATACAACGCCCCTAAAGACCAGATTATTGTAAATTGTGGTGTGTACAAACTCAGGAACTTTTAACCTCCCACCTCTTATCTCCACGTGTCCCGGAACTTCAAGGTTTTCAAGTTGAAGGACCCCATCAAAGTTTCTGATGAATACCCTCACCTGCCTCTTAAACCTAGGACTGGGATCAAATTCTACATTTTTTATGAGAAAGATCTTTGCCTTTACATGCTTCCTTGATATTCCAGATAGGTTTATTCCATGTTCCTCTAAAAGTTCCTTAAGCAGGGGGTACCTAGAATTTACCCCTATCCTTCTAACGTTTTTGAGGTCTGAGAATTCTATTCTCCCGTGAATTGTTTCCTTTTCCCCATATTCTTCCTCACCTGATATAGCTCGCTCCGCATACTGAACGGAATTCATCATCAAATATCGAACCGTGCTGTTCTTCACAGAAATTGAGTTCTCAAACTTGATATCAAGAATATTAAACCCAAAAAAGACAGAGTTCTTTACCCATACTGTTCCTAGAGACGATGCCAGCAGTATAACCCTCTCAATCTCGCAGTTGAAAATAGATAGTCCTTTTAGGTTGGAATTTTCAACGATAAGCGTCTTTATCTTCGAGTTCTTAAAGACGAGAGGCTTCTCACTTGTTAGGTTAGAAATTTTAGCCTCATACAGCTGTACACCTTCAAAGTACCTAACTCCCCTTTCCAGTTTCCTCTTAAAGGCCCTCTCTTTAATTTCTTTTATTTTTTCTCCATAAAGCAACTCACCTTCATCAAAAGGAATATGGAGTGAGCAGTACTTTGAACGCGCTAAAGACTTTGTTTTGCATTTTTCACCATTTTCAAAGATATACTCGCACATGATCCCACCGAAATTACTCCTTAGCTATCACGATATCATCAAGACTTTTTAATCTTACTTTTTTCACGGATTCCTCGATTTTTGTAGGGATTTCTTTGATGGGTTTAAGGATTATTGCCTCAATTTGTGAAAAGCCCAGCTTTTTCCTAGCGTAAGCTCTGTGGTGACCGTCCAAGATATAATAGTTTCCCTTGTGCTCTAGAACTATAACGGGAGCATCGTAACCGTGAGCTATCTCTTGAAGCACTACTAACAGCTTTTTCTCACTCAGTTCCCATTGGGTCGGTATGAGAACATCAAGGGGGAGATACTTATGCTCTAGTTCAAACGGTACACCATAAAGGACTTCATTTTCTTTCTTTATCCTCTCTGCTCTTTTAAATGCCTCTTCTCTGGTCATAAGTCTAATCACCTTTAACTCCCCTAACCACTATAAATGCCCCAAAGTTCTTTAGCTTATCGCTGAACTTTTGGTCAAGCTTCTCAGCAAGCCCCAAAAAGGGGAAAAATGAAGGAAAGTATATAATCCCTCTGCTCTCCACATCTCTGAAACCCACCTCCTTCATTAGCCTTTCAAGCTCCCTTGGTGTATAAAATCTTGCATAGCGGTATGCCGTTTCCACGAAAAGACTTTTTAAGCGCTTGAAGAGAAACCATAAACTTCTACCGTTCATTGTGCCGATGATCGCTTCTCCTCCAGGTTTTAAAACACGATAAATTTCCCCAAGAGCTTTCTCGGGCCTATGTATAAATTCAAACATTGTAATGCTCAAAACTAAATCAAATGTGTTGTCTTCAAAGGGCAACGAATATGCATCTGCCCTAATGAACTTAACATTTGGGAGCTTTTTTCTTGCTATCTTTAGCATTTCTTCACTTACGTCCACTCCAACAACTTCAAACCCTCTTTTATAGAGCTCCAAGGTATAATTACCAGTTCCGCATCCAAGGTCAAGGGCTTTTCCGCTTTTGGTTTTTATCATAGAGAATACTAACCTTTTTTCCGTTTTATCAACATAGCGCCCGACTTTAGTCTTATACCACTCATCGTAGCGGGGGGCGATTTTATCGAAGTATTCCACGTTATACACCCAGCTTGCTCTCTATTGTAAGCTCTTTATCTACTCTGTCATCGATCCTTACACTTATCACAACTCTCTGAGCTCCAGTTTTAAATATTGCTTCGTGACACTTCTTAATGAGAGCGAGTATTTCATCAATGTCTCCTTCAACAACCGTTCCCATTGGGCACGTCATGTACTTTAATCCGCTTTCTTTGATCACTTCAAATACTGGCTCCAAATACTTCCCTACACTCGGTGTTTGCGTACCAAGAGGGAAAATACAAATTTCAGCTACCGCCATGTTATATCACCGGAATTCTTCTCTCTTTCTTTCCCTATTCCATATGTAGTCTAAGAGAGGCCTTATCCTCTCCCAAACCTCCTCAATTCCCCCATGTCCGTTTATCTGCACGTAAACTCCTTGTCCCTTGTAAAATTTAATGATGGGCTCCATGTTGTTGATATAAATGTCGTACCTCCTAGAAACGATCTCCGGCTTGTCGTCCTCTCTCTGAACAACCTCACCTCCACAAATATCGCATTTTCCAGGGATTTTTGGTGGGTTGTATTTTATATGGTACACAGCCCCACAGTTTTTGCATATCCTCCTCCCGGAGATTCTCGTTATGCTTTCCTCCTTTGAGATGAAAATGTCTATCGCTAGGTCTATCCTAATGCCGTGATCGTAGAGGAAGTTCTCAAGGGCTAATACTTGCTCAGCCGTTCTTGGGTAGCCGTCAATGATGAAGTTTTCCCTCTTTCTCCTCAATCTTGAAAGCACGAGGGTGTTTATAACGATATCAGGCAAAAGCTCGCCCCTTTCTATGTATTTCTTCATCTCCAAGCCAAGGGCGTTTCCTTTGTTTATCTCTGCCCGGATTATATCACCGGAGGCTATGTAATCGAGGCCGTATTTCCCAACGATTCTCCTCGAATGTGTCGACTTTCCAGAACCCGGAGGCCCAAAAATCAGAATGTTCATTCGATCACCAATATGGATATATACCTCCAGTGCATTAAAGTATTATGGTGATGTTTCATGCCCAGACTCTCAACCGGATTTGTTAGGGCGAGTGGGTATGCAAACAAAGTTAGAAAAGTTCTCTTCGCCTTAACACGCGGTAAGCTTAACCCCGAGGAAGTTGTAAGAGCGTCAGCCCAGCTAAACCAATACCTCTTTGATAAGCTCCAAGAAATGGGCGTGAAAAAAGAAGACGTCGTAAGAATTTCGATAGAGTTCAACATCAAAAATGGAGAGATAGAGTGGTACTATGACACGCTGAGAATCGAGGTCTACAAGAAAGAGGAAGAGGAAAAGCTTGCGGAGGCTATGAGAGAGGTTGAAGAAAGCGAAAAAGCCCTAGAGATTGCGATAGAGGAGTTGAGCAAACTTTCGGAGAAACTAAGAGAACTCAGCGATGAAATTGCCCAAACTATCGAGAGGCTCAAAAGGGAGCATACATCCCTAAAACTCGAGTTCGAAAAGTAGCTATTCTTCGTATCCTTCACTCTGGTAGCTTTTTCCCTCCATTTTTATCACATAATCTGCTGCATTCTGAAGTGCAATACTAAACCCAGGTTCAACTCCTATAACTACAGTCTCCTTGCCTTTTCTCTTTGCCTCGTTTATTATCGGGAGAAAGTCCGCATCCCTCGTAGCCAAGGCTATGATCTCTATATCACTGTTGTATATCAGCTCCATCGCCTCAATGGCAATCCTCACGTCTGTATCTCCGGCAACTATTATGGGCTCAAATCCTTGGTTAACAACTGCCTCAATAAGTCCCTGAGGAGCGTATTGATTTAAGACAACCTTAGCTACTCTGATTTTCCCAATCTTCTCAAGTGCCTCCTTAATATTTTCGAGCTTAATCCCAAATTCCTTTCTTAGTATATTAGGGCCATCTATTATCAACCCTATGCTCTTTTGGGGAGTTTCAACTTTTTCTCGCTTTTCTTTTTCCTTAGGCTCTCTTTCTTCTCTTTTCAGTATTCTGAACAGTGCTGTTCTCATCTACCTCACCCCTTTCAAGAATAATTACGTAATCCGCAGCATGTTTTAAAGCGGCACTAAACCCAGGCTCAATTCCAATTATGGCGGTTTCTTTTCCTTTTTCTTTTGCCTTCAAAATTATCGGAAGAAACTCCGCATTTCTCGTTGCCAAAGCAATAATATCAATGTTTGGATTGTATATTTCCCTCATAGCCTCGACGGCAAGTTTCACTCCAGTTTCTCCAGCAACGATTATCGGTTCAAAACCTTGATTTGCAACTGCTTCAATAAGCCCCTGAGGAGCATATTGGTTCAGAATGACTTTCGCTACCCTTATATTGCCGAGTTCTTCCAATGCTGCAACAATATCCTCAAGGTGCACATTGAATTCCTTTCTAAGGATATTTGGCCCATCTATAAGGAGAGCAATCCTCTTTCCTCGCTGAATTTTCTTCCTCATCATTGCAATACTCTTAACTCCTTCTTTTGTCATCGATACTATCCTCTCCCAATTACTAGGCATCGTTATCACCGCAATCATTATGAAGAGTATACATGGAACAATATAACTTTAAAGTATAAAAAACTTAAGGAAAAGGCCAGACGAAAGGGTTATAATCGATGAAAGTCTAGTAAAAAACATGAGCAGAGTCCCTTTCTACCTTAAGGAAAGGCTTGACGAGATAAGGCAGAGGGTATTGTACGAAACCTATGAAGCCCAAAAGCTCCCAAAATGGGAACAGGTAGTCCTTACCTGGATTGCACTCTTCTCCTTCTGGATAGTGATAAGTGGAAATGCACGGATAGAGAATTTATTCATCGGAGGGATAGCAACCCTGGTGATTTCTCTCTTCATGTATGAAATGCTCACCGAGGATATAAGGCAGACGGGTCATATTGTAGAGAAGATTCTTTATATAGGTCTCTTTGTTATTCCCCAGTACCTTTTTATCATGGCATTCCGGTTAATCGAAAGCAACTTTAAGGTAGCGAAACATGCTATATTAATGGACATAAACCCGGGAATAATAAAGATCAAGACCGACCTGCACTCAAATACTGGAATAACAATTTTAGCAAACTCCATAACCCTCACTCCCGGGACTTTAACCCTCGACGTCGACAAAAAACTCGGGGAAACTTATCTTTACGTGCATTGGATAGATGTTGAAACGCTCAACAGAGAGGTTGCGGGTGAAAAGATTAAGGGGGACATCGAAGCATGGTTGAAGAAAATCTTCTGGTGAGTCCTTTTGGATGGGGTGCAGTAGTGCTAGTGATTACCTCTCTGGTTTTATCGTATCGCGTACTGTTTGGCCCAACCTTAGCTGACAGAATAGTCGGCATAAACACCATAACAACAAAAACAGTTATTATACTAGCCATTTTCGGATTCATAGCAAAGGAGTACTTCTTCTTAGACCTTGCAATCGTTCTTCTCATGGTTAACGCTGTCGGAGGACTGATATTAGCAAAGTACATGGAGGGGGCAAAGTGATAGAATACCTCCTTCTTCTCCTTGGAGAGTCCATAATGATATTCGGAACTCTCGGGATACTCCGCTTTCCCGATGTGTATACTCGTCTTCATGCGGCAACAAAGTGCGACACCGGCGGAGCAATGAACATTCTCATAGCCTTAGCAATTGCTTCAGAGGCTTCCCTGCTGATTAAGCTAAAATTTCTCGTGCTGGCGTTTTTAATAGCCCTAATAAACCCCATGGTCTCCCATGCAATAGCGAGAGGAGCCTATAAGTATGGAATAAAACCAAAAGTTGTGGTGGATATGTATGCCTGGGATAATCCTTGATGTACTTCTTTTGACCATGATCCTCCTATCCATCGCCGTGGTAGAGGAAGAGAACCTAGTTAGCGCAGTTGTTAAATACGCCTTTCTCAGCCTAGCCTTTGTTCTTGTGTTGAGCCTTTTAAAGGCCCCCGACGTTGCCCTTTCTGCCATTGTTGTAGGGGCAGTTGTCATAGGCGTGTTTCTCTTTACGATTCGGGAGGTGGAAAAGTGAAGCGATTAGTTGCCATTCTTTTACTCCTAGCTCTTGCTTATGTTTTCACCGGCTTGGATTACTCCAAAAGCGAAGGGGGAAGCTACGAGTACTACATAACCAACTGGAAAGAAGTTGGAATTCCAAATCTCGTAACGGCAATCTTGGCTGATTGGAGAGCATACGACAGCTTAGGAGAAGCAACGCTTCTTTTTACCGCTGTAGCTGGGTTTTACATCCTCCTAGGAGGGAAGAAAAAATGAAAATGAGCCTAATAGTGCGAACTACGACAAAGCTCATAAGCCCGTTTCTAGTGGCTTATTCCGCTTATCTAATGGTCTATGGTCATTTAAGCCCGGGAGGAGGATTCCAGGCGGGGGTTATATTAGCGGTCAGTATTATCCTTTTAATAACCTCTCACGGTTACAACAGGGTTAGAAAAACCTTCAAATTCTGGGAGGTTCAGCTCATCGAAGGGGTCTCGGGGGAATTTTTAGCCCTCCTAGCAACAGTGGGCGTATTCTCCGGTGGATTTTTCTACAACTTTTTGCGAGGAGGAGAGCTCGGCTCCCTTATAAGCGGTGGAATAATTCCCCTATTCAACATAGGCGTGGCATTAAAGGTTGGAGCGGCATTTACGTTCATGTTTTACATCCTGCTGAGGTGGGTAGAACGTGATTAATCCCGAACTTGCTGGAATCATAATAATCCTCATAGGACTCTATGGTCTCATGACAAAGGAAAACCTAATCAAGATAGTCCTATCCATAAACGTGGTCTCCATAGGGCTTGTCCTCTTCTTTATTGGAACTGGCTATGTAGAGGGTGGAGACGTTCCAATAATGCCCAGGGAAAAAGTCGTTGATCCTTTACCCGCTACCCTTATGCTGACCACTCTCGTTGTTGATGTTGCCATAACTTCCCTTGCGTTGGCATTAATCCTAAAGATGAGGAGGGAAGAAGAATGATTCCTCTTATCGTTGCGTTTCCACTTATTATGGCATTTTTAACCTCCATCCTTCCAGCCCTAAGGAGAGAAAAGTTCTCCAAGTATTTGTTCCTGATCGGCATGCTGTCCCCGTGGCTTATTCTACCCCAAATAATCAATGATATCCCTTCCAATGAAGTTGTCGGAAACTGGAGCAGAATCTCTGGCATTGAAGTTGCCGTAGATACTTATAACGTCCCCTTTATAGTGGCAGAGCTCATTCTCTCGGCTTTTGTTGCCCTCTATGTGTGGGGCTATTACCCAAGAAAAATTGAAAACAAGGCCTATGTACTCATCCTCCTTCTTCATTCGGGACTCCTAGGAGCTTTTATAAGCAGGGATCTCTTCAATTATTACATCTACATGGAGATAGCATCGGTAGCAAGCTTTGCCCTTGTGGGAATTTCAAAGGAGAAAGGAGCAAGAAGGGCGGCTTTCAAATACGCGGTCTTTTCCCTTCTGGCTTCATACATTTTCATCTTGGGGATAGGGATTATCTACCTGAAAACAGGCTACCTGAACCTAGCCCTTATAAAAGAAAACCTGAGAATGTCGAGAGAGATTAACGCAGCTTTAGCACTATCTTTTACATCTCTGCTCTTGAAGAGTGGCATCTTCCCTCTGTACTTCTGGCTTCCAGACGCTCATTCTAAGGCAGACGCTCCAGTAAGTGCCTTGCTTTCCGGCCTTGTAGTCAAAGCTCCTGCATACGGGATGATTCTTCTCACATTGACGTTCCCAATCAATAGTTTCGTGCAAAAAACATTGCTTGCTCTGGCGTTCCTTTCTATGTTTTTTGGCATAGTAATGGCAATCTTACAGAAAAACTCCGAGAGGCTTTTGGCGTATCACACTGTATCCCAGATGGGATATGTACTTCTCGGAATAGCCCTCTTAAATCCTTTGGCCGCAGCTTACTATGCCTTAGCTCATTCTCTCTTTAAGGGAGGCCTTTTCTTAAGTGTAGGAAGCTTAGCGGAGCACTATGAAACTCGGGATTTGGAAAAACTATCGTATAGGAATAATAAGATTTTAATGCTTGCAATCATTTTGCTGAGCCTTGCTATCGGAGGTGTTAGTCCCTTTATCGGAGCATTTGGGAAGGCTATGCTAATTGAGAACCTCAAGGGATTTCTGAAATATGCTTTTTATGCGGGAGGAATCGGCACTCTGGTGTCGTTTACAAAGCTTAACTATTATCTTTCGAAAAAAGGAGAAAAAATTGAAATTCCCAAGAGAAAAGAAGTGATTTCATTGTCTCTTGGGATCCTAACACTTTTCGGAGGCATCTACCTCTATCCGCATCTCAGCGTCCTCAAAGACTCAATCAGCCTCGCCATTGCCATCTTTATCTTTTACCTGCTCAGGAAGCTGGGAGTCTTTGAGGTATCCCTTAGGGCTTTTACACCGGAGCAATTCAAAACCCTGGGCAAAGAGATAAATGCCTATATGCTCCTCTTCACTGCTGTGTTGCTATTGTTTTTATTCAATTTCCTTTAGCGAAACTTCCATAACCTCTTCAATATTTTGCAGTTCTGCGATAAGCTCTTCTTTGCTTATATCCATCTGACTTACATCAACAACTGCAACTATTGCTCCAAGACCAATTTGCTCCATTTCCTCAGCTTCGCTGAATAGGATGTTAATCCTATGCCTCCCAAGAGTGCCGGTGATTTTAGCCAGAACCCCCGGTTTGTCCTTAACAACGAGTTCAATCTCTACAAGCTCTTTTCCCGGAAGGGCTATCCTTTCGAGGTGAATTTCATTTAGATCGGTATCAATTTCCACTAAGAAGTAAGCGTCTTTAACAAGCCCTACTTCATATGCCCATTCCAGCGGTATCTCTATCTTTCCGTTCTCCTTAATCCTTAAAATTTCATAGTGCCTCATGAGGATAACTAATGCTTCACAAAATAAAAAGCTTCTTCCCTTTTAGAAAAATTTTTTAATAAAGGAAATACCAGAAAGGGTGGAGGTGCACTCGTGGAAATTGGCGTAATTGGGTATGTGTTCATTATAATCGCAATTGCAAGGCTTTTTGCTGAGATATTTGAACACTTAGGATATCCTGGTTTTCTCGGAGAGATCTCAGCAGGGCTACTTTTAGGAGCCTTTCTAACTTCAATGCCCAGGGAAGAGCTAAACCTTCTCGCAGAACTTGGTATATTTTTCCTAATGATGTACGCCGGATTGGAGCTCACTCCGGAGGAAGTTCATCTCGGCGGTAAAAAGAGCCTTCCCCTTTACATCCTGACCTATGCCTTGATGACCTTCATAACCCTCCCTTTCACAGATTATACAATCTCCCATGAGAATCTTATAGTAGGGTCAATACTCTCCGTTGCCTCTGCCCCCATAGTTCTAAGATTGTCCAGATTTTTTGGAGGGGATTTTCTGCATATAGCCCTATCGTATGCAGTAATAAGCGAAATTGGAGCCCTTGTTAGCCTGTATCTCCTAGTTAACTTTGAAGTTTATCACTTAACGTATTTCGGCTTACTTGTTGAACTATTAAAAGATGGGCTGTTCTTAGGAGTCCTCCTTGGAATAAACTATTTCTTAAACGTCAAGCACAAGGTATTGATAATTCGAGCACTCAGGAATTTAAAGAGTGATGAAGCAGTTTTTGGCCTGGTAATGATCCTTGCAACTTCAATAGCACTTGCCAGCGAAATGATCGGACTTCACTTCAGTATTGGCGCCTTTATCGTTGGACTTTTGCTTCACAGCGACTTAATGGGAACCAAGCAGTATAAGAGGGTGCACACAATAATATCCGGTGTAACCTACGGTATTTTTGCCCCAATCTTCTTTGCATGGAGAGGAATAAACTTTGAAACTGAATTTTCAGTGGAAGTGGTTTATTTCTTTATCCTAGTTTATATTATCAGACTCCTCCTGACCATGGGGTTCACCTGGAACAAGGATATTAGAAAAACGATAGTAAGGGCAAGCGGAATAGCGAGCTTTGGAGTTCTTGGACTGCTTGTGGGTGAGCTAGGATACGAATATGGAGTGTTAAGTCAGCACCTCTATGCACTGGCATCTTTGGCCAGTATCTTGGGAATGTTCGTCTCCACGACACTTGGAAGAGTTCTCTCGCCTAAAAATTCCTAGCTTTTTCTAGCCTATTTTTGGTTTTAGATCTTTTCAAGACGTTCTAAGGAGATATGGAACAATCTGTCCCTTTTTACAATTATTCTGGGCAAAGGCGAAAGGTTTATAAGCAAACCTACATGTAACACCAAATTGACAGCAGAATTCTTAGTTAAATAAGCTCAAAATCATGATTAACCAGAAAATATATGAAAAAAGAGGAGGTAAACCGGTATGAGCTGGACAACTCCAAAAAAAGCCATTTTACTCGCTGCAAGTGCTGAGGGGGGAACAAAATTAAACGCATTTGATAACGCTTTACTCAAAATGGGGATTGGAAACGTCAACTTGGTAAAGCTCAGCAGTGTCATTCCAGCCCACATCGAGTGGATTGATGAGCTCCCCAAAAATATTCCAATAGGAATGCTCCTCCCCACAGTTTACGCTCACATAGAAAGCGACGAACCAGGATCAACAATTAGCGCTGCTCTTGGTGTGGGGATTAGCGAGGACAACACGGGAGGACTGATCTACGAATACAGCGGCTACTGCACCAAAGAAGAAGCCGAAAGAATGGTAAAGAAAATGGTAGAAGAGGGCTTTAGAGTTAGGGGCTGGAAACTTAAGGAATTCAAAGCTGCCGTTGCCGAGATAACGGTTAAGGATAAACCTGCCGCTGCCGTTGCAGCCGTTGTTATGCTGCCTTATTGATCTTTCAATTTTCCAAAAAGTAGAGGGAGGTGTTGTGGATGGAGGGAGGTGAAGGCGATGGCTCAAGTAGTCGAAACCCCAATAGGGATGCACGTTGTTTTGGATCTCTACGAATGCGATCCCGAGATACTGGACGATATGGAGAAAATAGAAGAGATACTCACCAAGGCTGCTGAAGTAGCGAATGCGACTATTATTGATAAACGCTTCCACAAGTTTTCTCCTCAAGGCGTTTCTGGTGTGGTTGTCGTTTCTGAGAGCCATATAGCAATTCACACATGGCCTGAGCATGGCTATGCTGCCGTTGATGTTTACACGTGCGGGGATCATACGATGCCCCTTAAGGCGAGTGAGTATATTATCAAAGAATTAAAATGCAAAAAACCAACTGTTGTAAAGCTCGATAGGGGGCTTCTCTTTAAGGAGTGATCTCTTTTCTTTTATTATCCTCCTCAAATCTGATTTTTTGTTGAATATTAAGCAAATTGGAGGCAAAAGTTTAAAAGACATCTGATAAGCTTTCAACCGAGGTGAGCATAATGGAATTCATCGAGTGGTATCCCAAGGGATATGGCGTGGGATTTAAAGTTGTTTCAAAAATAACTGAAGTAGAGAGCGAATATCAGAAGATAGAGCTTTATGAGACTGAGGGTTTTGGAAAACTTCTTGTAATTGATGGTACCGTTCAGCTCGTTGAACATGGTGAGAGAAGTTATCACGAGCCATTGGTTCACCCTGTCATGCTCGCTCATCCAAATCCAAAGAAAGTTCTTGTCATAGGAGGGGGAGATGGGGGAACTTTAAGGGAAGTGCTTGAGCACAAGACCGTTGAAAAGGCAGTTATGGTGGAGATAGACGAGAAGGTTGTTGAGATTTCAATGAAATACTTGAAAATCGATGGAGGGCTTCTAGAGAGAGCTCTCAAAGGAGAAGAGCCGAGAGCGGAGCTCATAATAGGAGACGGCGTCGAATACATGAAGAGCCACAAAGATCACTTTGACGTCATAATCGTGGACTCAACGGACCCCGTTGGCCCTGCAAAGTTGCTGTTCAGTGAAGAGTTCTATAGAAATGCGTACGAAGCTCTGGGAGAAAAAGGTTTGTATATTACACAAGCTGGAAGCGTTTACCTCTTCACAGACGAGCTGCTTGATGCCTACAAAAACATGAAGAAGGTCTTTGACAGGGTTTACTACTTCAGCTTCCCCGTGATAGGCTATGCCTCCCCCTGGAGCTTCCTAGTTGGGGTTAAGGGCGACGTAGATTTCACAAAAATTGATTTAGATAGAGCTAAGGACCTCAACTTGCAGTACTATGATCCAGAAAGGCACGAAACTCTGTTCCAGATGCCGAAGTACGTTAGAGAACTCCTTGAGGGCAAAGCCTGAACTTTAGAGTACTTTTTTTGCTTCTTTTTGGAAATTTTCCATAAATTCTTCCATTTTGGAGAGAATGGAATTTAAGGCTTCTTTTGGTGCTTTGGCTTTGTAGATATAACCGAGCCATCCTCTGTTTACCATCTCCCTCTCCACCAGTCCAAGTTCAAGAAGGTGCTTGAGCTTTTCCCTGACAATTCTCTCGGATAAATCAAGCTTTTTTGCAATCTGTCTTGGCGTTAGCTGCTCCTTTAAGAGAAGGGAATATATTTTAATCTCCGAGCTTGTAAGCTCGAATTTTTCAAGGGTTTTTGTGAACGCTCTCAATAGCTCCTCCATTTCCATCACTATGAAGGTTTTTCTTCATACGTATTCACAATTTAGTGAAAACACTTATAAACCTTTCTGGGAAGGTGTTGAGTGGTGATGGTATGCTAAAGGCCGTAATAAAAAACACCAGGATAGTCGATGGTAAATCGTTCATAGGAATGGGCCTGCTCGGCTTGTTAATGAACTTTAGGCATAATCCCGATTTCAAAGGTGCTATTATACTTGTAATTTCATTAATATTATATGTTGCATACGCATTTGCCATAAACAATTGTTTCGATGTTGACACCGATTTAAAAAATCCCCAAAAGAGGAACAAAAACCCAGTGGCAAGTGGGGAACTTAGCTTTAGGATGGGTATTATCTCTTCAGCCCTAATTGCAGCTCTGGGAGTGTTATTTGCGTTTTTCCTTAGTTATAGAGAGTTCATGATCTACATTTTAATGTTGTTGTTGGCTACTTTTTACTCAGCACCGCCGAGACTTAAAGCAAAGCCCATCGTAGATGTAGTATCACACGGGATATTTTTCGGAGCAATGCCCTTCATTTATGGTGCATACTTCGATGGGATTTTAACAAAGTATGAAATTGCAATAGCGATAGCTCTTCTTCTGTATTCATTCGCAATGGAGCTCAGAAACCATCTTGAGGACTATGAAAGCGATTTAAAAGCAAATTTAAAGACTACTCCAATTGTCATTGGCAAGAAATTATCTGAGAAGCTTATATTGGCGTTTTCGGGTCTTTCAATAGCTCTCCTCTTAACACTTCTCAACATCCCCTTTGGAGCCCTTGGGATAGCGATTGTAGGAGTTAGGGCGAGTTATAGACTCTTTGATGTTGTTGTCGTTTTTCTGCTACTCTTTCATGCTTTGAAAGCATTGCTGGGTGTATAGTATGAACAAAAAACGGATATTTGCTCTAATTGCACTTTTAATTTCACTTGCGTATCTATACAAGAGCATTAACCTTATCGAGCTTGAATTAGCCCTAAAAACTTCATCCCATGAGTACCTTCTTGTGGCTTTTATGCTTTCTGTTTTTACCATTATCTTATCTTCTCTTAGGTGGTATCTGTTCTTAAGAGAGGTTCAGGAAACGAGCTTCAGGAAAACTCTAAGAGCCTTTTTAAGTGGATATTATCTAATGACAATTCTCCCACCAAGTGTGGGGCATATTGCAAAAGTCAAGCTCGTTGGGGGTGATTACTTCAAAGCCCTCTCTTCTCTCCTAATTGGACTGAGCACAGAACTGGTAGTGGTCTTTTTATTTGCCCTCATTTTTATCGGCTTCTTGAAGATTGGAATCCTCGGATTAATCATTATCTTGGTTGCCCTAATCTATGAAAAGGGCATTTACAAAGCTCTTGATTCTTTATTGGGTTTTTGGGAGATTTTTGGATTAAAAGGATTGGTGTCAACCCTTAGGGGTTATTTGGAGAGAATACATAAGGGATGGAGCGGAGCAAAGGAAAACAAGGCGATTTTTCTACTCTCGTTTTTGCTTTCTGTGGTGATAATTCTCCTTCAGGTCTATGGAATCATCGTAGTTGGAAAGGCATTTAATTTGGAAATTTCAATGAAACAGGCTTTATATGGGTTTTTAATGAGCGTGCTCTTTGCTTCGGTTAGCGGTATTCCAGCGGGATTTGGGGCAAACGAGTTTGGACTTGTTCTTGGAATCGGCACCTCAACAAAAGCTACTGTAACGGCTTTTATTTATAAATTCCTCTTTCAGTACGTATACTCAATATTGGGTGCAGTTCTGTTTTATGGAGCATTAGATGAAGGTGGTGAACATGAAGGTAGCATTGGTCAGTGACTGGTATTATCCCAAAATTGGGGGAGTAGCGGCCCATATGCACAATTTGGCCATAAAGCTCAGAAAAAGAGGGCATGAAGTAGCGATAGTTACAAACAACAGAACCACCGGAAAAGAAGAGGATCTTGAGAGATATGGAATAGAACTTATAAAAATTCCCGGGATTGTGAGCCCTATTTTGGATGTAAACTTAACATATGGGCTAAAGTCCTCAGAAGAGCTCAACGAATTTCTAAAGGACTTTGATGTAATTCACTCTCACCACGCATTTACCCCCCTCGCTTTAAAAGCAGTTAAGGCCGGAAGGGCAATGGGAAAAGCCACTCTGCTCACAACACACAGCATCTCTTTTGCCCATGAATCGAAGCTCTGGGAGGCCTTAGGATTCACAATTCCTCTTTTCACAAGCTATCTAAAGTATCCCCACCGAATAATAGCGGTGAGCAAGGCTGCAAAGGCTTTTATAGAGCATTTTACTTCAGTTCCAATCTCAATAGTGCCCAATGGGGTTGATGATAAACGTTTCTTCCCTGCGAAGAATAGGGAAGAGATAAAAGCCAAGTTCGGACTTGAGGGCAATATAGTGCTCTATGTGAGCAGAATGAGCTACCGCAAGGGGCCCCACGTGCTTTTGAACGCCTTTTCCAAAATAGAAGATGCCACCCTTGTAATGGCAGGGAGTGGAGAAATGCTCCCCTTCCTAAAAGCCCAAGCCAAGTTCTTGGGGATAGAAGACAGGGTTGTATTTATGGGATATGTGCCGGATGACGTCCTTCCAGAGGTTTTTAGAATGGCAGATGTATTTGTACTACCATCAGTATCTTCGGAAGCATTTGGCATAGTTGTCCTTGAAGCCATGGCTTCTGGAGTACCAGTTGTAGCTACAGACGTCGGTGGGATACCCGAAGTAGTTAAAGAAAATGAAGCCGGCCTTCTTGTACCTCCAGGAAATGAACTTGAGCTGAGAGAGGCAATCCAGAAGCTTTTGAACGATGAAGAGCTAAGAAAGCAGTATGGAAGCAAGGGAAGAAAGGCTGTTGAGGAAAAGTATTCCTGGGATAAGGTCGTTGTGGAAATAGAAAAGATTTATGAGGAAATTCTCTCAAATATCCAGAGGGGAAATTCATGAGAATGGAGAGGCTGACATGGGAAGAATTTGAAATGGCAAAAGCCAAAGCATCCGCTATTCTTCTCCCCGTGGGCAGTGTCGAAGCTCATGGAAAGCACTTACCTTTAGGCACTGATGTCTTTGCCCCCCTTGAAATTGCAAGGAGAGTTGAAAAAAAGCTGAAGGATAAAGGAATAGAAATCCTGATAGCGCCTCCGATCTGGTATGGACACAGCTTTGTGCTGAACGTTTACCCCGGGACGATAAACGTGAGGGCAGATAGTCTGAGGAGATACGTTAGGGATGTGATGAGTGAGTTCGCAGAGGAGGGTTTTAAAAAGATAATCCTCTTAAACGGGCACGGCGGAAACGTTTATCCGCTCATAGAGGCGAGTGAAGAAGTTGCAGAGAGCTACGACGTCGGGATTATCCTAATAAACTGGTGGATGGACTTCAGAAAAGAGATACTTGAAATATGCTCTTCCCAAGGGCACGCAGGAGAAGATGAGACCTCAGTAATGCTTGCAATAGCACCGGAACTCGTCAAAATGGAGAAAGCAAAGGGCGAAAAGAGAAGTACGCCGGTTAGAGTAATAAGAAGAGATGTAGGGCTTGAGCTTTTCCCAGACGGAGTCAATGATAATCCGCAAGGAGCAACAAGAGAAAAGGGAGAAAAGATTTTGGAGGTAGTTAGTGATAAAATAGCAAAAATCCTGGAAGGAATGTTATGAAAGAAGTTTTAAAAGAGATTGATACAAGGATAAAAAGACTCGAAGCGGAAATAGAGCTAGCCGAAAGCAGGTTGGAGTTTCTCGACAAAATAGGGGCGAGCTCCAGATATAAGCTCCTCGAAAAAAGGCAGAGAATTAGCGAAATGTATGTGCTCTTCTTCATGCTCTGGGGGTTTATAGGGCTAGTGCTCCTTCTATATCTCAAATACAGGTACGCAGAAATGCTGCCATTTTCACTAACTCCCTATATCCTCTTGATGGTGTTTTTCATCCTTTTGCCTGCTGGATACTATGCAATCTCTTCCAGAAAGCCCGAGGAAGAAACCCCAATTGACTATCTTAATAAAAGAGAAAGGATGGCACGCCTGCTTATAAATCGCTTTTACAAGCCTCTAAGAGAAGCCCTTGAAGAAAATGATAACGTCAAGCTAAAAGAGCTGGCGGACAGTATAAGCATGGGAGAACTCGCCAGAGCTGCTGAAGAACTCAACGAGGGCAACCCAAAAACCATGGCATATGCCCTCTACATCTACCTTGCCAGAGATACCGTAAGCTCCGAAGAGATCCAAGAAGCATTGGCACTCGTAAAGAACAAACCTCTAAAAATTCTGCTCTCAACACTCCTGAAAGAAAGCTCGAGCAAGCAATGAAAGGTTTTTAAACTCAAGGGAAAAAGAAAGAATAACCGATGATGGCAACAGGGTAGCTACCGAACTTGATGTGGAAGCCGTTCCAGTCTGAGGTTATTCACACGGCACTAAAAGGACAGGGAGCTTTGAGTCCCTAACCACCCTTTCTGCCGTGCTTCCAAGAAGGAGGTCTTTTAGAACGCTCCTACCCTTCTTGCCCATAACTATGATCGAAGAATCTTTGGCCAGGGCAGTGCCCAATATAGAATGCGAGGCTATTCCCGTGAGCACCTCAGTTTTTACCGGAACGCTAAACATCTTCGCAAATTCTGCCAGTTTTGCCTTTGCGTTTTCAATGTTCTTTTCAAGGTCTTCTGGCTTTCCATAATCCACTACGTGAATAATAACAGCTTCTTCGATTAGCTCCTCAAACATCTTTGCCGCATTTACAACTTTTTCAGAACATTCAGAAAAGTCCAAAGCAATCAAGGGCCTCTTGAAAATCTCTTTACAATTTGAGAGACATTTAATTTTCTCCTCTTCCTCATCCCATTCGTATTTTACAACCAAGACAGGTTTTTTAGTTGCCCTAACAAGGTTTGAGGCAGTGCTGCCTAGGAGCATTTGCCTGAGGATGTTTTCACCTTTAGACGGCACAACAATCAAATCCACATTGTTCTCCTGAGCTATTTCAGCTATTTCCAATGAGGGTATTCCAATTTTCACGATTGGTTCAACGTCAATTCCCTTTGCCTTCATTTCCTCGGCAAGCTTATTTAGCTCCTCCTCGTCTATTTTCATAAGCTCTATTGCCTCTATATCCGTAGCTGTGATATCAACTATATGAACTAGATAGAGCTTCTTAGCACCGACTTCAAACAGCTGGGGAATGCACTCTCTAAGGGCGTGCATAGAGACCTCAGAGAAGTCCGTTGGAAAGAGCACCTTTTCAAACATGCGACCACCAGATATATATCGTCATGAGGGTATTTAGCTCTTTAGGAAGGAAAACATTATATTTGAAGAGGCATATTTCATGGATGGTGATACTATGAAGAGGGTGCACATTTTTGACTGGCACAAGGAGCATGCAAAGAAAGTTGAAGAGTTTGCAGGCTGGGAAATGCCCATCTGGTACTCGAGCATAAAAGAGGAACACCTTGCCGTTAGGAATGGAGTCGGAGTTTTTGATGTTTCCCATATGGGAGAAATCTTCTTTAGAGGGAAGGATGCGCTCAAGTTCCTTCAATACGTGACCACAAACGACATTTCCAAACCTCCTGCAATAAGCGGAACCTACAGCTTGGTCCTCAACGAAAGGGGAGCGGTGAAAGATGAGACCCTAGTGTTCAACATGGGAAACGACACTTACATGATGATCTGCGACAGCGATGCCTTTGAAAAGCTCTACGCATGGTTCACCTCAATTAAAGGGGCAATTGAGCAGTATACAAAGCTCGATTTGGAGATAGAGAACAAAACCTATGATATGGCAATGTTCTCGGTTCAAGGGCCAAAAGCAAGAGACCTTGCCATGGATCTCTTTGGAATTGACATCAATCAGCTCTGGTGGTTCCAGGCTAAGGAAGTCGAGCTCGATGGGATTAAGATGCTCCTCTCAAGAAGTGGCTACACTGGAGAAAACGGCTTTGAGGTTTACTTTGAGGATGCAAATCCATATCATCCAAACCCGGAGAAGAGAGGAAAGCCAGAGAAAGCCCTATACGTATGGGAGAAGATACTTAAGGCTGGACAAAAGTACGGCATAAAGCCCGCTGGACTTGGTGCTAGGGATACCCTAAGGCTTGAGGCAGGTTATACCCTCTATGGCAACGAAACAAAGGAGCTCCAGCTTTTGAGCACTGACATCGATGAGGTAACTCCTCTCCAGGCAAACCTTGAGTTTGCAATCTTCTGGGACAAGGAGTTCATAGGTAAGGAGGCACTGCTCAAGCAGAAGGAAAGAGGCCTTCCAAGCAAGATGGTGCACTTCAAGATGGTGGACAAGGGCATTCCAAGGGCAGGGTACAAGGTATACGCAGACGGCAAGGGGATTGGAGAAGTTACAAGCGGAACGCTCTCACCTCTATTGGGGATCGGCATAGGTATAGCATTCGTTAAGCCAGAGTATGCAAAGCCCGGAATAGAGATAGAGATCGACATAAGAGGGCAAAAGAAGAAGGCGCTAACCGTTGCTCCACCTTTCTACGACCCCAAGAAATATGGAGCATTTAGGGAAGAGTGATTTCTATTTCTTTCCTATTATTATTCCTCCCACTATGAGGATTAAGCCAACTATGGTTGTTGGAGCTATTTCTTCTCCCACCAAGAAGTGTATAAAAAGAAGGGACAAAAAGGGAACAAGATAGGCTAAGTTTGACTTTCTAAAGGAGTGCAAAAGCTCTAACGGGACTTCCTGAACCGTTTTTGATTTTTAAGGGAACTCCAAAGAAAGTAAACTCTTTTCCAATGAGTTTTTCGAGGTTAGCCAAATTCTCGAAAATGAGAATTTCATTGGAGAGCAGAATTTTATGCACTTCAAAGCCCCCTATGGTTGGATTGTCGATTCCTACGGCTTTAATGCCCTTTTCCACCAGATATCTTGCTCCCTCTTCACTAAGGTAAATGTCTTTTCCTCCAGTGTAGAAGAAGACCATCTCTTCTACCATTTTTATGTCTCCGGGCTCTATGTTTCCCTGTAGGTGAGAAACGTCAACAACTACTCCCTTCCCAATGAACTCCTCCAGCGGCACTTGATCTATTGTCTCTCCGTAAGCAATGAAATGCGCCGGAGCGTCAACGTGCGTCCCGCTGTGCTCCCCAAGAAAGAGGGCGTTCATATAATAGCCGTCCTTCTCGATAGTAGCCCATCTTTTCACCTCAACCCTCGGGTCGCCCGGATATATGGGAGTCTCTTCGCTGAGTTCAAGGGTTAAATCAACTATCATCTAACCACCTCCAAGTACAATGTTAGGATTTCATCACTTGGCATCTTTATCAGTTCGCAAATGACAAACCCAGCTTTCAGCAGATTCAAAACAATCCAAGAGCCCACAAAATAACCCAAGATGTGAGGCCTTCCACCAATGTTTCCCTTAAAATTGGTTAAGAAATATCTCTTTGAAATTTCCTCATCAAGCTCAACATCCCATAGAGCTAAGATTTCGTTTATTATCTCATCTTTATGTTTCAGAGCATAGTTTATCTGCACTTCATTGTATCCAATGGATTTCCTAAGCTCTTCCAAGCTTAAATCGTCTTTTAAAACCAGAGGAAAGAGTGTTGCAATACCCTCGTGAACCGCAAGCTCTCCAACAGTTAAGCCTTCCACACTCCACTCTCCTAAGTGCTCACTTCTAACGAGATGTGCATATTCATGAGGAACCAGATAATCGAGAGCTTCCAAAGCGCTCGTACCACTCAACCTCCCCAGAGCTTCATACATCTCGAGACCCAAGAATATATAGGGCTTGTTTGCCTTCTTTGCTGTTCCCCCGATGCCGTTCAGCCCAACTAGAAGATAAACATCAAAATCTTCCTTTGGAGGGCAGAGCTCAACACTTCTCTCAAGCAAACTTTCAACTTTCTCAAGTCCACCATCTTTTAAAAATCGCTCGGCTATTTCCAGCGAAATTCTAAAATCAACGTGTTTTAGAAGTTCTCTAGCTTCTTCCGGCTTGATTCTGTAAATGTTTTCAAATATCGGGTCAAACACATGCTTGAACTTTGAGTAATAACACTCCCAAGTATCTTCTTCAGAGTCAGTTAAGCACTCCCTAAGCTCCCTCACCCCAAGTACAATTCGCATAAGCAACCACCAGTTGCCTCAATAATCACCTTTTTAACTCTTTAACCTTATCCTCAAAAGGTGATTGTATGGACTGCACAAAAGATTATTGCGTAAAGGACATTAAACTTGCACCAGAAGGGGAGAAAAAGATAGACTGGGTTTCAAGGTTTATGCCCGTCCTCCAGCATATAAGAAGGGAATTTGAGAAGGAAAAACCCTTTAAAGGAGTTAGAATTGCTGCAACCCTTCATCTTGAAATGAAAACAGCCTTCTTGCTCTTGACTTTAAAAGCCGCAGGAGCAGAGGTCTCAGCAGCGGCAAGCAATCCATTGAGCACACAAGACGATGTTGTTGCAGCTTTGGCAAAGAATGGGGTAAAGGTCTACGCCATAAGAGGAGAAAGCAGGGAAGAGTACTACGAGTTCATGCACAGAGCATTAGACATAAGGCCAAACATCATCATAGACGACGGAGCGGACATGGTTTCAACGGTCTTAAAGGAGAGACAAGAGCTAATCCCCGAAATATGGGGGGCTAGTGAAGAAACGACCACTGGTGTGATAAGGCTGAGGGCAATGGAAAAGGACGGAGTGCTCAAATTCCCGATTATAGCAGTTAATGATTCATATACAAAATACCTCTTTGATAACCGCTATGGAACGGGCCAATCAACATGGGACGGAATAATAAGGAGCACAAACCTCCTTGTTGCAGGTAAAAACGTCGTGGTTGTCGGCTACGGGTGGTGCGGAAGAGGAATTGCGATGCGTGCAAGGGGACTGGGAGCTACGGTTATAGTGGTCGAGGTAGACCCTATTAGGGCATTAGAGGCAAGAATGGACGGGTTTTTGGTTATGCCGATGAGTGAGGCTGCTAAAGTTGGAGATATTTTTGTCACCTCAACCGGAAACATAAACTGCATCCGCAGGGAGCACTTTGAATTTATGAAGGACGGGGCAATCATGGCAAACGCCGGTCACTTTGACGTGGAAATCTCAAAGCCCGATTTAGAGAGCTTGGCAGTAGAGATTAGCCATCCAAGGCCAAACATTACTGAGTACAAACTCAAAGATGGAAGAAGGTTATATCTCCTAGCAGAAGGTAGACTTGTTAATCTAGCAGCTGCTGATGGACATCCAGCAGAGATTATGGACATGAGCTTTGCTTTGCAGGCGAAAGCAGCAGAGTACATCAAGAACAACCGTGGAAAGCTTGAACCTAAGGTCTATGTCCTTCCAAGAGAAATCGACGAAATGGTCGCAAGGATTAAGCTCAATGCAATGGGCATTGAGATTGAAGAGCTAACCGAAGAACAGAAGAAGTACTTGGAAAGCTGGGAGCATGGGACTTAATCCTATATTTTGTTGCCTCTGGTTTCCATTTTCTCTATAGAAGTTGTTGCTTAAAAAGAAACCGAGGTTTGGAGATGGAAAAATTCAAACTAACCCCACTCGGCCGAGTTCATAAAGACGGCGAGACTTTCCTCGAAATCTACCCAGAGTTCGCTGAGGCTCTTGAAGGCCTTAACGAAGGTGATTGGATAAAGCTGATCTTATGGTTCCACAAGAGCGACACCCCGGAGAAGAGAAAAACATTGAAAGTCCATCCTCGTGGAGATCCAAAAAACCCGCTAAGAGGAGTTTTTGCAACTCGCTCGCCAGTTAGACCAAATCCAGTTGCCATTTACACCGTGAAGATTGTTAGGATAAAGGGGACAAGAATCTTTATCACTGAGATAGACGCCTTTGATGGTACTCCTATAGTGGATATAAAGCCCTTCGTGAAAGAGCTTGACTGTCCGAAAGGGATTTAAGTTTCTTTTGTTATCTCTCTTTTTGGGTGTTGGGTTTGATATATAAGGCAAAGTTCGGAACCCCCGAAAAAGGGTGGGTAGTCCTAGTTCACGGCCTTGGAGAGCACATTGGAAGATATGGCAAGCTAATAAAAACGTTAACTGAAGAGGGCTTCGCCGTCTATACCTTTGACTGGCCTGGCCATGGAAGAAGTGACGGGAAAAGAGGTCATGCGAGCATAGAGGAGGCAATGGAGATAATTGATTCCATAATTGAAGAACTAGGCGAAAAGCCCTTCCTCTTCGGTCACAGCCTTGGCGGATTAACCGTGATAAGATACGCCGAGACAAGACCTGATAGGATAAGAGGAGTTATAGCTTCCTCTCCTGCCCTCGCAAAAAGCCCGAAAACACCAAGCTTCATGGTCGCCCTCGCCAAAGTTCTCGGAAAAATAACTCCCAGTCTGACGCTTTCCAATGGTCTTGACCCGAAGCTCCTCTCTAGAAATCCCGAAGCAGTTAAACGCTACGTCGAAGATCCCCTAGTCCACGACAGGATTTCGGCAAAGCTTGGTATGAGTATCTTTGACAACATGGAGCGTGCACACAAAGAGGCCCATAAAATAATGGTGCCTGTACTTTTGCTTGTTGGCACGGGGGATGTAATAACCCCTCCAGATGGAGCAAGAAAGCTCTTCGCGGAGCTTAAAGTGGAGGACAAAGCACTGAAAGAATTCAAAGGAGCTTACCACGAGATTTTTGAAGACCCCGAATGGAGCGAGGAATTCCACAGGACAATAGTGGAGTGGCTCGTGGAGCATTCCAGGGGAGACTTGGAATGGGCGTCAGCAGAGAGAGCATCTTCTATTATGGGGGACTAATCCGTTCTGGTCAGCCGTAACTACAAAACTCCCCATAAAAATATTTAAAAATTTCGCCCTACAAACCTCAACAAACTTTACGATTTTAACTATTTACGAAACAGCCCCTCCTCACACTCCCGTGGCTCGGGACGACATGGCTAATCTTCACAGTTCTTGCCCTTATACACCGCTTCCGGGAGAGAGCTTGGGGCCTCTATCGGAAATACGGAGGCAATTTTAAAGCGTATCTGATCGTTGGTATGCTCTCCGCCTACCTAGTGGAAGTACTTGCCGTAATCAACAACCTCAAACTTCCTCCCGAGGAGAAAATACTCCTCAACCCCGATCCGCTGACCGACCTGTATCTCGCTTTCGCTACTACTTCCCCTTCGTTCTGTGGCTCTACGTTCTCCTCGTCTACGGCTCCTAAAAAGCCATTCCAGTACTCGTGGCGGAGGACTGCCTGAGGAAAAAGAGCGTGGAAGAAGCTCACCTTCGGCCTGCTGGTGAAGTTTGCGGCATTCATCTCTGCAGGAGGGTTGATAGGGTTTTCAGAGTTGTCCTGTAGCGTGAAAGCCAGCACTTACCACAATCCTTTTATAGAGCGAGGTAAAAGGAATCCAGTAAGAGGCTCGCTTTGAGGTCCGATATGGTATGCACTCTCGGGTGGCTTCGATGCTCCTCGACACATTTTCATCTTTCCTCAAACATTGGGACGGAAGTACAAGTAGTTGGATAGAGTACATCAAACAGTATCCAGAGCTTTTTGAGAAGATTAGATGGGACTATGAAAGATACAAAATGAACTGGCAGGAATTTTTAGGGCTTCTTTTAAAGAGAAATGTTGATGAGCTCAAACTCGCTTACAGAGCTCTCTTAAATTCCCTTCCCAAAGTTGAACGGAAGATTAGAGAGTACTTTGAGGTCAAGGATTACAACATTGTCATTTACGTCGGCCTCGAAAACGGAGCCGGCTGGGTAACAGAATTTATGGAGAAGCCATCAATTCTCTTCGGCTTAGAAGCAATAGCCGAGCTTAATTGGTACGACAAGCTCGAGGGATTAATCGTCCACGAGTTCGGTCACTTAGTTCACTGGCTTTTAAGGGGAGAGGATATAGAGAAACTTGAAGACGAGCAAATATTCTGGCTTTATACAGAGGGCTTCGCCCAGCGAATTGAGGATTTAATAATCGAAAGGCCTTGGCACTTTGAGGAGGATGGATGGTTCGAATGGTGTGAAGAGAACGAAGCCCTCCTCAAGCGGGAGTTTCTAAGGAGGATTAAAGAGAAAGAGCCCTTAAATCCATTCTTCGGCTCATGGTATGTACTCTTTGGAAAGCAGTTCCTGGGCTACTATTTGGGTTATAAATTTATTCGCTGGCTTGAAAGGGAGTATCCTCTTGAAGAAATTGCAAAGCTTGAAAAAGAAGAGATCAAAAGCAAAATCCTAGAGTTTCTACGCTAAATGTTTTCCCTTAAGTCAATGATGTGCTCCAACTCTGGCCCGGTCTTTATAAGGCCCACTGGCACCCCGACTTTTTCCTCTATTTCTGCAATGAAGTCTTTTGCCCTCTTTGGAAGCTTGTCAAAATCAGTCACTCCAAAGGCTTCCTTATCGTACTTGTCGAGCATAGTCACTGCCAAAATTGTCGCACCGTTGATCTTTGCAGAATACCTTGCGAATTCAAAGTCAAACCACCCTACTCTCCTTCTCCTTCCGGTAACTGTGCCGTACTCGACCAATCCCAGTCTATCGGCCTCTTCTTCGCTCATCTCCGTTGGGAACGGCCCTGCCCCAACTCTCGTTGGAAAGCTCTTGAAGACCACTATAACATCATCAACCCTTGTCGGGCCTATTCCAACGTCGCTTGCTATAGCCGATGCGGAGGTGTCTTTTGACGTAACGTAGGGATAAGTGCCGAAATAGAGGCTTAAGCCAAACCCCTGCGTTCCCTCAACCAAAACGAGCTTTCCATCGTCGAGGGCATCGTTAACTTCAGCCGCAACGTCTGTTAGGTAGGGCTCAAGTTCCTTGATGTCCTTTACCTGCCTAGCCTTCCTTAATGCCCTATCCGCATTCGCTGGACCACAGCCAGAGCCGGTAGTTCCTATCTTTCCATGGAGATAGCCGTTTGTCCTGTCAAGTTCCTTATGCTTTGGCTCTATTACAGTACAGCGATAATCGATGCCCACTCTATTTTTAACATTGAAATCTTTCAGGTGCTCAAGTTCATGGAAGAAAACCTCTAGATCCACCAAAACCCCAGCCCCAACCAAAAGCCTTGCATCTTCGTTCATAAAACCCGTGGGAAGCTGTCTTACTGCATACTTCTTTCCGTTTATAAAAACGCTGTGCCCTGCGTTTGTTCCTACTCCTCCCCTTGCTATGACCTCTGGTTTATCGTGCATAGCAAGATAAGCGATTATCGACCCTTTCCCTTCATCTCCCCATTGACCACCAACAACAATGTAGCTTGGCATGGCTCCTTACCCATAGTTAAGAGAATGACACCTTTAAAACAGTTTCGATTAAGCGATGAGATAAAAATTGACACAAAAATGCCAAATTTTGGTTGCGGCGAGTTCCCTCCTCACGTTATGAAAATAACTTCCTCCTTCATTACTTCCCTTACTGTTCTTGCGTCACACAAATACCGAAGCGGCTAAAATTAAAAGAGCAAGCATCAAGACAACCTTTCTCATATGCTATCACCCTGAACATAAAACCCAACTTCTGTATAGTTGCCGCTCTCAATGCCATAGCTCCGCGGATAAGCTGTGAAATCCTTTGCCAATTTTCTTGTACAATACCTATCCACTCCAGCTATTACAGCTATCAGGTTCCTCTCGTTCCAAGGGTTCTTTACAATTTCCACAACTCCTAAGGGGTAAGCCTGGAAGGTTCCGCTCACTTTTCTAAGCTCTCTATAAACTTCGTTCTCAATATCAAATCCCGCAAAACTCTCAAAGCCCGTTGCATTTTTCGCTAAAACCCACATGCCATTAAAAACGAATTTTATGGGGAGAAATGTTAAGTTCTTCACCAAGCCGTTGGCAGTAGGCCCTCCAACAAATATGAGATTCGTCCTCAACTCCTCTTCACCAAGCTCGTTTTCCGCTTTTACTATAATTTTTGGCTTGCCATTATAGAGCTTCCATGTGTCGTCCTTCTCAATAAGCTCCTTAAGCATGAAAGCGGTTTCTTTATCGTATTCTATTCCAGTTGGGTCTGGATTTTTTGCTCCGTAAACGATTATAATTTTTCCCTCTTCATAACCTCTATCAAAAAGCCATAGGCCACTCAAAGGCACTCGTTTTTTGAAATATTCACTAACATTCTCCGGAGTTGCCCAGCTTTTCATGTGCTCGATTAATATCGGAATGTAATCCTCAAAGGTTTCATTCGAGTCTTTAGAGTTCTCAAAATTTCTAAATTCCCTTACCAAATCATCAACCAAATAGAATCCAAGCGCATGATCCCTCAAAATGAAGTATCTGGGAAGATCATGAACAACGTTAGGCTTAAGAGACATTAGAATGTAGTTTGTAAGCGCTTCAACAAGGTTCTCGGAGATGTACAGGTAGTTTGTATCAAAGTGTGGATCGTAGGTTGTATAGGCCAACTCACTCCTCACCTGAAGGAGGTAATAATCCAACTCTGAAAACTCAGTGAGATATTCTGAAATAAGGGGATTAACAAATGAATGGGAATACTCATGAGTGGCGATATAGAGGTAAAAGATTTCAGCATATTGCTCGGGCATAAAACCCACATAACCAAAGTAATAAGCAGTGTCTCCAACAGCCTTGCTCCCGGGATGGACTCTTAAAGAATACGAAAGAGCTATATGAAAGGTTTTGTACTGCTTTCCAAAGAGTTCTTCAAACTTTTGGAAGATGTCCTGCGTGAGAGCTTCCCTTGCTGGTTTTAAAGCTTCTTCATATTCTCTCTCATGTTTTTTGTAGAATTCCATGAAGTTACTTTCCTTGGCAAAACTTATCAGAGACCTGTAGAACTCGCTCAAAGTGAAATCATTCTCGCTCATGTTGCCGAGATAGGGTTTTGAAACTAGAGAAGCTGCGAATTCATTTATCGAGTAGTCCCTTCTATAGTAAGGCAAATCCTGTGGAATAGCTTCTCTAACCGAATAAAGGGCTGGATGATTTTTATAGGGAGCAAAATAATCCAAAACATCGTTGATATAGCTTTGAGGGGCGATTATAAAGGGATCATTTCCATTAAAAGCGAGAATATATACAACAGCGAAAAGCTCAAGGTTCGGGTTCACCTCTATAATAACCTTTGGCTTTTCTGCGGCCGTTGGAGTGGCAGCGATAAGAACGAGAAGGCATAAAATTAGTGAAGCCTTTTTCATGCCACCACCATTTGTTTTTGTCATGAAAAGTTAAAAAAGATTTGCTCTCATAAGTTGCTAATCCTTGAATAACCTTTTGACAAGGAAAATTAAGGGTATCAACAGCATAAAACCAGGACCACAAATTTCTCTACTTGTAGTTGTTTGTTCAGGGGTTGCCGAAGACAGTACAAAGCTCTCCTTAGTGTTCAAAGAGGACTGTAGCTGTGAGCAATTTTGATTGTAGTACAAGAATTCTCCGTGGGCTATTAATGGAACAAAATTGATGGAAGCATTTTCAAGGGCAAGAGAAGCATTTTGGAACTCAAATTTTGATGGGATAAGTTTTGGGGATATCTCAGAGAAAACAACTTGCACATCTCTTCCAATACTCTCTGAGCCATTGACTGGAAATGCGAGGATCACATTCTTTGCGGATATAGCCAAAGAATCAGTTAACGCAACACCATTACTCGAAAAGTCTTTCGCCCATGAAAGCCCTCCGCTTTCATCAAGGAGGAGAGTTACAAAATTCCCGCCAATAAGACACTGCCCATTTAAGTTGCAATCAACATCATTGATTTTTATCGACCAAAATATGCTCTCACTTATCTTTTCAGGAAGATTCAGCGGAAGAAACTCATGCGTCCAGATAAGGTGGCCTTCTCTATCCAGCTTTATCACGAAGTATTCTCCAATCCACGGAGCGTGCTGGGAGCCAGAAACTCCTGCAACCACTGCAGAGGCATTGCTCACCTCAACTTTATCCGCAAATTCATCGCATCCGAGATCAATAGCTCTCTGCCAAAGGACGTTTCCTTCAAAATCAAAAGTACCAATCCATGCGTTATAATCCTCCCCTGGAGCAAAAGTATACCCAACAACAAAAATCTTGTCTTCACTTGCAGTTACTCCAGAAAACTCCAAGGAACTCTGATTTTGTTTCATAGCTTTTTTGACCCATTTAATTTGGCCTTCGGGAGTTAATGCTGCAACAACATTCCCAAAAACAAAGATTATCTCCCCAGTGGGAGCCACAGAAACATCAGTTACATTTAGTTTTTTCATCCATAAGAGATCCCCCGTCTGGCTAAACTTTGCAATAAACCCCTTTCCAGCCACTACTAAATCTTTTTCACTCGTGAAAGCGATCCTATGAATTTTAATATCCCTGCGTGCTGTCGTTATTGCCCACAAGGGTTCTCCTCGAAGATTAACACTTAAAACACTGCTCCCTACTGCAAAAACTCTACCGTCAGAGGTTGCAAGCACATCTTCAAAGCTTTCTCCATAGTTCCCTATCCAACAGGATGAAGCTGAAACATTTGAAAGAAAGAACAATAGGAGAAAAATCAAAATCGATAGGCGCTCCATGATCACATCCCCCTTATTCTTTAGCAAAGTACTGGGAGGGAGATTCAGCAAGGGCAAAACACCCCAACGATGCCTCTATCTCCACTTTTGCCTTCATCATAGGAAGGTCTCCACTAATCAATTATTGAGCACTCTAGCGATATAAAATTTACCATCGCATAGAGAAAAATAAATGTGATTCCAACCTTTCTTTTGAAAGTCCTACCTCTGAAGGGGATTTTCTCGGAAACAAAGGTTATAACCCAACACACCTCTACCATATAGGGAACCCAAGATGATTGCCGCTGTGCTCGCCGGAGGAAAAGCAAAGCGTTTTGGGGAAGAGAAGCTACTCTACAAAGTTAGTGGGAAGCCTCTGATACTCCACGCCATAGAGAGCGTTCTTAAAGCGGAAGGGATAGATGAAGCTGTGATAGTAACTTCAAGAGAGAAAAAAGAAGTCTTTGAAGAGCTTGGCTTCAAGGTTATCGTTGACGAACTTGAAATCGGCCCAGCTGGAGGTGTTTACACCGCTCTAAGGAAACTGGGCGACGTTTTTGTAATAGCAGGAGATATGCCATCCATAAAGCCTAAATTCGTTGACTACATCATAAAGAGGTTCTATGAGCTTAGGCCTCTTGCCTGCGTCCCAAAATGGGAAAATGGCTACCTAGAGCCCCTCCACGCTGCATATTCAAAAAACTTCCTGAAAATACTGGAGGAGCAGATAACCAAAGGCAGATATATGCTTAACGAAGCAATAAGGCTCTCTAACTCATGCTACATAGAAATAGAGCCCCTTCCCAAAGAATGGCGCGAGAGCTTCTTTAACGTAAACACCAAAAGCGATTTAAGGAAGATTAGAGGCTCTTCGAGAGTATAATAACGCTGTCAAGCACTTTGGGCTTGAATCCTTCCACAACTTCTTTTCCAATTATCGTGCGGAGCTTTTTGAAGCCAAGCTCCTTTGCTCTAGCAAGCAAAAGGGGAAAATCCTCTCCTTTGCCCCACAAGTAGCCCGTAACAACAGAGCTATCATAATAGACCTCCTCGAGAACATAATAAGACCTTCCCAGCCTTCCGCTCTCGAAATAAACCCTATCATCTATCCCTGCTATTTTATCTTTGAATGCCACGAACCAGTGGTGGTAAGAGCTTTGGAACTTTCCCGCGACCATTTCCAAGCCTTTAACGTCCTCCCACGAGAATTCAAACACCTCAGGCTCTACCCCAATGCTGGGAAAAGACTTAAGGTCAAACTCCACAAAGCTTGCACTGTAAAGGACATCCCTTATGCCGAGCTTTTCATAGAAGCCGATTGCCGATTTTTCCGGGATTACTGTAACCAGTTCACAGTCTTTCTCACGGGCTAACTCTTCGATAAATCCAACAATAGCTCTGCCCACACCTTTGCCTCTGAAGCTTTTATGCACCTCAAGCACATCTATATGGGCGATTTTTCTAATTTTGCTCCCTATGAGCTCTTCACTGATTAAGACTTCCCCGTTCCCTATTATATTGCCATTTTCTTCCGCAACTATGGGAAACTGCTCCTCTAAAAGGAGGTTGTTCATGTGGATTGCACAGGTTTCGATGCTCATCCAAGGGCCGCCGTGGAGATAACGCTCCTCTATGCTGAGTTCTTCGTAACTCGCTTCTTTACCTTCGCTTTTCTTTATCCACCTCTCAACTCCGGAGCAGTGAACATCAACTATACCTCTGCAGTCATCAAGCGTTGCAATCCTAACTTTCATAAAAACCACCAAAAAAAGAGAAAATTAAAGCTCCGCCTCGCTCAAGAACTCAAGAAGATCCAAAAGCCTCCTGTCCTTTATCTTCGTAATGTAGTCACTAACCTCCTCCCTTCCGATTTTGCCATCCTTGTACAGGGCGACAGCCTTTACTCCTTCAAAGAACTCCTTCATTTCTGGGAATGCTCTAGCAAACATGTCTATGTTGTTGTAAATCTCCTCAAACCTGTCCTCCAGCATCATCTGCCACACTACATCTATTAGAGCATCAAACGCAACGTCAAAGTACTCGCTGTCCCTTCCATAGAGCATTGCATAGAGGCATTCATGCAGGGCTGCCTCATAGTTGTCTTCATCCTCAAATATCTCCTCAAAGACAAGGTGTATCTGAGATTTCAACCTCTCGTCTAGGTTTTGTGAGAGAAGCTCAGCAAGCTCGGCCTTTGCTTTTGCTATCTCCCCCATCTCAAAGGTTATGTAAGCTTTGTAAATCCTTATCTGCTTAACATCCTCCTCTTTTCCAAGCTCCTCCAGGGCTTTTTCTGCCTTGTCCATGAGCTCCAATGCTTTTTCGTACTCTAAAAGCTCCTCATGAATGAGCCCCATGTTGTGGTATACTTTTGCGATGTTCTCCAAGTTGCCCTTTTCAGTCTCTTCTTCAAGCAGTCCTCTGTATAGGTCAAGCGCCTTTTCTAATTCACCCAGAAGGTAATATAAATCGGCAAGATGATATTTAACCTCAAAGGTATCCTCTTCTTCAGCGAGCTTCTCAAACTCCTCAACCTTGTCAACATCCAGAAACTCTAGGAAATAATAAACCACAAGCTTGTACAGCTCATAATCTCTACATTCTAAGGCGAGCTTTTCAGCTTTCTCAAGAACCTCTCGCAGCTCCTCTTCACTAAGCTCATCGGCCTTGTAATATAGCAAACTTGCCAGCTTTTTACAGTCTTTCTCCTGAATTGCCTTAAGTATCTCTTCCATTTTACTGCACCTCAAGAAAATTAGGCAATAAAACCTTTTAACCTTACGCATAAGTTGTCCCAATTCCTCAGCTTGTAGCATCTTTACTTTTCTCTGAAAGCTTTGCCCTTTAGAGGGGATGCAGTAATTGAAGACCAACCTTTAAAGAACCGAAACTTTTTTAAACTTTGCAAAGTAATAAGATCTCGAAGAGGCCAAACTTAGAACCCGATGAGACAAGGGGTTTAAGTGTCCCCTTCAAGCTAAGGGGGAGTGGACGCCGTAAGGCGTCCTTGAGAAACTGCCCTTTAGAGCAGTCGAAAACTGGAGGTTCGCCTCTCAAACCATAACCCCAATCCGCTTTGCGATAGGGGTAACGGGGGCAAGACGTGTCCTCGGGCCGAGCCGAAACCGGCAGCGGGAGTAGGTGATGGGCCCGTAAACCTTCCTGCTATTGGCGAGGGGTTAACTCGTTGGAAGCCTCGCTTTTCAAGGCGGGGTGGAGGTCAGAACAAAACATAAAAAGGCTTATGAGGGTTGAAGCTCTATACACCGATGTAGAACTCAACTCTCCAGCGAGGGATTGAAAATGAAGAAAATCCTAAGCTTGCTTTTTATCTTTCTGCTCTTTTATCCTGCTCAGGTTGAAGGACTTGAACGCTTGAAAGTTATTGAAGGAGAGTTCACAAACCCTCTTCACGCAGAAGTTTCACCCAGCTATAGAGCCGAATGGGTTGATTTCATCTTTTTGTCCAATGAAAGCTGCAACGTCTCGGCGAGCTATAAGGTTTACCAATATGGAGAGGTCGTAAAAGAGGGAACCGCAAAAATCAAATGGCTTAAAGGAACTCTTTACATAACAGTCCCTCTAGAGCTTTACGATGAGTTTATCGTTTATCTCTCTCCAAACTTCTCCTGTGAGGTAAAACCTGTAGAATATAGGGTTATTGCTGGACTAGACCTCAACAAGCTTAGAGACATCAGCGTTAAGGTTGGGAAAGCGATTGAGTTGCAATGGAATGGCACTGTATCCGAGAACTCTTCCTCAAAGCTAAGATTCAATGCCTCAGGGAGGCTTTTAGGAATTGATGTAAAGCTCTACAATTATAAGGGAAAGGAGGTTTCGGGAATAGTAGAATGGGAAAATGGAACAAGAAACTTCACAGTACCAGTAAAGGATGGGTGGACATGGATACCTGGTGAAGATATACGTGGAGAGGTAACACTAGCCTTAAACCTCCCACCCGGAACTGGAGTAAGTGCAACCGCTTATTATGCTCGGGAGAGGGAGCAAATTAACGGAGACCTCTTGATTAAAGACAAACAAAACCACACAGATCTTGATTACCCCTTCGGAGCTATGCTGTGGGACAGAGGAGGTATCGAGACATGGTTTGAAGCAAAAGGCGAAGGAGATGTCTTGGTCTTTGACTTCGGCAACGAAAAAATATCCAGAATATCAATAAAACGCAACGAAGTCTGTGCTGAGCTCTACACCCTATATTATGGCAAAAAGAAGCATTGCTCTCTGCTCCCAATGAAGAAAATACACAACTTAAAGGTATCTTTGATTAGAATCCCCGACGGAAGGCGGCTCCTGCAGATTAAGGTTGATGAAGTTGTCTTCAGCGAAATGGTAAATTCCCCAATTAGATTCTGGTATTTTGGAAATAATCTCTCCCTGATAAGTCTTGATGCATCTTTGCACAGAAACCCGGACTACTATGTAGTGCCACCTAATGAAAGAAAAACGGATATTGCCCTTGGGATTTCAACATTGGCACTGGTATTTGCCATAGCATTGTGGACACGTGAGAAAAGGAAGCAAGCGTCATGAGAATACCTTTTAAACTATCTCGCCAATCACAAATCATGCTTGAAGTGATTTTCCTCGGCACTGGTGGCATAATGCCCAACAAAGAAAGAAACGTGCCCTCTATAGCGTTAAGATACAATGGAGAGATTATTCTTTGGGATATTGGGGAGGGAACTCTAAGACAGCTGAACATAGCCAAGCTGAGCCCCATGAAGATTGAGAAGATTTTCATAACCCACTTCCACGGTGACCACTACCTTGGTCTGATGAGCCTTATTCAAACAATGACCCTCTGGAACAGGGAAAAGCCCCTCCACGTTTACGGTCCGAAGTACACCTTCGAGTTCATTCAAAACTACCTAAAAAGTGGATTTTTCAGGCCAAGCTTTGATATACATGTCCACGAGCTCGGAGAGGCAAGGCTGAAGTTTGGAGACTATGAAATATGGAGCTTCAAGGTGGAGCACGGCGTCCCTGCTTTAGGCTATGTTTTCAAGGAGAAAGACAAAAGGGGAAGCTTTGATCTTGATAAAATTAGAGAACTCGGCCTAAAGCCCGGTCCCTGGATGAAAGAGCTTGAAACCAAAGGAAAGATTGAGATTGATGGCAAGGTTATCCACCTCGAAGATGTGACTGGAAGTCCCAAGAGAGGTGCGAAAGTCGTTTATACCGGCGATACCGAGCCCTGCGAGAGGGTGAAGCTCTTTTCTGAAAAGGCGGATGTTTTAATTCACGAAGCAACTTATCTTAGTGAAGAGGATAGGGGGGAGAGCTATCATTCGACAGTTCCAGAGGCCTGCGAAGTTGCAAAAAAAGCAAAAGCTAAACTTCTAGTTCTCTTCCACAGAGCCCCCAGATATACGTACGAAGAGTATAAGCAGGGGGCGGAAAAACTTTGCAGGCATAGATTTATAATACCCAAAGACTTCGATGTGCTTAGGATTGGTGAAGAGCATGAGCTATCTTCGCTACGTTAAGGTCATAGGGACAATGCACGTTTCCCCAAAGAGCAGAAGAGAAGTCAGAAAAGTTATATTAGAAGAAAAGCCCGATGCAATTGCTATCGAACTTGACAGGCAGAGATTTTACTCCCTCCAATCCTCGGAGAGGATCACGTTTAAGGAAGCAGTAAAGCTCGGAAAGAAAGCCCTCTTGGGATACATCCTTATGAAGGTTGAGGAAAAGATTGGAGAAGAATTTGGCATGAAGCCCGGAGGAGAAATGATGGAAGCAATCCAGACAGCATCTCTTCTCGGAGTTCCGCTGTATTTAATCGATGAAGACATCCAAAGTATCATGGGAAAGCTTCTCAGAGCACCTTTGAGGGAAAAGATACTCCTCTTACTTGAGAGCTCCTTGGTTTTTCTTCCAATTGCTCCAGAAGCAGAAAGTCAAGAGGATATAATGGAGAGTTATAAGGTGATGATGCACAGATTTAAGCTCCGCTATCCCTACCTTTTTAGGATTCTCGTGGAAGAAAGAAATGAGATAATGGCAAGGAACCTAAAAGCAATTGTTGATGAGCTCAAGAGGAGAGGAGTCAAAAAGCCAAAAGTAGTAGCGGTGGTAGGTCTTGGGCACAAAAAAGGCATAGAAAAGCTTTTGAATTCTTACAGAGAAGAGAAGAACTTTTATACAATAACAACAAGATTATAGTGGGTGATATCATGGAAAGACAACACTTAAAATGCCCTCTATGCGGAGGAACAAGCTTTAAAGTTGAAGAAGGAAAGCTGGACAGCAAGTGGGGCTTTACAGCGCATAAGGTGAAGATAGTCATCTGCGAAAACTGTGGTTATGTTATGATGTTCTACAAAGGAAGAACGATATGGGACTTTGATTAACCCATGAGATATTTTTATTTTAATCTATCTATTTTCTAAATTTTGGCTTTTAAAATTGAAAATCTCAGTATCACTAAAACCTCAATTTAAACTGGCGATACCACGCTTTTGGACTTCCGATTGCAAGATAAATTGTATATTTCTCTACAATATCTTCTTCTCTAAGAAACTTGTCTATGTGGTATTTAAGCGTCTCCGGATTAGCTTCAAAAAATCTAAGTAAGACATCACATTCTCCTCCGATATATTCCGTAACTTCGTATATCCTCGGGTTCATAACTGCTTTACTAAGAAATTCTCTGATATTTTCCATTTTGGCATGTTTTTTAAATTTAACTAACACATCGGCATATGCAACATCGGCAGCTCTAAGTAATATCAACGCTATTATCTGCAGAATACCCTCCTCTTGTAACCTCATCCTGCGTCTTCTGATTGTTGTAACAGATACACCCAACTTCTCGGCTATTTTAGTATCACTCATTCTGCCATTTTCTCTCAATAACTGGTATATCTTAATGTCGAGGCCATCAAGTTTGTCTTTTAAAATACGTCTTAAAACAACGCTTTCATCTTCATACATAATATTAAATGTCTCAGTAGTATTTTAAAAGAATTTCGCTAAAGAGATAAAAGAAACGTCACAAATATTCTCACTGAGTCAATGACCTCTTTGATTTCAATATGTTCGTTAACGACATGCGCAAGGTTTTCATTTCCTGGACCGAATGTAATTGCCTTTATCCCTCTAGCTCCAAAGAGTGCCATTTCAGTAAAGCCGGTTTTGACTCCTGCTTGAGGTTTCACGCCAGTAATTCTTTCAGCGGTCGCAGAGAGCAAGTCCAAAAATCTTCCTCCGTTCTTTAACACATATGGCGGCTCGATATCCTCAACAACAATTTCGTAAGAAATGCCCAATTCCTTGCTCTTTTGCTCTATGAAATTAACCAGCTCATCGTAAGCTTCGTTTATATTTTCGTCTGGTAGAACTCTTCTGTCTATTGAAAAGCAGAATTCCTCAGGAATAACATTTGTTTTGCTGCCTCCCTTTACATAACCCCCTAGCTCCATTGTTGCTCTCCTTGATTTAGGATCATGGAAATCATATTCAGATACCCTCGAAGTAATCACTGGCTTTAGTTCCTTTAGTATGGAGTTAGCAAGCAGTATTCCCTTCTCGAATGCATTTTCTCCGAGCCAAGGCCTAGATGCATGGGCTGCTTTGCCTTTAACTTTCACCTGTAGCCATAAACCCCCTTTACATCCGATGTCTATGCTTTTCAGCAATGTTGGTTCGGTAATTATTGCATAATCCGCCGTAACAAGGTTTTCCTTCAAGAGATATTTAGTCCCAAGAGACGTCGTTTCTTCATCTGGAACTAGCGATGCGTTTATTCCAATATTCAAGCTGTCTTCAAATTCGCTGAGAATCCTCAATGTGCTGATAATACTTGCAATACCACCTTTCATATCGCTTGCTCCCCTGCCATATAATTTGCCGTCTACGATCTTTCCGGAGAATGGATTAAACTGCCAGCCCTCACCCGCGGGTACTACGTCATAATGTCCGTTAAAGTGTATTGTTGGACTTCCTTTTTTCAGTTCAGCGAGAAGGATATACCTTGGATACTCCTCGGGATTCTCTATGAACTCCTTCGCAAAGCTGTTTGGCACCTTTACAATATTTGTCCTTATACCTCTTTCCTCTAAGTAATCCTTGGCTTTCATAACAAACTCTTCGTAATTTTCTCCAGGTGGGTTTTGGGTTGGTATTTTCACGAGCTCTTTAAGTATCTGTACTATCTTATCTTTTTCTTGTTCGATTTTTTCGAAAACTTTCTTTTCAGTTTCACTAATCACAGCCCTGCCCCCTTATACTTCATAAGTACAAAAATAAAAACAGAACTCAGAAGGGACCTAGATTTATCATTACTGCAATATAGACCAAGATTATTGCTGCTATTGAGAGCTTGATTACAAGGGGTACTGCGTATTTCAGCCACCTATCGTATGGAATCTTTGCCATTGAAATTGTCGCCATGACAACTCCGCATGTTGGGTATATAATGTTGGTTATTCCATCACCAAACTGGAATGCAAGTACTGCAACTTGTCTTGTGACTCCCACTACATCGGCCAACGGAACCATTATAGGCATCGTAGCCACTGCTTGCCCGCTCCCTGAGCAGATAAGGAAGTTAATTAAGGTCTGCACAAAAAACATTCCTACACCTATTAATCCAGCTGGAAGGCCTGCGAGTGGCTGGGACAATGCATATACTATGGTGTCAAGAATCCTTCCGTCTCTCAGCACTACTGCTATTGCCCTACCAAACCCTATAATCAAAGCCCCATACGTAAGTGAAGAAGCTCCTTTTATGAAGTATCTGACTATTTGGTTGGGCTCCATTCTTGCTAAAATTCCTACGACTATTGCACCCACAAGGAATAATGCCGAAAGTTCATCTATGTACCATCCATACTTTAGAACACCCACTACTAAAACTGCAAAGGTTCCTAGGAACCCCAGCAGAGCTAGCTTTTGAGAGGAGGTTAGAGTAACTTCCTCCAATTTTTGAGTCGTTTCAAATTCTTCATAGGGAACATCTGCAACGATACTTGCTTCTGGGTTTTTCTTGACTTTTGAAGCGTAAGACATCACGTGGTGGATCGTGATTGCCATAAACACGAGCCACACTATAATCCTGAACTGCATACCCGAGAATAGCGGAAGTTCTGCTATTGTTTGGGCAACACCTATGGTGAATGGATTCATGAAAGCCCCTGCAAAGCCTGCCGCGGCACCAAGGAATGATATCGAGATTCCCACAACCCTGTCGTATCCCATAGCAACTGCAAGCCCAATCATCAAAGGCACAAAGGCTAGTGTCTCTTCTGCCATTCCGAAGACTGACCCGCCTAGTCCAAAAAGGATCATCAATGCTGGTATAAACAGCTTCTCTTTACCCCTCATCTTTAATGCCGCCGCAGAAAGCCCTGCCTGCAGTGCACCAGTAGCCTCAGTAACGCCAATTAAACCCCCAATTATGAATACAAAGAATATTATGGGGGCAGCTTCTTGAAGTCCCTTGACTATTGAGAGAAACATCTCCCACGGCCCAATAGGGTTGCCTTCCACATAGTGAAACGTATCAGGGACAATAACTGTTCTCCCATTTACTTGCGTGCGCTCGAATTCTCCTGCTGGGACAACCCATGTAGCTATTGTTGCCAGAACTATTACTACGAATATTATCACATATGCATCTGGAACCCACCTTTTCTTTTTGCTGGAGCCACAATTATTTTGCCCTTTGCACCCCATCTTTCCACCACCTTACAACAAAGTAACTTAAAAAATAATGAAGAAAACCATATGTCAGTGACTGATCCAGTGTTTTGGGGTAAACTGATCTGGAGCAATACTCGCCTTAATGCGCATAAGCAGGTAGTAAATTATTGCTGTGAAAATATATGATTGTACTGGAGGTATCCCTAATGCCATTTTTTGGTTATAATAGCCAAATATCAGACCACAGATTAATGCTATAGTAGCGATTATGTTCCATCCTTGTTTTTCTTCCCACGTTTCTTTTCTCAGTATAAAGAAGTCAGTCGTCATAATTGCTGCAATTGGCGGGAAGAGCAATGACATGAAGAGCAACCAATTCATGTATCTCTCAAGAATGCCTGCTAATGCAAGAACTATTCCTAAAACACCTACGAACACTGTGAGAATTTGTTGTTGTTTACGTTCTGTGACATTAACCATATTTCCTATAGCCAATGCAGGACTATAGACATTTACTAACTGTGTAGTCCATTGCGCAAGAAAAGTTAGGAAATATGCCCAGAATGGATACCCCAGTATAATCATGACTTGAACAATGTCCCATGAACCAACCCCTACTGCCATTATTGCTCCGGTTAGCATTAAGATAAATCCAACTAGAATCACGAGAGATGGTACTAAGATTGCATTCTTCCAACCAGGTTTTGCAACCCTTGCATAGTCTGAGATCATAACCCACTGACAGACATTTACTCCAATTATTGTGGACAAGGCTGTACTTATTGGCATAGTTTCTTTTGGTATCCAGTTAAGTATACCCTCAACTCCGTAGGACTTAATGGCGAGATATATTCCCAAGCCAAAAATTAGCATGCCTACTGGGACTCCTAGGTAATCTACTATTTTTATAGACGTATATCCTAGTACTGCAGGAAGCATAAAGACAATTCCTAATGCTATTACCATCAACGCCCATTGAAGTTTTTCTGTTGTGTAGTCAATTCCAAATCCTGCACAAAAGGCATTAGCTGCTATAGCGGTTTGTATAGCCCACCATCCTAGTCCTAAGATTATTAGGATCAGCGAAATTAAAATTCTTGACTGGAGAGCACCAAAGCTCTGTCTTGCAATAACGCCAGCTGGGAGACCTGTCTTTGAACCAATATAGGAGTTAATTGCATTCCCTACCCAAGTTATTAACAAAGCTATTGCCAATAGCAAAGCTACTTGCTGGACTCTAAATGCCCCTACTAGTCCTGCTCCGACCATCACAACTGAGAGTGTAAACTCACACCCCGCATATACTATTGCAGGACTTAGCCAAGACTGCCGCTGTTCAAGGGGTATAGGCTTTGTAGGTATGTCATAACTAAACTCCTCTCCCATTTTTGTCACCTCCAAATTCTAAAAGACAGATGCGCATTACTCCGCCCTCTTTTGATTTATTTTAACGAGTTTATGCCTACAAACTAAGCAATAGTTGTCTTTCATATCCTGAGGATTTTTTCAACCTTCTCAACTGAAAATAAGGATTTTAATTTCTCCTTTATATCTCTCAACGTCATGTACTATTCCTCCCTTGTTAATCTACAATTATTAACTCTCTTTCAGCTTCAGTAAGTCTAACACCTTTTTTATTAAGCACAACAACATCATCTTCAATTCTGATGCCAAATTTTCCATGCAGGTAAATGCCAGGCTCAATTGTAAATACCATCCCTTCTTTGAGAAGTTTCGTATTTCCTGGGGAAATATAAGGCTCTTCGTGAACATCTATTCCTAATCCATGTCCTGTTCTGTGAATAAAATATTTGTCATACCCATATTTTGCTATAACATTCCTTGCAGCTGAATCTATATCTCCTGCGGTTATTCCTTCCTTAACTTGTTGAAAAGCAGTTTCTTGAGATTCTTTGACAATTTCGTAGACTTTTTTAACTTCTTCCGATGGAGATCCTACAACTACAGTTCTTGTTATGTCAGAACAGTATCCAAGATACTTTGCTCCATAGTCAAATATTACTACGTCCCCCTTTCTAATTTTTCTGGTTGAGGGAGTGTGATGTGGATTTGCTCCATTTGGTCCAGATGCGACAATTGGATCAAAGGAAACACCATCAGCGTCAAACTCATTTTTCATCATGTACTCTATCATATTTGCCAATTCTTTTTCGGACTTTCCTTCTAGCTCTTCATCCATGAGCTTGTAAAACATTTTATCAGCTATTTTTGCTGCTTTTTTAAGTACTTTAATCTCATCTTCATCTTTTATTTCTCTTAGTTCTGATATTACTGGGCTTAGTGAATATAGAGAATACTTATCGAGTACTTTCTGCACTTTTAAAAATGTGCCAACTGGCATTGTATCATCTATCAATAATTTTTCGCTTTCTTTGAATGTCTCTCTAACCTTAGTGGCAAATATTTTGTAGGGATTTTCACTGTCACTCCAGAGGATTACTTCACCATCGAACTCTGAGAGCTCTTCTTCATATATCTGTGGAGCGATTACTGTTGGAGAGTCTTGTGAGGGAACAATAAGCACAAAAAGCCTCTCCAAGGTTCCAAGAGGGTTCAAGCCAGTCAAATAATAAAAATTAGAGCCGGGGACTATGAGAGCCCCCTCAAACCCCCTCTTTTTTACATGAGATTGAAAATTATATATTCGTCGTTTGTAGTTCATGTTTTTTGCCCCCTTTCCTCACGTAGCTTCCTTCTTAGCTGTTCTGTTGCTTGCCAGTCAATCTCTAATTTTTCAGGGTTTATAACAACACCATAAACTTCTTTTGCAGTATCTAAGGTTATTAACTCGTCTTTGTAGTCTTCGAGGACTAATTTTGGATCTCTTTCAAGTGGATCTCCCCATCCACCTCCACCTGATGTCCTAATACTTACTAAATCACCTTTCTTGAATACTTCTGCAGAAATCCTACGAACTTCTTGGGCTTTTCCATCTTTGTAGATTATCACTTTATTACCTGGTCCCGGGAGTCCTCCATCAACACCCCATGGAGGAAAGTCATGTCTGCCAACCTGAATGGTAACTAAGGCTTGACTGTTTAAAATCCTGTACTCTCTAATAACTCCAAAACCTCCTCTGAACTTTCCATGACCAACGCCGTCTTCGGTATTAAGCATATACCTCTCTACGAGGATCGGGAAGTTTCTCTCGTATACTTCTGTAGAGGCAATATATGTTTCTCCATCTCCACAGGCTACCAAACAGCTTGTTCCATCCATATCATATCCTGCACCCCATCCTCCTGGCTGAGGTTCTACTATCGCAAATGGCTCTCCTGTTCTGTCATTTACTCCTCCAACAATCGTGGCTATAATTGAAAGGAAGTGTCCAGCTGTTAATTTATCTGGAACATGAGGAGCAAGAGCCTTCCAAACTAAATCAGTAGCAAAAGCGATTGCTTCCCAGTCAGTGGAGGTGGGCGCTGGCTTAGTTGGATGGAAGATAGTACCTTCGGGAGCTATTACTTCTAAAGGCTTAAAGAATCCTCCAGTTGGATATGCATGGGGGTCTGTAACAGCCATATAAACCTCCCTTACTCCAGATACTGTTGCGGGGAATGGGGAGTTTATTGGACTCATGACTTGCTCGGAACTTCCGGTGAAATCGACAACAACTTTTTCATTTGTAATTGTGACTTTTGCTCTAACGTATACGGGCTCGTCAGTACCAGCAATCGCTGCATCAATGTAGTCCTCGGCTTCAAATTTTCCCTTAGGAAGTTCTTGTAATTTCAATTTTGCGTATCTTTCACCATCTTCTAATATTTTTTTCATAGCGAGCTTTACGTTTTCAAATCCATATTTATTGATAAGAGCTTCGACTCTCTTTGCAGCAACTCTCATAGAAGCTGCTTGTGCCTCCATGTCACCATAGGTATAATCTGGTAGTCTAGAATTCTCGAGAATTATGTCTATCACGCTCTTGTTAGGCTTTCCTTCTTCATACAGTTTTACACATGGGAGCTGCAATCCCTCCTGATATATCTCTGTTGCATTTGGATTCCAGCTTCCAAAAGCCATTCCTCCTACTTCAGTCCAATGTCCTTTGTTAAGTATTAAACCCAAAAGTTCGTCTTTGTAGAACATAGGCATTATCAAAGTAACGTCGTTCAAATGAGTTCCTGACTTGTAGGGTACATTGCTTACAAAAACGTCTCCTGGATAGATCTCATCCCCCCATTTCTCAAGCACTTCCCTAGCTGCGAAGTCAAGTACTCCAGAGAATGCTGGAACTCCAGGAGCTTGGGCCACAAGGTTTCCTTCCGCATCAGTCATTCCAACAGCAAAGTCATAAACCTCATAAATTACCGGACTTTTTGCCGTTCTAGCAAATGCCCAAAACATTTCTTCATTAGCAACGATTAGTCCATTTTTTATTATTTCTAAAGTAAAAGGATCGATACTCATCCTTTTCACCCCCTTCTACTTGTAATTATAATGTTGCCATATTTGTCTTTCACAAACTCCTGGAAGTCCAAAACAAGGACAGTTGAAGTTGGATCCTCCAAAATTGCCGGTCCTCCTATCGTTACACCTGTTGGGATTTTTTGTCTGTCAAAAACTGGAAGTACTGAATAATCTCCATTGATGAAAACTTTTCTATCTTCTTTGATAGCATCTTCTGGGTGCCCTTCAACTAAGTTTTCGTAAATCTTGGGTCTCTTAACTTTCACAACCCCCACACTGTGGAAGTTAACTATTTGAACTGGGCTTTGCGGAAGTCTAAAATCATAAGCCCTCTCATGATACTGATGGAATCTTTCAATTAACGAGTTCAGACCTTCTTCTGACAAATCTGTAGTGTGTACTGGGACTTTTACGGTATGCTCCTGTCCCTTATATCTCATATCAGCGTAATGGAAACTTATTACTTCTTCTCTTGGAATACCTTCCTCTTTTTCAAAAACATTAAGTAGTCTTTCGTCGGCATTTGAAAATAGGTCTTTTATGTCTTCTAAGTTTTCGGAATTAACTTCAACTACGTGGGTAACAAGAACATCATGCCTTATATCTGTCAAGAGCATTCCCCAAGCAGAGAAAACTCCTGGTGGTATCGCGGGGATCACTATTTTGTTAATTTCTAAGTCTTGAGCAATAAATGGAGCGAACATAGGCCCTGAACCACCATGAGCAATTAAAGTGAAGTCTCTAGGATCATAACCCTTCTGTACAGAGATAATTCTTATTGCATTTGCAGCATTTTCGTTAGCTATTTTGATTATTCCCTCTGCTGCTTCTTCTACAGAAACATTAAAGTGATCAGCTATCTTTTCTTTTACTACCTCGATTGCTAGATCCCTATATATTCTCATCTCTCCCCCAAGGAGGTAGTTCGGATTGATCAAACCATTTATAACATATGCATCGGTTACAGTCGGTTGATCCCCCACCTTTTCCATAACAAGCTGGTCCTGGATCAGCTCCCATGGCCTTTGGCCCGACTCTCAGATTTCCAACTGCATCTATCCATGCAATACTGGTTCCACCATTACCTACTTCTTCAATCTCAATAACAGGAACTTTTACTGGATAACCTGGGTTAAATCTGTCTCTTCCCACATGATATTCACTGTGCACTTTTGGAGTTAAATTCTCTACAAGGCTAGCTTTGGTTGTTGTACTACCTCCATCAAGCACTATTACGTTCTTTTCCCCAACAAGTTCTGCTATTGCTATCCCTCCTATAACTCCTGCAATTGGTCCTGACTCAACAGCGTAGATTGGATATTCTTTTACGAAATCAAAAGAAGCCATTCCACCGTTTGATAGCATTGAATAGAAAGCTCCTTTGAAGCCCATGTCCCTTATTGCCCTCTCAAGGATGTTCAGATATGCTCTCATTTTAGGTTTTACGAATGCGTTTAAAACTGCAGTGTTAGTTCTCTCGTATTCATACCACTCTCTTGTTATCTCGTGAGAAGTTGTTATTGGTATGTCAAATCCTTTTTTCTCCAACTCTTCTTGAATTATTTTTTTAGCCTCTATTTCATGAGTTGGATTTGCGTAGGAGTTTAAGAAGCTGATACATATGGATTCGACCCCTTCTTTCAGAAGCTTTTCGAGACCTTGTCTCACATCTTCTGGGTGAAGAGGTTCTATAACACCCCCATCTCCACCAATTCTTTCTCTGACTTCTACAGTAAGACGTCTAGGAACGAACGGTTCAGGTTTTTTGTATCTGAAGTTGTAAATATCTCTTCTATTTGCTCTTTGGAGAATTAAAACATCTCTATGTCCTTTTGTAGTGAAAAGACCAACCTTAGCTCCACTACGAGTTATAATTGAGTTTATCACAAGGGTCTGACCATGTAATACCATGCTTACTTTTGACATATCTAGTTTGCTCTTTTCAACTGTATTAAGAACCCCTTCTGCCGGATTTTTTGGTGTTGTTTCGCCTTTTACCCATACAAAATCTCCAGTTTCGTCGTCATAAGCGACTAGATCTGTAAACGCCCCTCCAATGTCAACTCCCAATCTATACATGGCATTTCACCTCTTGAAGAGTACATCATTATGGCATTCAAACTATAACAGTAGATAGTAAATATTTAAACTTTTTTAGTTAAATTTTTGCATTATTTAACGTTTCATTAAAGAATATTGCTTAATATTGTGTCAAAATTTGTACATCGATATATGACAAAATTATGCACAAAAGCCTTTTAAAGAGCATTAATGGATACATATGGCGGGTGATATCAATGAGTTATGAAGTACATCATTTAAACGAGATATGGGATGCTGCCAAAAATGAAGCACTCGAAATTTTCAAGAATGATCATATTCAGATTGGAATATTATTACTAACCCCAAACACTCGGTTACCAGAAACAGGATTCAGTGTACACGAAAACTTTCATGAATTTGCGTACATAATAGACGGAGAAGTTATATTTGGAACACCTAAAAAGACAACATATCTTAAAGCAGGTGATTTTATGTATAACAGACCTGGTACTCCTCACTATACTGAAAATGCTTTGGATGTCTCTGCAAAGATTTTATGGTTCCTGGTCCCAGATAGAGTTTAATTAGGGGGAATAACATGGAAAACAAAGTTGCAGCAAGTACTAGAAAATATTTATGGGCCAAAAAAGAAAATGCTGAACAGTATATCCCATATCTTAAAGAATTTGAACAATATTTGAGTCAATACTATAGCTATGCCTTGAGGTATAGAATCATCAAGCCACTCATTAATATCTCAAAAAATATTGGAAACTTACTAGAAATTACTGAAGAAGACGTTAGGACATTTTATTGGCAGTATGACAGAAAAACTAGGAGGAGACATATTTATGCATATCGACGGTATAAAGAATTTTTACAAAATAAAAAACCATGATCTTAGATATCACCTCTAGAATCATACTACCACCACTAAGAATAAGAGATGAAACAGTAAATAGGAGGAAATCAACTATGAGGGAAAAAGTTCCACGAATTGGATTGATCGTAAATGGCCCTAATGTTCTTTTGAAAAGATTCAATGTCAAGATAAAAGACATCTCATCACGTCTACTAAGCTTTGGAAAAATAGGAAAAGTTGTTCTTAGTCACAACATAAATCCCAAACTAATAGAAACTATCCTTGAGTCAGGTTTAGAACCAGTCATTATTAATGGAAGAGTAGATGTAGCTGTTGCTGTAGAAGCTATGAAAAAGATATCTTGGCATTGGCAATTAGAGATGCTCATTTTTTACCTCTTGTAATTGAAGCTAAAAAGGTAGGGAAAGATGTTATTGTCATTACCCCACGACTAAATGAACTAAGTGATGCATTACAAAATACTGCAGATATAATCATAGAGCTTTTTAAAAATCCTTTTGGAGATCCTAAAAGTCCTAAAATAAGTGTGAAGTATGTTGCAGACTAACTATATAAACTAAAACTTAATGATTCAATATCCCCTGACTCCCTTAAACTTTATATTCCCCTCGTCCAAATTTTTCTTGGGGTTGGATAATGAGGGAAGAACTGAAGCGCATGCTTAAAGTTGATATTCTCGACATTGAATACGAGGGAGACAAAGTGATCGTTTATGTTCCCAAGGATCAGGTCAGGATAGCCGTGGGGAGTGGAGGAAGCGCTGTAAAGGCAGCAGAGCTTGTACTTGGCAAGAAAATCGAGATTAGAGGTAGATGAGCAATGGCACTTGGGTTTAGGAAACAGGAGCTCGAAGACTTAGCCATATCTTTCATTGTTCTTACCCTTGTTTTTTCCCGATTTGAGCTTAGATTAATCCCCTATGTTGCCCTTGGAATATTTACGGCGTTTGTATTCCACGAAATCGCCCATCGACAGGTTGCAAGGAAGTATGGATACTACGCAGTTTATAGAAGATGGGACACAGGGATCATGCTGGCTTTGCTCTTGGGGATACTAAACAAGCTTCTAGGCCTTAGGTTCATTTTCGCAGCAGTTGGGGCCGTTCAAGTTTACTCTCTCTATGCGGGCTGGGAGGATAGAGAGATTTATGGAAAGATAAGCCTTGCCGGGCCTGTAACGAACATATTGGTGGGAGTATTTGCACTCGTTTTACTGCTATTTGGAAAATTTTCCGGTATTTTGTGGGCTTCCCTATACTATACGGCCTTCATAAATCTCTGGCTGGCATTCTTTAACCTTCTACCGATTCCTCCTTTGGATGGCTATAAGGTTTTAAGGTGGAATCCCGGCTACTGGGGAGTGGCTATAGGAGTAGCATTCCTTCTCCAGTCCCTCCTTTAGTTTCACTCTTGGTGATACAGGAGGGAAAGATTAAAATACAACAAGTCCAATCGTCTAACGGGGGTGAAAAAATGAAGTATAAGGAACCCTTCGGTGTTAAGCTCGATTTTGAAACCGGGATCATTGAGAACGCAAAGAAAAGCGTTAGAAGGCTCAGCGACATGAAGGGCTACTTCATTGATGAGGAAGCCTGGAAGAAAATGGTGGAAGAGGGAGATCCAGTGGTTTACGAGGTCTATGCAATAGAGCAGGAAGAAAAAGAGGGGGACCTCAACTTTGCAACTACTGTTCTTTACCCCGGCAAAGTGGGGAATGAGTTCTTCATGACCAAAGGCCACTATCACTCAAAAATAGACAGGGCAGAGGTCTATTTTGCCCTTAAAGGCAAGGGTGGTATGCTGCTTCAAACACCCGAAGGAGAGGCAAGGTTCATCGAGATGGAGCCAGGCACTATAGTTTACGTTCCTCCATACTGGGCTCACAGAACTATAAACACCGGGGATAAGCCGTTTATCTTCCTCGCACTGTACCCGGCAGATGCGGGCCATGACTATGGAACAATCGCCGAAAAAGGCTTTTCTAAGATAGTGGTTGAAGAGAACGGAAAGGTTGTTGTCAAGGACAACCCCAAGTGGAGGATGTAATCCCTTTTTCTCTTTTTTGAAAGCTGGATAAAATGTCCAATAGAAAGTGAGACCTTTGAATATGTAAAAGATTTTTATAGGCTTAAAACATATCCCTTTACGGTGGTGTTGATGACTTTCGATAAGAAGAAAATTGAGGAGATTAAGAAGGCCGAGCAGGAATGGGAAGAAAAGACCGTAAAGCCGTTCATTCAAAAAAGACCTGAAAGAAAGGAGAAGTTCATGACAGACGACGGCTTTGAAATTAAGAGGGTCTACACACCTGCAGACCTCGAGAACTGGGACTATTTGGAGAAGCTAAACTTCCCCGGTCAATATCCGTTCACTAGAGGAGTTTATGCTACAATGTATAGAGGGAGACTCTGGACGATGAGGCAATATGCCGGTTACGCAACCGCTGAAGAGTCAAACAAACGTTACAAATACCTTCTCGAGCAAGGGCAGACCGGTTTGAGCGTTGCCTTTGATTTACCAACCCAACTTGGCTACGATTCCGATCACCCCATGGCTGAGGGAGAAGTGGGAAAAGTAGGCGTTGCTATTGATTCTCTTTGGGATATGGAGATTCTTTTCGATGGAATTCCTCTCGATAAGGTCTCCACATCAATGACAATTAACGCCACAGCTGCCAATCTTTTGGCCATGTATATTTTAGTTGGTCAAAAGCAGGGTGTTCCCCAGGAACAGCTCAGGGGTACAGTCCAAAACGATATTCTTAAGGAGTACATAGCGAGAGGTACCTACATCTTCCCACCCCAGCCCTCCATGAGACTAACAACCGATATTATAATGTACTGTGCTGAAAACGTTCCAAAATGGAACTCGATAAGCATAAGCGGTTACCACATCAGAGAAGCCGGGGCAAATGCGGTTCAAGAGGTTGCTTTCACACTAGCGGATGGTATTGAGTACGTCAAAGCGGTGATAGCAAGGGGCATGGATGTTGACAAGTTCGCTCCAAGGTTGAGCTTCTTCTTTAATGCCCACAACAACTTCCTTGAGGAGATAGCCAAATTCAGAGCCGCAAGAAGGCTTTGGGCAAAGATTATGAAAGAGAAGTTCAACGCCAAAAACCCAAGATCAATGCTCCTAAGGTTCCACACGCAAACGGCTGGTTCAACTTTGACTGCCCAGCAGCCTGAGAACAACATAGTAAGAGTTGCTATCCAAGCCCTTGCAGCAGTTCTTGGAGGAACCCAATCCCTGCACACCAACTCATACGACGAGGCTTTAAGCCTTCCAACCGAGAAGAGCGTTAGAATAGCCTTGAGGACACAGCAGATCATAGCTTACGAAAGTGGCGTCGTTGATACAATAGATCCTCTCGGAGGAAGCTACTACATCGAATGGCTTACAGACCACATAGAGGAAGAGGCCATGAAGTACATCGAAAAGATCGAAGCTATGGGCGGCATGATGAAGGCCATTGAGAGGGGCTACATCCAGAAGGAGATTGCAGACTCAGCCTACAAATACCAGAAAGAGATCGAGGAAAAGAAGCGCATCATAGTTGGAGTAAACGAGTTTGTCGTTGACGAGCCAATAGAGGTCGAAATCCTCAAGGTAGATCCAAGCATTAGGGACAAGCAAATAGAGAGGCTAAAGAAGCTGAGAAGCACAAGAGACAACAAAAAGGTTGAAGAGGCCCTAGACAAACTCAGGAAGGCTGCAGAGACCGAAGATGAAAACCTAATGCCCTACATCATTGAGGCGCACAAGCACTTGGCAACCCTCGGCGAAGTCACTGATGTTCTAAGGGAGGTTTGGGGCGAATACAGGGCTCCACTCATCTTCTGATCTACCCCATTTTCTTTTCTAAATATACCACAACAGCAAGGAGTATCACAAGTGCTCCAATTATAAGATATACCTCCCTTGACTTCAATTCACTAACTTCAGCCCCTCTGCCTGCTTTTTCAAAGTTTAGCGTGACATTACCTTCCCCAATCACTGCTAGAGCTATGAAGTCCTCATAGCTCCTTACGCCGACTTCTCCGTCAATAACCTTGCCCTTCTCCTTAAAGGCCCCCTTGAAGTTCGTTGATAAGGGATCGAAGTTTTCTTTTTCGTTGTTTAGGGTAAAGTAATACACCCTCAGCTCCACATCCTTATCTGAGGAAAGGGAGAACTTCAGTTTCTGACCTCTGAGAGGAGTGGCATTTATTATGAAAGTTCTCAGCCCTTCGCCGAATTCCCTTCTCCTAAGCTCGAAAGTAACGTTCCTCAGCTCGTTGAGATAATCCGACACCAGCAGAACTCCCTCGAAGTAGCCTTCTCCTTCAACCATTATCATAAACTCGCTCTCATTGAACACTATGTAGTCGCTTCTCCCCCTCTCTTGCGTCGAGGATGCTATGATCTTTCCCGAAAGGTCTAGGAGATGAACTCTAAGGTCTTTTCCTTGCCGTATGTACCTCCCATAGAGGATGGCAATCTTCTCTCCGTCCCATGGCTCAAAGGCAAAAGGAGGTGTTATCTCGTTCCCCATTACCCTATAAGGCAACCCTACATGGTGGTGTTCACTTGTATAATTGACCTTGGCAAGCCAGTTGTCGCCGTAAACCGGGAGTATCCCCATTCCACTGACCTCCAGCTTTAAGGGAATCTCGATGTCGTTAACTATCACGCTGAAGTTGATGGGCTTATTGAGCATGAAACCCTGCGGTAGGCTTGGAAGCTTTAAAACTAGCGTTACCTGGGCATTTTGGACCACGTCGAGCTCCTTAACTTGAGTGTCACCATAGTAGAAGTAGCCCTTTATAGAATCCGGCAGACCTCTAATGCCAAAGTGCACCTTTCCGTTGCCAACAACAGTTATAACATAGCTCACGCTTCCTCCAAGTATGCCCTTGGCGTAAGAATTGACCGCTTTTGCGCTCAGCCCTGCCCTTAATGAAATGGGGAAAGTTGCGGAGTAGGAGCTTGAAGAGACCCCAACGGTCAAAATTTGAGCATCTTCCGGTACTTTAAACTCAAGATAAACCTCTTCGTTAGGTTTTATTGTAACATCCGCAAAGTAAGGCTCCCCTACGATAACGGAGTTCTGGTAGATAGATACCCTTCCCGAGAACGCAACTTTTCCATCGTTCCTCAGCCATATCTTCAGCCTGTCTTTCCCTTTCTCTGCTCTCACAAGAGATATCCTCGGCATTTCGAAGTAGAAGCTCTCCTGCTTTACTACGCCATAGTCAATCAAGATTGTGCCTTGAGTTGCATCCGTGTCAAAGACCACTTCCCTCTCTTCCTTTGAGTTAAGGTAAACCCCCTTCTTGTCGAAGGTCATTCCACTAACCAGAAGCTTAACGGTGACGTTAACGGGATCCCCATGGCTTCTCAGAAGAACATGAAGATTTTCATCCTTCCAGATGCGCTCAATCGTTACGAGTTCCTCAAGAGAGACTATCGCCATTGTTTTTGAGAACTTAGCCTCCTTCAGCATTAAGGTTAGCTGATTATATGAGGGGGAAACCTTCAAAGTTAGGCTTTCTCCGGGTTTGAGGACAATAGGCTGCTCCGCTATCTCCATCCCTTGAGCAAGAACCACCAGGGTGTCGTTGATTTCGTAATAACCCGTATTCTTAACCTTCACCTTTACATAGGCATCAAATGCTTCCACGAGGGACACACTGAAGTCCCTCTTTTTCAGAACCTCAACACTGGAGTAGCTACCGCTCAAATGAAGCTTGAGGATAAAGGTGTTCAAATCCAAGCTCCCAACGGTGTAGTTCACTCCTTCAAAGAAAACACTCTCGCCAAAATGCACTCCTTTGATTAGGCTTGTGTTTTCACTCTCTAGCAATAGAGAAACCAGGTTTGGATTGTTTTGGGACACATCAAAGGTTAGGGTGGTGTTATCAACTATCAAAACCTCATCTATTCCCAGCTCAACCGATAGGGCAAGAGCATTTCCGGCAAAGAGGAGAAGCATGAAAAGTGGTAAGACTTTCCTCATGGCTCATCCCCCATACTCCTTCCTGTATAATCCCACGAGAGTAAAAATAAGGCTCAGCAGGATAACACTAATGAAAAACAGAGCGCTCATAGTTGGATCTCCTTTGTAGGTGTCCAATCCAGTGTGGAGCGTAAAGCCCCTCTTTAGCAAAACCCCTATCTGATAGCTCAGGTTAAAGCGCTCTGGGTTGTCAAAAAAGGGCAACTGTGGAAGTATGAACTGGGCAGTAAACACCAGTCCAAAGCTTGCAAGAGATGCATAGAGAGGTCTTGAAAGAACTACCGAGAGGAGCATCGAAACCGCTCCAAGGCTTCCAAGAACGAGAACTGTAACCCCAAGGGCAAATAGGAAGTCGTCAAAAGTCGCCCTAAACCCTTCAAAGCCAGACTTGTAGAGGAGAACCATGTAAACCTGCATCACAAAGTATGGAATGCCAAAAATCATGAGTACGGCAGTAATTCCGGAAAAGAACTTGCCAAAGACTATCTCACTCTTCTTTATCGGCTTTACGAGGAGAAGCCTTATCGTGCCCCTGTCAATTTCACTTGCGAGCAAATCGCTCATGACAATAATAACGACCAGCTGGCCAATCACACTGGCCCAGAAGTTTATTAAAAACTGAGAAACGTTTATCTGGAATGAAATCTCTAGGGCTTTTGCACTGTATTCAGTTATCTCCTCGTGGGTGAAGAAGTAGACTATCACGGGAAGAAGCATCAACGCCAGCATTACCTTAAGTCTCCTCGATTTTAAAAGCCTATAAACCTCGTTTTGATATAGAACGCTAATCACTTTCCTCACCTATGCTGAACTTTTCCATAAGAATCCTCTCAAGCGGACTTGTGTGGGGTCTGAAGAGCTTTAAGCGAATGCCCTGAGAGGTAAGATACTTCGGGAACTGCAGGAAAAACTCATCAAGAAACCTAGGATCCACTTTAACCCTAATTATGTTCTCCTCCTCCCATACTTCCCTAACGTATGGCTTTTCCTTTAGGAACTCAATTGCTGTCTTGTTGTCCGAAGTGGAAACATCGTAATCGTTCTCCTCTATCTCCGTCAGCTCACTTATCTTCCCCTGGGCTATTAAGCGACCTTGGTTGATTAGCCCCACGTAGTTGCACATCTTCTCAACTTCGCTCACTATGTGTGAGCTTACGAAAATAGTTTTCTCCTCCTTTGCAAGGGAGAGGATTTTCCCTATGAACTCTATTCTTCCCAGAGGGTCAAGGTTTGCCGTGGGCTCGTCCAGTATTAAAAGCTCCGGATCACCAATTAGGGCTGAAGCAAAAGAAACTCTCTGCTTCTGCCCCGAGGAGAGCTCCTTTATCTTGTTCAATGCCAACTTACCAACCCCAACGTACTTCATGAGCTTCTTCGCTTGTTCTCTCGCTTCTTCCTTTTTTAAGCCGGAGAGCCTGCCCATATAAGTCAGAAAGTCAAAGATCGTCATATCATCATAGGCTATTGGAGTTTCGGGCATATAACCAACATTTTTCATTATTTCAACTCTATTTTGGGGCATCTCAAGGTTAAAAATTCTAATTTCTCCATATGTAGGCCTTAACGCTGCCGTGAGCATTTTAATAGTGGTGGTTTTACCAGCACCATTGGGCCCCAAAAAGCCATAGACAACTCCTTTAGGAACTTTAAGGTTCAAATGATAAATTATATTTCTTTTTCCGAAAAACTTTGTGAGATCTTTGGTTTCTATGACATATTCCATCTTCAACACCAGACTGTAGATAATGATCTTAACCAATAGATAATAGTCTAAAAGGAGTTAAATGTTTTTGGGTGTAGAGCTATTTTCGGAAGATTCTTTTGCAGTTACAGTTTCTTTATTTAGAGATTGTCCTCTTATAGTTCCCACTTTTCAGTTATGAGTTATAACTTCTTAGTTATAAGTCATGGCTAAAGCTAAAACGTTCTAAGGAAACTTTGCGAGGCAAAATTTCATCAAAGTTGGGGGTTCCTTTTCGTAGGGGTGGTTTGGAGGGGATTTTTGAAAACGTTTCGTTTAAGTGCAACTTAGAAGGAACCACGAACCTTGATCAAACTTCGTACAGGCAAGCAAACTTTTGGAAAAAGTTTGACCAAAAGAGCCCCCTCCATTTGTGCAAAGCACTTAACATTCCGCCAGCGCTTACGCAGGTAAGGGCTGTTATGGTGGGCCCGCGGGGATTCGAACCCCGGACCTTCGCCGTGTGAGGGCGACGTCATAACCAGGCTAGACCACGGGCCCGCCCTAGCAGCCACTCATATCTCTCCAAGCTTTGCTTATAAATTTTTCTTAGCCATATCTTTAAATACCCACCAGCTTACCTCTTCTCGGTGAGAATATGCTAAACACGATGGTTTTGATAAGGACAGACAACTTCGACAAAGCACTAATAGCGCTGGCAGACCTCGTTAGGTATGCCGGGATGGAGATAAGGGGAAAGCCAAGGATAATACCTCCAGCCCTCTCCGATTGGGCATTTGAGAAACTTGTGGGAGAAAAGCCCAAGAAGAAGTACCGCGCCCATGTTGTAGCACAGATAGATCTGCCTCCTTCAAAGGCAATAGGCAGATTAAGGGAAATTCACCCCCCAGCACACATAATAGTTATCCCTCCGGATTCACCCGTTCATAGGGAGCTCCTCAAAATGTGGGGGACTTTTGAAGTGCTGAAGGGGTTTTATCCTCCTAAGAAATCCAGAAAGGGAGAAGAAAGCGAGGAGTAATCACTTCTTTTTCTTCTTCTTGATTCTTATATTCGCGACGTCTCCAAGGGTCGGCTCGTAGTCCTTTGGAATTGTAACCTTTTCCTGCACGTTCTCCTCTACTCTTTCAATTAGGGTTATCCTAAAGTATCTTTCGAGCTTTTTTGCCTCCTCTATGGTCGGCATGTACTCCCCATGGGCTATTCTCCTAAGGAGGTTGGTAGAAAGGCCCACTTTGTGGGAAAGTTCTTCATAGCTCAAACCGCTTTTTTGAATAGCCTCCCTAACCCTCTCTGCATAATCCTCAACAATATCCTCCGTGTAAAGCGGCCTTTGCCTCCTTGGGGCTGGTTTTGGCTTTGGTCTCGGCGTGTAAGTTCTCCTCGGCTCTCTTCCAGTGGGCATTGGGCTCCATGTTCCGGGTTTTTTCCTACCGTACTTTTGATAGCATTTTCCACAAACCAAGAGCTCTGCACCCTCTATTTTTATTGTATGCCCCTGTCCCCTAATCTCTGCCCCACAGATTTCACAAATCCTTGGTTTGGCTTTTGCCATTAAAATCACCTTCAGTGCTCTCTACTCTGAGTTAAGGATTAGATTTTATAAACCCATCTGATAACCTAACACCGATGAACATGACAGATGAAATCAAAATAGAGAAGCTAAAGAAAATGGATCAAGAAATCCTCGAGACCCTCGTCGGGATCTACATGAGGGGCTATGAAGGCATGAGAGAATATGGTGGAGAGGGAGAGAGCTATGCTAAAAGGTATCTTAGATGGTGCTGGAGCAAAGCCAGCGATGGCTTCTTTGTGGCAAAAGATGGTGATAGAATAGTGGGATTTATCGTGTGCGACAACGACTGGCACAGCAGATATGAGAATAGAGTGGTAGGGGCTATACACGAGTTTGTGGTTGATAAGGGCTACCAGGGAAAAAGCGTTGGCAAGAAGCTTATGGAAAAATGTCTGGAGTATTTGAGCAAATACAACGACAGAATAGAGCTGTGGGTCGGAGAAAAAAACACCAAAGCAATTGAATTCTACAAAAAGCTCGGCTTCAAAATAGCGGGAAAGAGCGGCATATGGATAAGAATGGTAAAAGACCTAAAAGAGAAAAAGTAGTCATTTTATCGGAGGTCTGAACTTGTAGCCGTAGAGGATTATTCCGTCCTCTTCGAACTCCCTAACCTTTCTCGTGACCATTTCTACTTCCATGCCAAAGTCTATCTCCTCTGGGTCAACATCTGTGAGCTGTGCTAAAACCACCGGTCCCTCTTCGAGCTCGACTAGGGCTATGGGGTATGGCTTGTAGTATTCGTAGCCGCTTGGTGGGTTTCTCACTATAGTCCAGCTTACCACTTTGCCCTTTCCACTGAACTGGAACTCCTCTATCTCTTGACTTCCACATTCTGGACAAACAGGTCTCTTTGGAAAGTGAACGTGACCGCAGCTCTTACATTTACCTCCAATGAGGCGGTATTTCTCTTTAAAGTGTCTCCAATAACGGGCAACCTGCATTGGCCTCCCCATCTTCAAACCCTCCTCAATATGGTTACGGTTATGTTTGAACCCGTTCCACCTATGTTTTGGGTTAACCCAATCTCTGCATCAGGCACTTGGTTTGGAGCTTCTCCTCTAAGCTGCCACACTGCTTCTACGGTTTGATAAACTCCCGTAGCTCCCACAGGGTGTCCTCTAGCTTTTAGTCCACCGAGTGTTTGAATTGGGTAGTCGCCATCTATTGCTATCTGCCCTTCTTTTGCAAGCATTGCGCCTTTTCCTCTCTCAGCAGCACCTATTGACTCCAGGCTTAAGGCGGCCATTACGGTAAAGGCATCGTGAACCTCGAAGAAGTCTATGTCTTTAACTTCAATACCGGCCATCTTATATGCCCTTTCTGCAGCAACCTTTGCCGCTCTGAGGAACAAGAACTCCTTTCTGTTTGCGAGGTTTATTGTGTCAATTGCCCTTCCCATTCCCGCAACCTCGACCATCTTCGCTTTATCTACGAACTCCTTGGCCTTCTCCTCGGTGGTTATTATAACTGCAGCGGCTCCATCGGCTATTGGGGAAGCATCAAAGAGCTTCAGTGGATCGGCTACATAGGGGCTCTTCATAACGGTTTCAACTGTTATTGGCTTTTTGAACATTGCATATGGGTTTTTGGCACCATTTGTGTGAGCGTTAACTGCGAAGAGGGCTAAATCTTCCTCAGTGTAGCCGTATTCCTTCATGTAGAGCCTCATGGCAAGGGCGTTCAATGCTACAAAGCTCACACCATGGAAAAGCTCCCACTCTGCATCTGCCGCATAGGCAAGATATCTCGTAGCGTCGCTTGGCCATGCATCGGTCATCTTCTCAACACCTACAACGGCAACAACATCTTCAAGACCGCTCATAACAGCTTTTACTCCCTCTTGGACTGCAGCTCCACCGCTTGCACACGCTGCCTCAACTTTAACTGCTGGAATGTTGCCAAGACCTGCCCAATCAGCTATTAATGCCCCAAGGTTTTCCTGTTCAACAAATGAACCAGAAGCCATGTTGCCAACATAAAGTGAATCCACCTTATCAACGCCTGCATCTTCCATAGCATTGAGCAAAGCTTCAACGGCTAAATCCCTTAGGGCGAGCCTCCAGTGCTCTCCAACCGGAGTCAATCCCACACCAATAATCACTGGCTTCCTCATTTTAACCACCTCACAAGATGTACTTACCTCTGTGCTTTGCATATAAGGCATAATCGATGTATTTCTTCCTGTTTACGTAATCCATGGTCTTTGGCGCTAGGTCTCTCTTTTCTTCAATTGCATCCTGCACCACTAAGCTGAATGCATCGCTACCCGCACCGCTTCCAAAGCTTACCCAGAGAATCCTGTCTCCCGGCTTCGCTATGTCCAAAACCGCTGAAATGCCAACTAACGTAGCGCCGCTGTATGTGTTTCCTATTATTCCACTTAACAATCCCGGAAGGACTTTTTCTTTGGGGATTCCGAGAATCTTTGCGACTGTTAGCGGAAACTTAACGTTTGGCTGGTGGAAGACAGCGTAGTCAAAATCGCTTGGCGAATAGCCCAGCTCTTCCATTAAGCCCTTTGCGGCGCTTATTATCTGGTGGAAGTAAGCGGGCTCTCCAGTGAACCTATTCCCGTGCCTTGGATAGTGCTCGTGCTGTCTTCTCCAGAAATCTGGAGTGTCGGTTACGTAGGAATAGCTTCCCTCAAAATAGGCAACCGTCTCAGAGCTTTTCTCACCAACGATATAAGCGGCTCCTCCGGCGGATGCAGTAAATTCTAAGTGATCACCAGGTCTTCCTTGAGAAGTGTCGGCACCAATTGCCATTGCATATTTTGCCATTCCACTCCCAACAAAACCGATAGCTGCTTGCAAGGCTTCAGTTCCGGCTTTACATGCAAATTCGAAATCTGCGGCATCTAAATCCGGAGTTGCCCCAATTGCCTCAGCAATAACGGTTGCAGAAGGCTTAACAGCATAGGGCTTGGATTCGGTTCCAAACCACAATGCCCTAATTTCTCTTGGGTCGATTTGAGCTCTTTTAAGGGCATTTCTTGCCGCTTCAATCCCTATTGTTATGGCATCTTCATCCAAATTGTTTACGGACTTTTCCTGAATGGGGAAGCTGCTTACTCCCCAAACCCTTCCGATCTCCTCGTTTTTAATTCTATACATTGGTACATAGGCACCATAACCAACAATTCCGACATCCTTTATTGGCTTCAGCAGTCTTCTCATTGGGCATCACCTTTCCAAAAGATTAGCTTAAATGTGTTCTCTCGAAGGTTAAGGGTGTACATTATAAAAGCCTTTCGGTAAATGTGTAACGTTTTTTCGACAATTAGCGATAAGAGCATATCACTGAGTAGGTTTAAAAGCTCAACTCTTTTATACTTCTTCAACAAAGAATAAAAAAGGTGATGCTCATGAAAGCATACATAAGCGAAAATGTGCAAGGTATTTACGCCTTTAATGAAGAAGGCAACCTAATAGGAAAAAGAATCTTCACGGAAAAACCGGAGACTGCACTGGACAGGCTCCTAAAGGGAGAGGTTACAGAAGACCTCACTGCCCTCTTGGAAGAATTGAAAGAAAAAGGATACTCAAATTTTGTGTTTGAACACCCAGAGCTAAGCAGAAACGTGAGGGAACTCGGCTTCGAATCCGAATTTGAATTCCCCAACTTAGCCGGAGAGAGGCTCAGAGAAAACCCGGAGGAGTTTTTGGGAAAAGAATGGTTCGAGAGATACTTCACTGTGGGAGTGGCTTTAACTAGAATTAGAATACAGGAGCAGAGCGGTGCAAGGGATAAAATGATAATTCAGGCTATAGAAGCGTTAGATGACATTGACAAGGTCATAAACCTTCTCGTCTCTAGACTAAGGGAGTGGTACTCGCTTCACTTCCCAGAGCTTGATGAACTTTTGCCCAAACACCCCCAGTACGTGAGTTTTGTTAAGAGCATTGGACACAGAGAGAACATCACAAAAGAGAACCTAGAATCCCTTGGATTGAGTGAAAACAAGATAGCAAAGATTCTCGAAGCAAAGGAGAAAACTATGGGAGCATGGATGGATGAGAAGGACATTAGGGTTATCCAAGACTTAGC